>JAFGQA010000023.1 GCA_016935885.1 Phycisphaerae bacterium | reverse complement strand
GCTTGGCGCGGCCTTCGGCCGCAACCAAATAGATGAAAGGCGTTGCTCTTTCGTGTACGGTAGGGTTTGCAGAAGACCAACCGTTCCCAAGGAGCAACGCCATGGATGTCTTTATACAGCGTCACCAGCAGGATGTCATTGGGGTTTTGAGTGGTTTCGACCGGATGCGGTTTCGCGGCACGTTGCGTTCGATCTGTTACGCCCAAGGCGTGGATCGCTTCCTGGGCGCGATGGGCATCCCCTACAAGGACTTCAAAACATTTGCGACGGGTTTGTCTCAGCGTCTGGTCGATCACGCCGAGCAGGTGGCCAAGCGGGCGGGCCGTCCGTTCGAGTATCTGGCCAGCAGTGGTCAGGATAAGCAGGCCCAGGCCGAGCGGATCGCGGCACGCGATGGGATCACGGAGGGGCTGGTGTGCATCCTGCGGTCTGTGGAGCCGTGCATGAGTTTCAGCATCCGGCGTAACGACCGGGGTGGCTTTGGGTTTCGCTCCGAGCAGCGTAAGTGCCTGCACCTATACTATTACTACCTGGATCGGGAGTTCGGGCTGATGCATGTGCGTGTGGCGACGTGGCTGCCGTTCGGGATTCACGTGTGTCTCAACGGCCGGGAGTATCTGGCCAAGCGGATGAGCAAGGCGGGGATCGGCTTCGAGCAGCGGGACAATTGCTTTGTGTGGATCGAGGACGTGGAACGGGCGCAGCAGATGCTGACGGACCTGGAGAGCCGCAAGTGGGAGCGATGGCTCAAGATGCTCTCGGCTCGGGTCAATCCGCTGGCGGGCAAGAGCGGCGGGCTGGATCTGCATCCTTACTACTGGAGCGTCTCGGAGAGCGAGTACGCCACGGACGTGATGTTCCGGGATGCCCAGACGTTGTCGCGGATCTACCCGGCGTTGGTGGACCACGCGATCAAGCAGTTCGATAGCCGGGATGTTCTGCGGTTCCTGGGCCGACGACCCCATGGTCTATTCCAGGGGGAAGTCTCGACGAGTCGGATCACGCGGAGCGAAGGGGTGCGTGTCAAGCACTGGCTGCAGGAAAACTCGATCAAGATATACGATAAGCAGGGCTCGGTCTTGCGGGTCGAGACGACGATCAACAATGCCCGGCGGTTTAAGGTCTGCAAGATGACGGTACGGAAGGGGATTCCTGGCATGCGGTGGATACCGATGCGCCATGCCGTGGCGGACCTGGATCGGCGCGTGGAAATCAGTCACGCCGCCAATGAGCGTTACTTCGAAGCGCTTGCGGTTGTGGAGGAGCCATCGCCGGCTCGGGAGTTGCTCGACGGGGTGAGCTGTCGGGTGACCAAGGACGATCGGCCGTACCGGGCCTTGCGTCCGGTCAGCCCGCAGGAGGCATCGGTGTTCAAGGTGGTGTTGAATGGTCAGTTCCTGCTCAAGGGGTTCACGAATCGGGATCTGCGTCAACGGCTGGAGGCGAGCCCACCTGCGGATGCCCAGGAACGTCGCCGGGCGTCCGGTCGAACGACGCGGCTGTTACGCCTGTTGCGTGCTCACGGCCTGATCCGCAAGGTCAGTAGGACTCGCTATTATCGAGTTACGCCCCGGGGCCAACGGATTATGACGGCCGCCCTGAAGCTCCGTGACGCAGACATCGCGAAGCTGGCTGCATGAAAATGCTTGCCAAGAAAACAAGATGTGAAGACTTTGCTATGCAGAGGGCCACGGAGGAAGATATGAGATACGAGCGACCGGATACGAGATACGTCCTTTGCGACTGCAAAACGGGCGGACCAAACGCGAAAGACTCCCCCTGCGCGACCGCCTGGGTCGTGCCTGCCCGCAGCAGGTCAAGAGCCGTTTGTGAGATGCGCAGGTCCGACCCCGGATTCTCCTCCCAAGTCTTTGGATTCCCACCGCCGCATGCGATCGTATTCCGGCCACATCCCATTCGATGTGGATGTGTTCGCGCGTTGTCCTCGCGGAAGTCCGTCCGCGTCGTTCATGAGGCGCGAAGTGCCCTGGTTGCAGGGCCTGTGCCTTCTGCGGCGCACCGCGTCACTCCGTGTGGACTCCGGTCACGGGAGCGAGACGCCGAAGGCGATGTCGTCGAGGAAGATCCTGCCGGCGCCGCCTTTGGCTGGAGAGGTCCTGTTGCCTACGCCGATCGTGATCGATCTGACCGCGCCGACTTTCACGCCGGCCGAGGTGAACTCGGTCAGCGGGATCTTCCATTGCTGCCAATCGACCCGTGTCGTGGCGGCGGCGTCCGGGTGCACCATCGTCTTGGACTTGTTGGAACTGTCCTTGATCGTGACGTACAGGCCTTCGGGCGAATTGTCCGCCGGCTCGGCGCCGCCCTGGAAGAACAGCGTCAGCGTGTCGGCGCCGGCGACCGTCCAGTTCTGCGGCGAAGCGAAGGTCCGCTCGGCTTCCGAGTAGAAGGGCGAGGCCGAGTTGTCGTACGCCAGGGGCATCGACTGCCTGCCGCTGTGGACGATCCTGCGCTCGGCAAACGGCGAGACATCGTATCCAACCTGCGAGCCGCTGGCGCCGGTCGTCAGGCCGTCGATCCAGGAGTCGTAGATGCGATTGTCGTCGTCGTTGTAGATTTCGAAGTCGTCGATCGTCGCGTATTCCTGCGTGGTGAAGCTCCAGACCTCGCCGGCGTAAGGCCCGTCGCCGCCGACTTCGTCGACCGCCCAGAAATAGGTCATGGCGAAGTCCAGGAGGCCGGGCGTGTAGCTGTGCTCGGACGGAGTGCCGACCCAGATCATGGTGCTCGGGTCCGTGCCGAAGTATACCTCGTGCGATTCGGCCTCCCGGCCGGGGCGCCAATTCAGCTCGGCGTCGATGCCGACGCCTGTGGCTCCATCGGCCGGCACGGGCCCGCGGGCCTGAACCGGGATGTAGAAGAACCGCACTTCGCTCAGACCGGTCTGCGGTGCGGCCCCGCCCCAGTTGGCGTTGATCGTCAGCTTGACGAATTTCGCCGTAGCGCCGAGGAAGTCGACCGTGGTGTTCGCCGTGTAGGCCGCTGTTCCACTGGCCTTGGCGAATTCCGGCACATCCGCCAACTCGGCCCACGTCGCCCCGTCGGCAGAGTACTCGATGACAACGCTCTTGGCGCCGAAGCCGAGATACGTCTCGATCAACTGGTTCGAGTTCCAGACGAGCATGCGGTCGAGCTTGTAGACCCTGTCGAATTCGAACTGGATCCATGCGGGTTTGCCGCTGCTCATCCACATCTGCGTCAAGTCGGTGGAGTGCCGGTCCTGGTCGTCGAGTCCGGAGCCATCGACCGTGTTCTCCGGTCCCATGCCGGGCTGGGCACTGGAGGCGGTGGCCGTCACGCCCGTGATCGGATAGGCAAACGGCTCGACCGTGAAGCTCCACACGTCGCCTTTGAAGGTGGTGTCGTCGGGGGCCGCATTGACCTCGTCGATTCGCCAATAGTAGGTCTGGCCGTACTCGATGCCCTCGGGAGTGAATTGGGCATCCGTCTGATCCCGGCCGGTCAGGACGCCCCTCGGATCGTCCCGGCTCGCGTCGTTGACATCGTCGAACGCCGCTCCGAAATACACGTCGTGCGTCGCGGCAAACTCGCCTGCCTTCCAGGCCAGACTCGTATCTCGCGGGACATCGAATGCCTCATCCGCAGGGGCAGGCTCGGATGCGATGCCTGCGATGCCGAAGATGCCCTGGGTCCGGTAGGCGCCGAGGTCGGCGATCTCCTCATCCGACATTGCCGCGGCGACGAAGGCAAAACTGTCCAACTCGCACCCGCCGTACGTGGTGGCGTCGGAGTCCGAGAGGATCGTGAACTGTCCCTCGCCCTGTTGGGCGTTCGTGTACAGGCTGCTGTTGCCGTCCAGACCTTCGCCTTCGAGGTTGTCCAGAACCTTCGTTCCGTTGACATAGGCGTCACGGAACCAGGTGGCGCCTTCGAGCCGGCGCACGACGACCAGACGGACCCAGGTCCCCAGCGGGACCGCACCCGGCTCGGAATAGGCGCCCGAGCCCACCGCCCCGTCCGCGTCGGCCCAGAAGTCGGCGGCGTTGTAATTGTTGTATCCGGTGTTGTAGAGGGGCAGCCAGTCGGCTTCCAGGGCCTTGAGATCGAAGATCATGGTGTACGCGTTGGCATAGCCGCCCCCGCCGTTCTCCACCAGGTCGTCGATGTCCACGCGCAGAAAGTCCGCCGGGCCGGTCTGGGTGAAGACCACTTTGCCCCCGGAAATGCTGACGGCGTTCGTCGCCGGGTTGCGACGGATCAGGCTCTCGGGATCCGAGGCCTTGTCCGCCCGGATCTCGTGGGCCGCGTCGAAGTCTCCCGTGAATCGCCACTCGGCCCAGGGCACCCCCTGGGGTTCGGAGAATCCCGCGGTCGCGGTCGCCGCCATCACGCTCAAGACCAGTCCCAAGCAAAGCAGTCCCGTCTTCATTGTCCCACCTCCCAAGGAGTCGTTCCGATCTGGTTGCCTTTCAAAAGCCGCCGCGTCCGGCGGCTCGTGTGTGAATCTGCGCACCTCCTTGCCCCGGCGCCAGGAGCCGAAGCGTCATCCACCATCTTAGTGCATTCCAGTGGCCAAATCAAGACGCCCTTGGGCACGCCGCGGTCAGGTGTGCGACTACGTTTTGTGGGGCACCAGTGGCAGCCTCAAGGCTGGCAGGCCTTGGGGATGGTTGGATGCGCACCGGCCACAGGGATGGGCAGGCCATCCCCAAAGCCGGAGGCTTTGAGGCTGCCACCCTTACGAACTGTGCCCCCCCACGAAACTCAGTCGCACACGCTGTCAATAGATGTCACGGAATCCTTGCAGCCACTTCGGCCAGACCGCGCCGGCGCCCGTCATCGGACCGTTCGTATCGAAATCCTTGTGCCATTTGAGTTTCCACAGGGCGCGGAGAGGAATCCGCAGCGAGGAACCGTCCAGGAACACGGCGTGGATCGCGCCCTCGTGGCGGTCGATGCAGGCCATTCTCATCGCCTCGACGCCCCAATCGCCCCAGGTGTTGCTCCACTCGTACGGCAGCGGCTCATGATCCAGAGGCGTATTGTCGTCTTCGGGGAAGACATCGACGTAGACGCAGTCCATGAACAGCGGGACGGCGCTGGTCCCGCGTGCATCCACGGTCCGCCAGGTCCTTCCGGCCGGGAAGCCCCAGAACGACGCGACGCCGGAGGGTGGACAGGAACACCACTCGTTGAGCCCGTAACTGCCCGTGTCGAAATCGGCCCACCAGTTGTCGGGCGTCGCCGGGTCGAACGGGCCCCAGCAGGCGAGAGTCCCCCCGTGACTTCTGTTGACCGGCTGATCCCGCACCACCTTGGTCGAGGGGCACAGGCGGATCTTCTTCTCCGTGTAGTAG
>JAFGQA010000269.1 GCA_016935885.1 Phycisphaerae bacterium | reverse complement strand
GTCGAGGGTACACTCGGCCCCAAAGGCCTGAACTGCATGCTCGTGGACAGGTTCGGTGATGTCACGGTCACCAACGACGGGAGCACAATCCTCGACAGAATCGAGGCAAATCATCCCGCCGCCCGGATGCTCATCAGAACTGCAAAGGCGCAGGATGCCGAGGTGGGCGATGGGACCACTACCGCCGCCGTACTCGCCAGCGCTCTTGTCTCTGAGGGTGTCGCCCAAGTCTCCAGAGGCGTGCCGATCACGAAGGTCATCGAGGGTATGCACATCGGTGTCCGCAGAGCTCTCGAGGTCATGGAGTCTTCGGCGAGGAAGGTGGACTGCCTCGACGATCCGCTTCTATGGCAGGCCGCACGCATCGCGGCGCGTGAGAGCTCCGACGTCGCTGATCTTGTCGTTCAGGCAGCGAAGCTCGTGGGTGTGGACTGTCTCTCCGACCCGGGATGGCGCTTGGCAGACTGCATAGTCGCAAAGGAGGGCGCTCAGAACGAGGTATTCGCGGGCCTCGTCATTGACAAGAAGCGCATGAACCGCCTGATGCCTCGTGTGTTGGACGATGCTCTCGTTCTCGTGATTGATGACGCCCTCGAGCCCGAACAACTCGAAGACGACGCACTGGGCACCGAATCCGGCTTCGCGCGTTATCTCGAGTTGCAGGATGAGTTCAAGCGCAACCTGCAGAAGATCGTGGATCTGGGCATCGGATTGCTGGTCGTGCATAAGGCGGTTTCGGATATTGCTGAAGAAGTCTTTACGGACGCAGGCGTCTTCGTTCTCCGCAGAGTATCGGCCAAGGAGCTCGTCGGAGTTGTGGAACATACCGGAGCTCGGAGCATCACTCGCGCCGGCCTCAAGAAGCCTCCCGATCAGCTTGCCAGGTTTGCCGGAAAGTGCGCGCGGGTATACGAGGACGAGAAGCTGGAGCACGTGCGCATCGTCGGGGGCGATGGAAAGCCTGCCGCAACCATATTGGTCGGAGCAGCCACGAGGGAGGTCAAAGAGGAGCGCGAGCGCATTGCCGAGGATGCCGCCGCAGCGGTGCAGGCGGTGGTTCGTGGCGGAGTTGTGCCGGGCGGTGGAGCGATTGAGTTGGCCGTTGCCCGTGACTTGGCAGCGGTCAGAGACAGCGCGAGAGGCATGGCATCCTACGGCGTGGACTGCGTTATACAAGCTCTGAAGAAGCCGCTTGCCCAGATAGCTGCCAACGCGGGATTCAACCCTCTTGAGAAAGTAGAAGACGCAATATCTGCGCAGGCGGAGCGAAAGAGCGCTGCTCTCGGCATTGATTGTGACGCCGGTGAAGTCGCGGACATGTACGAGTTGGGCGTGGTGGATCCGGTCCTCGTCAAGACCTACGCCCTCAGGGCAGCACACGAGATCGCGGAAGCCGTGATCAAGATCAACGTCATCATCAGGAAACGCGACGGTGCTGGCGGTCCTCCAGCCGCTCAGAGATCCGATATTGGGGAGGTAAGTCCATGACCCATAAGCGTAGAATACCCACAGACTCCGATGACACCCTCGAAACTCCGGATGCTGCAGAACCAGCCGCCAGCCCTCGCGAAGAGGAAGCGAATGGCGTGTCGTCTGCGCGGCCTGAAGAGGTGGTAATACCTGCAGAGGAGATCGAGGCTCTCAAGGCCAGATGCGCAGACGCCGAGTCACGCGCTGAACGGGCCGAAGACAACCTCCTCCGAGCGCGTGCGGATTTCGAGAACTATCGCCGCCGCGCCCGTATGGAGATGCAGCAGGCTCGGCAGTTTGCCATAGAGGATTTCGTCACTTGCTTGCTCCCCATACTGGATAACTTCGAGCGGGCAATCCAGTCCGCCGAAGCAACTCGTGACTTCGACGCAATCCACGGTGGAGTGGTCCTGATACTGCGCCAACTTCGGGAAGTTCTTGAGAAAGAGGGCCTGTCGCCCATAGATGCGGAGGGGCTGGAGTTCGATCCCAACGTCCACGAAGCGGTCATGCGCGTGGAAACCGATGATTTCCCCGACAATCACGTAGTCGAAGAAGTGCAGAAGGGCTACAAGCTGGGCGACAAAGTACTCCGTGCGTGTATGGTCAAGGTGGCGAAGCACAGGGACGGTTAGCCTCGTGCCGAGGCCGTTGACTGCTCGTCCGACACCTTCAAAGCCAGCAGTGCCCATGCGTACACGAAGCAAGTGCTTGCGGCCACGACCCCTGAGTCATTGAAGATCAGCGCCGCCAGCGTACCCCCGAGAACCCCGTATGCCGCGACCCGTGCCCCGCTCGGCAGCGTACCGAACCTTGCAGGTACGTCTCTCCGCTGAAGTATCAGAATCGCGCTGAGCACGTAGGCCAACAGGAGCCTGCTCCAGACGCTGACCTTGATCAGAGTAAGGTTCATCGCCAGCTTGCGCTTGATGATTATACCGGTTTCGCCCAGCCCTCCGGAGAGCGCCAGCCCCACCGCCTTGCCCAGATGCGATTCATTCCCCTGGCCTCGTAGAGCGTCCAATATGCCGAACAGGGCAAGCACGGCCGCCAGCACGATGGCAAATGCGGCTATTCTCCAAACCTTTATGGGGGTTCCGAACGTGCAGGCGAGGACAACGGCAAAGGCCGTTCCTCCCGCTATCAGGCCGCCGGTGTTTGCCCCCAGCCCGGGCGCGCCCAGTACCACGGCCGCTGTCACAAGCGCGATGATCGCCACAACCTGTCTCATCCTGTGCCCGACGCGTGGCCAACCTATGAACAGCCCCACTAGCGTCACGCCGGCCCCGACGAATGCCCCCATGTATTCGTTCCCGATACCGTAGTACCTCGAGCCGTCAACGACCGAATGTCCCATTACCGAGAACCTGCACAGGTTCGCGCCGGTTGCCAGGTCAACGACAACGAGAGTCGCGAATGCCCCGCTGATGAGCGCGAAGGCTCTGACTGGCTTCCTGCCTGCTAGAAGCGCTCCGGCGACCAGCGCCCCCAGTAGCACCGCCTGTTGAATCCATGACCCTGCTTGCGTATCTGCCGGCACCAGCGCCATCAGCATCATTGAAAGGGGAATCGTGGGGAGGACTAGTGCGGTAGCCGTCAACGCTGTCTTCGCAACTCTGTTCCCGATCGGCAGCGCTAACCACAGAACCGTCGTGACGGCGACCAACACGATCGCCGC
>JAFGQA010000268.1 GCA_016935885.1 Phycisphaerae bacterium | reverse complement strand
AGGGAAAACAGCGTTTCGGAAACGCCGTTTCTGACCGTGAAAACCACCGGCGAGACGCCGGTGCCACAGTTTTGCCACGGGCTGCTAGTGTGGGAAGAAGAGCCGCGGACTGAAGCCCGCGCGGCCGTTCGTGATAGCGTTCGGCCTCTCGAATACGATAGGCCGCGCGGGTTGAAGCCCGCGGCTCGCTTTGGCGCTTTGTCATCGGTCGACTGATGGATTCGGATGGGTGCCAAATGCAGCGTGCCCGCGCATGTTCACTGGCGGGCAAGCCGCCAGTGGCACCCTCGTACGTGGCGTGCCTGGACGTGTTCACTGGCGGACAAGCCGCCAGTGGCACGCTCACCAATGACACCCTTGCACGTTGGCAATCCGTCATGTGAGGCATGGCGGAGCACCACTTGGCAGCGGCTGACGTGAGCTGCTTGGCGTGTGGGACAACTAAGGAGTCGCGAGGGAATAACGTAAACAATCAATCCGCCAGCCTGCGGGCAGGTCCGCCAAACGGCAAGCCGGGGTCGATCGATCCGCCGCCAAACGGCAAGCCCGTGACAGAAGCTTGCTCTTGTCAAGGGCAAGCGGCACAATCGGTCATGTTATTCCTGCGACACCTGAAGACTGACAACCGAAGACTGACAACTGACAACTGACCTAGGAGTTAGACAATGCGAAGCTTCATTGGCAGAGACATCCTCTCATTGAAGGGCTGGGAGCGGGCGGAGTACTTCCGCGTGTTCGAGGTGTGCGACGAACTGGCGCCGATTGCCCGGAACCGGCGCAATTCCGACATCTTGGCGGGCAAGACGTTGTTGACCGCCTTCTATCAGCCGAGCACGCGCACGCGTCTGGCCACCGAGGCGGCCATGCACCGGCTGGGCGGGCACGTGCTCGGCTTTTCCGACGCCAAGATGACACGGGCCGGCGACTTCTACATGGAGTCGATCAAGGATACGGTCCACATGCTGGAGTACTACGGCGACGTGATCGCCATGCGTCACTACCTGCAGGGCGCCCCGAACGAGGCTGCCAAGTGGTCCAGCGTGCCGATCATCAACTGCGGCGACGGCTGGGGCGAGCATCCGACGCAGGTCTTGACCGACCTGTACACGATCTGGAAAGAGAAAGGCACGCTCGACGGGCTGAACTTCATGTGCATCGGCGACATGCGGATGCGGACCATGCACTCGATCGGCTATGCCATGTCCCAGTTCGACATCAAGGGCAGCTTCATTTATCCGCCCGAGATGGCGCCAACGGCGGACTGGAAGAAGGAACTCGACGAACTGAACGTGCAATACAGGGAGGTCGAGAGCGCCAAGGGCGCGATCGCCGATGCAGACGTGATCTACATGGAACCGGTCGTGCAGGCCGACTACACGAAGGGGCGCGTGGACTCGAAGGATGTCGAGAAAGGCGTCACGCCGGAGGCCTACCGGGTTACGCGGGAGCTGATGCGCGAGAAGGCCAAGCCGGACGCGATCATCCTGCACTCGCTGCCGCGCATGGACGAACTGCCCCCGGACGTCGATCAGACCCGCCACGCTCGCTACTGGATCGAGGCCTTCAACGGCGTGGTCCTGCGCATGGCCCTGCTCTCGCTGGTCCTCGGGGCGAGGGAGTAGGAGCCGCGCAGAAACAACGTAAACGGTTGATCCGCCTGCCTGTGGGCAGCTCCGCCAAACGGCAAGCCAGCAGGCCGGCCAAGCGGCGCAATCGGTCTTGTTGTTTTCGCGCGACGCCTTGTGGATTGCCGATGGAACTGCATCTGCGATGCGCAACACCGCAAGTGGTTCGCAGTCGTCCAGGTACAATCGCCACGGCCACTGAGAGCTTGCTGTAGATTCTCTACGGAGCTTTCAAGGCTGGCATGTAGTACCGCCGGACGTATTCCTTGACCATGCGGTGGCTGTTGAAGACGGGTGGAATGGTGGCCAGCGAATGCTTCATGAGCCTGATCCATCGGGTCGATCTGCCGCGTGCGTTTCGGCGGTAATAGAGCGGGATGATCTCGCGTTCAAGGCGCCGGTACAGCGACCGCGCATCACGCATGTCGGCCGCCGTGGAACCGTTGTGGTCCTCGGCGGTCCCGATGGACCAGCCGTTCCTGCCGTCAAGACAGGCCTCGGGCCACCAGCCGTCGAGGATGCTGAGGTTCAGGCCGCCGTGGAGGGTCGGCTTCATGCCGCTCGTGCCGCTCGCCTCGTTGGGGCGCTGCGGATTGTTGAGCCACACGTCCACGCCGGCGACTAGGTGGCGAGCTACGTCCATGTCGTAATCTTCAAGAAAGACGACGCGTCCGCTGAATCGCGCCGATCGGGCGTGCCCGACGACCTCGGCGACCAATGCCTTGCCAGACGCGTCGGCCGGGTGGGCCTTGCCTGCGAAGATGATTTGCACGGGCCGCTTCGCGTGGTTGACAAGTCGCTGCAAACGCCGCGCGTCCGAGAAGATCAATGCCGCCCGCTTGTAACTGGCGAACCGGCGGGCGAAGCCAATCGTGAGCACGCCGGGGTCAAGGGCCTCGCTCGCCGCTTGAATGGCTTTTGGACTCGCGCCGGATCGCTCCATTTGGATACGCACCCGCTGGCGAACGAATCCGATCAGTTCATCTTTGAGCGTCGCGTGCACCTCCCACAGTCGGGCATCCGGGATCTTCCTGGCGGCCGACCAGACCGCGGCCCGATCCTGGCGATCCTCCCAATCATCGGGCAGGTATTCATCCAGGAGTTCGGCCATCCTGGGGTGCAGCCACGTCCGCAGGTGGATGCCGTTGGTGATCGAGCCGATGGGTACACGCTCGACACCGCGCCGGGGCCACAAGTCTCGCCACATCTGCCGCGACACGCACCCGTGCATCTTGCTGACCCCGTTTCGATACTTGGACAGCCTCAGCGCCAGCGGGGTCATGCCGAAACCCTCGGTCGTGTCCAGCGGCTTGACGCGCCCCACAGCCAACAGCTTCTGTGTGCCGATGCCCAACTGCCTGCCGTAGGTGCCGACGTACTTCTCGGCAAGTCGAGTCGCGAACGTCTCGTTGCCATCCGAAATGGGCGTGTGTGTGGTGAAGATGCTCGTGGCCGCGATTCGGCGGCTGGCACCGGCGAAACCGCAGTCTCGCTGCCGGATCGTCTCGGCCAGGCGCTCCAACAGGCAAAACGCGGCGTGTCCTTCGTTCAGATGGCAGGCCGCGACCGGCCAATCGAGAGCGCGGAGGAGCCGCCAGCCCCCGATGCCCAGCAGGATTTCCTGTCTGATCCGCGTGTCACGGTCGCCGCTGTACAGGCGGCTGGTCAGCCTGCGTTGTCGGGCGGCGTTGTCGGGCAGGTTTGTGTCCAACAGGAGGACGCACGTGCGCCCGACATCCACTCGCCACGCACGTGACAAGACCGTGTCACTCCCGACCGGTATCTTGATTCGCAACGGCCGCCCCGTTGGGCCGGTGACCTCGGTGAGCGGCAGGTTCTCGGGCAAGAGGCGGTCGAACCTATCCACTTGATTGCCTGCCGCATCGATTTGCTGTCGCGTGTAACCGTGTCGCCAGAAGACGCCGACGCCGACGAGGGGCAAGCCGAGATCGCTGGCGCTCTTGAGGTGGTCGCCGGCCAATACGCCCAGGCCGCCCGCGAAGATCGGCAGTGATTCATGAAGGCCGAACTCCATGCTGAAGTAGGCCACGAGCCCCCGAGCCTTGCGCCCGTATCGCCGTTGGAACCACGTAGGGGAGCGGAGGTAAGCCTGCATCCGCCGGCAGGCGTGGCGGGCGTCGGTGACGAAAGCCCCGTCGGCGGCAAGCTGTTGCTTCCGGCGCGGCCCCAGGCGCCGCAGCAGCGGCACCGGATTGTGAGCGGTGGCTTCCCACAGGGCTGGATCGATCGACTCGAAGAGCCGGGCGGCGGCGGGGTCCCATGTCCACCAGAGGTTGTAGGCCAACTCACCGAGCGGGGCGAGTTGCTCCGGGAGAGCCAACGCGACGGGCGCCTGTGTGTTGGCGGCGGGCGCCGGCGCCTTGCTTGCTCGCTTGGTCATGGAGGCATTTTATGCAGTCTGACCGCGTTTGACCACACACGGCGGCCTTGGTAAAATGTTTTACCAGGGGTTCATTTGGGCCGGCCCTCCGCCAGGCGCTGTTGGGGGATGGGGAGATCCGGGGGATTGGAGGTATTCCGATGACAACGCGTTCTTGTTGGCGGTTGATTCTCCTTGGAGTCCTCGTTGCCGGTGGCTGGCTCCTGCTGGGTGGCGCGGCTCGCGCCCTGGCGCAATACCATCCTATCCACGTCGGCTTCATGTGGCACATGCACCAGCCGATCTACTACCCCTACGAGTCGATCATCGAAACGGACCAGAACAACCGCTTCTCGTTCAGCGTGGTCGACGTTCACAATCAGCGGTTTGGCCCGTACACGACCTGGCCGCGCGATGCGGTCCAGGCCGGCTTGGTCCTCGACCACCTCGGGGCGCAGGTGAGCTTAACCGGCTCGTTGATCGAAAACCTCAACGTACTGGAGGCCGCCGGCGTCAATGGGGGAATGTGGGACAACTGGGATTCGGCGTATGACCAGGCTGTGGGCTGGAGCACTTCGCTGGGCAACGCGCGAATGGACATGGTCGCCTTCGGCTACCACCATCCGCTGATGCCGCTGCTGGACGAGCAGGACATCCGGATGCAGATCAGGCTGCACAAGCACGTCCACGGCCAGACGTGGACGGGTGGCCCGACTTATTCCAATGGCATGTTTCCCGCGGAGACAGCCTTCTCCACGCGGATGATTCCCGCCCTGGTGGCCGAAGGGATCGAATGGGTGCTGATCGACAACATCCATTTCGATCGCGCCTGCACCGAGTATCCGCACACGAATGACTCGGGTCTTTTTACGCCCAACCCGGCCGACCAGATCAATCCCAATCCGGTCGACAGCGGCGGGGCCTGGGTGCAGTTGACCGACGTCTGGGCGCCCAGCCGCGTGAGTGCGCCGTTCGGCTATCAGCCGCATTACGTGCAGTACGTCGATCCCGAGACCGGCACGATCACACAGATGATCGGCGTGCCCGCCGCCCGCTATGAAGGCAACGAAGACGGCCGAGGCGGGTACGGCGCGTTCCTGTATGACCAGGTGATGGATCAGTACATCGCATATAACACCGATGCCGCCCACCCGATGTTCGTCGTGCTGCACCATGACGGCGACAACTATGGCGGCGGCAGCGAGGCCTATTATCACAACAACTTCCAGAACATGGTCAACTGGGTGAGCGGCGATCCCGACTACGACGTCAGCACCATCGACGACTACCTTGGCCGGTTTCCGCCGGCCGCGAACGACGTGATCCATGTCGAGGACGGCTCCTGGGCCGGTGCCGACAATGGCGATCCCGAGTTCAAGAAGTGGCTTGCCGATCCGGACGGCGGCGGGTGGAGTCCCGATCGCAACAGTTGGGCCGTGTTGACGGCGGCCAAGAACCGTGTGTTCAGCGCCGAGGCGGTTTCGCCGGCTGTCGACATGCAGAACGTGCTGGATGGCACGGGCAGCAACACGGAGAAGGCGTGGCACTTCCTGCTGTGCTCGGAGGCCAGCGACTATTGGTATTGGGACGGGAGCGACGAGCCTTGGAACAGCAATGTCACGCGGGGCTGCAACCAGGCGGTGGCGTTTGCGGATCTGGTTATCGCCGGGCAGGCGGACGACACCCCGCCGACGATCTTCGTCCCGCAGCGTGAGCCTTACAACCCGGGCGGCTACGAGTGGGGGGCCTCGCCCGAGCCGTCGGACTTCGAGGTGTGGACGTATGTCTATGATGTCAGTGGACTGACGGACGTGACGCTGAAATGGAGAGCGGACAACGATGGAACGAACCCGTTGTCGTCAATCCAGAACGAGACGTATGCCGGCGGGACCGAGGTCGGTCCGTGGAACAGCGAGCCGATGGCGAGTTCCGACGTCCCGCCGCCACCCGGCATCCTGGTGCCGACGTATCGCGCCCTGCGGTACAGCGCCATGATCACGGACCAGACGGACGTCTTGATTGATTACTACGTCGAGGCCGTCGACGGGGAGGGTAACACGCAGAAGTCCACGATTCAGCACGTCTATGTCGGCGACGGCTCCGGCGGCGGAGACGATGCCGTCGAGATTGACCCGGACCCGGCTGTTGCCGGGGAACCGGTGGCCATCACTTACAACCCGGTAGGGAGACCGCTTTCGGGAGCGTCGCAGGTCTATCTGCACTACGGCTTCAATGGCTGGAACACGGTCGTCTCGCCGGACCCGGCCATGACATGGAACGCCTCCGAGTCAGTCTGGGAGATTGCAGTCTCCGTTCAGTCCAGCGCGACGCAGTTGGACATGGTGTTTAACGACGGTGCGGGCACGTGGGACAACAACGACGGCCAAGACTGGCACTTCGCGGTCACGGGTGGCGGCCCGGGGCCGAACGACGAGTGGGTGATGGACGGTGTACTGGACGCCCGTGCGAGCCTGGTCGCCTCGAACAACGGCATGATCCTGTACGCCGGTGTCATCGGGGAGGACCTCTACGTCGCCACGTGGGACGCCAGCGAGGGCAATGACCACTTCGTCTTCCTGGCCAACCTGCCGGGGTCGATGGAGCCGGCCCCGTGGGCCAAGGCCGGGCAGGTAGCCGGCTGGGCGGCGTACATCGGCAACGAAAACGACAACGGCTGGGCGGGCTGGTTCGATGCGAGCGGCGGCACGAACATCGCCACCGGCGGCGGCAGCGGGCATCTCGAGGGAACCATCAACCTGGTCCAGGAGTTCGGCTCGATGCCCGATCAGGTCTATATGGCGGTGATACCCTATGAAACGCCGGACGGCGGCGCGCTGCTGTGGGAGCACCAGGTGCCAGCGTCCCAAGATGACGATGGCGACCTCGACGCCAACGAATACATCGCATTCAGCACGATCCTCAAGGGCGATTGCAGCGGCGACTGGGAGCTTGATTTGGACGACGTTCCCTGCTTCGTAGAAGTCCTGCTGGGCACGGATACCGATGAGAGGCACGTGTCTTCCGCAGACATGGATGCGAGCGGCACGCCGGACGGCGCAGACGTGCAATCGTTCGTGGCGGCAATGCTCAGCGGATAGGGCAAGAAGAGACTTGAGATTCGATGGCGCGAGACGGCGGAAGCACACACCAGCGCCCCGCAGTAGCACGCGGGGCCCCGGGGTCTACTCCCGCAGGGGGATTCGGTCGAGCGGGACCAGCGGGATGATGAAGACGTCGCGGAGTTGGTCAGTGGTCAGTGTCGGTTCGACGAGCAGGCTGACTACCAGCCGCTTCCTGGGATTCTCCTTGAGTTCAACGACCTTGCCGATGACCAGTGGCACGGGAAGGCCGAACTGCTCCGGCGCGCTGAAGACAAGATCGCCGACCTGGATGCGGCGTCGATGGCTGCCGGGATCTTGGTCCTGGCGCCGCCCATCGTCGTCCGTTGTGTCCTCGACGTACTTGTACGGGACGTCCTCGATGACCATGCGTCCGCGCCCAAGGCCGCCAAGGCTGCACGGGTAATCGGCGAACTCGAACCCGTCGTCCGTGAGCCCGCCGACGCGGACTTCGATCCTTGGGCTGTCGATGTCGCTGAGCAACTGGACGCGGGCCATGTAGGGGCTGACGTGCTCGACACGGCCGAGCAGGCATTCTTTCTCGATGACAAGCTGTCCCTCGGCGACGCCCTGCGCGTAACCACGATCAACGAAGAACCGAGAGGCGACCCAGTCCTTGCGGTGAACGCCGTGCGATGAGCCGCGCTGCACGAGGAGGGCATCGCGCCACGCGACGATGTCACGTGCGACGACCTTGGCCGACAAGAGCGGCACGCTTGGCGGGAGGCCGGCGTTGCGCCCTTCGCGCAATGACAGAAGTCGGGCGTTCTCTATGCGAAGCGCCTCGTTGGCCAGGACCTGGGAGGCAAGCTCGTGCAGCAGGCTTCGACATGCGTCCCGCCGCTCGTGGTCGTTGGGATCGAGCTCGCAGAGCGATGAGGTGGCGCTGTGGGCAACCCTGTAGGTTGTGTCCTGGAGTGGGATAAGGAGTTGGCCCGCGTGCTTGAGGGCGTCGCTCCAGTCCTTGGGCAGCAGGAACAACGTGACTGCGGACAGAAGCATCAGGATGCCAAAGATGGCGCGCTTGCTCGGTTTGTAGCGGAGCCTGGGCATGGCGGTATCTTAGCGGATTCCGAGTGGTTGGGGATTGGCGATTGCGGATAGGGCCGCGACGTGGCCTGGCCTGGCAGCCCGTGGCAAAACTGTGGCACCGGCGTCTCGCCGGTGGTTTTCACGGTCAGAAACGGCGTTTCCGAAACGCTGTTTTCCCTTT
>JAFGQA010000267.1 GCA_016935885.1 Phycisphaerae bacterium | reverse complement strand
GTTGCTTTCCGGCCCGATCACGGCCGCGACCATCCAGCGGTTGGCAGACGACTACAAACGGCACGGCACGAACAGCACGAGCGACCTGTTGATCCGACACCAGATTCTGGAACAGGCCGAGGCTCTGTCACACCAGCTTTCGGAGGATCTTAGAAAGGCCCTCCAAGAGATGTTCTTCGCGATCGTACAGCAACGGGAACAGGACAACTATCTACGATATCGAGAGGTGGCGGCGCTTCGCGACATTGCAGGTATGAGCATTGGTCACGACCTGCTGGATCGAGAGGAGCAATTGAAAGTCATCGACGCGTTGCTGGCGAAGGAAGACATCAGGGACAATCGCCGCGTCCTGGAATCGTGGAGATACGCCCTGACGCGACCGGGGCAGGGCGATTAGTCGGATCGAGCCCTCACCGCCGCGACGCCGGCGCTGGCGGCTCCGCTTACCGATGCGACGCCGCCAAAGACGTGATTGCCTGC
The DNA here is from genome assembly GCA_016935885.1 of Phycisphaerae bacterium. Next base: position 22,154 of record JAFGQA010000267.1, on the reverse strand, counting down.
CAGTGCGAATGCCCCATGCGCCCACCGGAGAGACCGCACTGGCAGGCGAGCTGCCAGTGGCACCCGGCACCGCGACGCCGGCGCCACGGCGGCGATGTCGCGCCCCAGATGTTTTGCCCGGATGGTGTTTCCCTGCACCAGGCCCTTGACCTCGCGGACGGGATGGCCCGGAATCGTCTCCGTGTTGACAATGATCATCTGTGTCCTCGCGCCTCTCAGCGGACGGCACGGCACGGCCGGCGGTGGTCGCCCCGGACTCGGAGACTATCTCAAAACGCCGTTTCGGGTGCCACTGGCGGCTCGTCCGCCAGTGCACGGGCAGGCAAGCCCTTGACGAGTAGGACCGTCACTTGTCAAGGGCAGCCTGCCCGTGGCACCTGTCTTGAGATAGTCACTCATCAATTGACCTTCACGACCGGCCAAGACAAAGCCAGTGGGTGTCCAACACCACTTGGTGAGTCCGCGCGGGCCCCAGGCCCGCGCCTCGTCTTCTCGAATGACCCTCGCCTCGTTGGGCTGCTTCACGATCTCATCATCTTGCGAAGAACCATCTGCAAGATGCCGCCGTGGCGGTAGCAGTCGATCTCTACCTGTGTATCCAAGCGCGCGGTGGCCTGGAATCGCTTCTCGTTTGTGGAGCCTTCGGCGGCCCTGGCGATGACCGTCACATCCTGCCTCGGCTTGATCTCGTCGGAGAGGCCTTCAATCGTGTAGGTCTCCTCGCCGGTCAGGCCGATGGACTCGCGGGTGTCACCGTCCTTGAACTGTAGGGGCAAGACGCCCATGCCGACCAGGTTGCTGCGGTGGATGCGCTCGAAGCTGGCGGCAATGACGGCCTCAATGCCGAGCAGGAGCGTGCCCTTGGCGGCCCAGTCTCGCGAGGAGCCGGAACCGTATTCGATGCCGCCGAGGACGATCAACGGCGTGCCGTCCTCCTTGTACCTCATGGCCGCATCATAGATGGTCGTTTGCTCGCCGGTGGGCAGGTACCGCGTGAAGCCACCTTCGGTCCCAGGGGCGATCAGGTTTCGCAGGCGGATGTTCGCGAAGGTGCCGCGGGTCATGATGCGGTCGTTGCCGCGGCGGGACCCGTAGCTGTTGAAGTCCTTGGGGCCGATGCCACGATCCTGGAGGAACCTGCCGGCCGGGCTGTCGGGCGCGATGGAGCCGGCGGGCGAGATGTGGTCCGTCGTAACCGAATCGCCAACCATCACGAGCACACGGGCGTCTTCTATGGGCCTGATCGGCTTGGGCTCGGGGGCCAGATCGACGAAGAACGGCGGCTCCTGAATGTAGGTGCTGTCTTCGTCCCACTGGTACACGTCGCCCTCGCCGGACGGGATGTTGTTCCATTTCTCGTTGGCGTCGAAGACGCTGGCGTATCGCTGCTTGAACATATCAGGCGTGACCACACGGGAGATCGTATCGGCGATCTCGTTCGGCGAGGGCCAGACGTCACGGAGATAGACGCGCCTGCCGGAGGCATCGGTGCCGAGGGGTTCGGTGTCAAACTGGATATCGGCGCGACCGGCGATGGCGTAGGCGACGACCAGCGGCGGCGAGGCGAGGTAGTTGGCCTTGACCACCGGGCTGATGCGGCCCTCGAAGTTTCGGTTGCCGCTGAGGACGGCTGCGGCGACGAGATCGCCTTCGGCAACGGCCTTGGCGACGGGCTCGGGGACGGGACCGCTGTTCCCGATGCAAGTCATGCAGCCGTAGCCGACGGTGTGGAAGCCGAGCTTCTCCAAATACGGTGTCAAACCGGCGGCATTGAAGTAGTCCGTCACGACACGGGAGCCGGGCGACAGGCTGGTCTTGACGTACGGCTTGACCGACAAGCCCTTCTCGACGGCTTTCCTGGCGAGCAGGCCGGCGGCGATCATGACGGAGGGGTTGCTGGTGTTCGTGCAGCTCGTGACGGAGGCGATGATGACGGCGCCGTGGCCGATCTCCGTCGTCTTGCCGTTCTCGCGGACGGTGGCCGTGCGCGTGAGGTCCGCCTCGGAGAGGGCAAAGCCGCGCTTCTCGATCGGTGCCACCAGCGCGGCCTTGAAGGCCTTTTTCATGTCTGCGAGGCGGATGCGATCATGCGGGCGTTTGGGGCCGGCCAGGCAGGCTTCCACGGTGGACATCTCGAGGTGGAGCGTGTCAGTGAAGACGGGCTCGGGCGCGCCATCCTGGCGGAACAGGCCCTGCTCCTTGGTGTATCGCTCGACCAGGTCGACTTCTTCAGGCGCGCGGCCGGTGCGCTCGAGATAGCGCAGCGTCTCCTCGTCGACGGGGAAGAAGCCCATGGTGGCGCCGTATTCGGGCCCCATGTTGGCAAGGACGGCGCGGTCGGGCAGACTCAGCGCCGTCAGGCCATCGCCGTAGAACTCGACGAACTTGCCGACGACGCCCTTCGCGCGAAGCATCTGCACGACGGTCAGGACGAGGTCCGTGGCGGTGGTGCCTTGCGGCAGGCTGCCGCTGAGCTTGAAGCCGACGACCTCGGGGGTGAGCATGTAGATGGGCTGGCCGAGCATGGCCGCTTCGGCCTCGATCCCCCCTACCCCCCAGCCGAGCACGCCGAGACCGTTGATCATCGTCGTGTGGCTGTCGGTGCCGACAAGCGTGTCGGGCAGTGCCACGAGCGTGTCGCCATCCTTGCGGGTCATCACGACCTTGGCCAGATACTCGAGGTTGACCTGGTGGATGATCCCCGTTGCAGGCGGGACGACACGGAATCGGTCGAAGGCCCGCTGGCCCCAGCGGAGAAACTCGTAGCGCTCGCGGTTGCGGGCGAATTCCATGTCCTCGTTGATGCCCAGGGCGTCCGCGGTGCCGAACTTGTCCACCTGCACCGAGTGATCGATGACCAGATCGACAGGCACCAGGGGGTTGATCTTCCTCGGATCGCCGCCGAGACGCACCATGGCCGACCGCATCGCGGCCAAGTCCACCACGGCCGGCACGCCGGTGAAGTCCTGAAGGATGACACGGGCGGGCGTGAAGGGCAGTTCCCGTTGGGCCGGTGACTCGGCGTCCCAGGAGGCGAGCGTTTGGACGTCGTCCTCGGTGACAATGCCGCGGCCGGCGTGGCGCAGGACGTTCTCCAGGAGGACCTTGATGCTGAACGGCAGGCGGTCGACGTGGCCGACGCCGCCGGCGGTCAGTCTGTCGAGCCGATAGATCTCGACTGGTCCGGCCTTGCTCTGCAAGGTTGCCCTTGATCCGAGTGGGTTGTGGTTTGTGGTGGTCATGTGAGCGATTCTCGATGAATAGGGACTTGCTGTACACCGCCGACGAACACGGCCCCTCCGCGCCGGGCTACGAAAGGCGAGATTGTACTGGGAATCGCCGGGGGATGGAACGTAGCCTTCTCACGCACGCTTTGAGACAGCGCGGCCGGACGAGTGCGTGTTCAGCATCCAAACGGTGTGGCATGGATAACGACAAACGGTGTGGCATGGGTAACGAACGACACGCCCCAGCGGGGCGCGTCGTTCATTACCCGTGAGAATACGCTCAGAACAGCCGCTGGTGCGAGAGTTCTTTCTCGCACGCACTTCCGCCGCTGCCGCCGCTGGTCCGCTGGTGCGAGAATCCCTTCTCGCATCCACTTCCAGGGGGAATCCTCTCCCACAGCTCGACACAACGGGCCGAGAAGGGACTCTCGGCCTAGCGTATCTGCCCACGGGTAAGCTCCGCCGCCGCTGGCGGCTCCGCTTACCCACGCCACCCAGCCAAACACGCACTTGCCTGCCAGTGTGTATGCCCTATGCGCCCACCAGAGAGACAGCACGGGCGGACGAGCCGCCCGTGGCACCCAGGATTAAACACCGCCCGAAGTGGCACGCAGAGTCGAATGCCGCCGGAACTGTCACGGGCCCGCTTCACGTTTCCGGCAGATCGTCGTTGACAGGTTGTGTCCGCGTTGTACGCTGACGACCGCGACCTAACCTCGACGGCCGTTTCGTGGCCCACATAGACATGGCAAGACAGTCCAGATCGAACCACGCCCAGCCGGCGGGCCAAACACTGGGTGGGCGGATCCGCGCGATTCGTCGCCGGCAGGGCCTCACCCAAACGCAACTTGCCGAGAAAGCGAATGTCAACCAGGGGTATCTCTCGTCGATCGAGCGGGACGATCGCACTCCGCGGCACGACACGGTCCGGGCGATTGCCGTGGCGCTGGGCGTGCCGGATGCGGTGTTGCTGGGCGCGGGCGATGGCCACGACGCGCCGCAGGCGTTGGACACGCGCGAGCTGCCGATGTTCGGGGCGATCCCCAGCGGGCCCCCCTCAGAAACGCAGGAGCAGCTCGAGATGTTCCCGGTGCTCCGGCACTTGTGGCATCCCGATCGGTACTGCCTCCGCTGCGAATTCGACTCGATGGAGCCGACGCTAAAGCGCGGTGACATCGTCTTGGTGGACTACCGCCCCGGTGTGGATCCGGAGTTCGTCCAGGGGCGGATCTGCGCGTGCCTCGTGGACGGCCGGCCGACGCTCAAGCGGGTCAGCGTCGAGACGCGGGGCGACCGGCGGCTGTTCATCCTGCGGGGCGATAATCCCCACATCCCGCCCCTCATTATTGATGAGACAATGGAGTTCTCCGTTCAGGGCGTCGCCGTATGTCTAGTTAGCAGAGAACTTTAGGTCAGTTCATCTCACCGCATCCACTTTCTTCCGCAATTCCTATTGCCGAGTATTGACTTCTGGCAATGCTCGGTGTATATTGTGGATGTTAGGGAAATGGTCGGGCAGTGGAGGCAAATCATGGATAGCCAGGAAGTACCGAAGATTGATATGAAGATCAGCGTCATTCGCGAGCCGGGTTTCACGCCGATGACGTCGCGGAAGCGGGAGGTGTGCTGGGATTTCGGGATCCCGCCCCGGGAGGAGCCATTCACGATCGCCGAGGACCTGCCGATCATGCTGCGGGCCGGCTCGATCGTGGTGCTGACCGGACCGTCCGGCAGCGGCAAGAGCTCGCTCCTCTGGGCGGTCGCCGAGAAGGTCCAAAACGCCCTATGGGTCGGGCGGGGACGGTTTCCGTCCGATCGATCCATCGTCGACATCATCGCGCCCCGCAAGCCGTTGGCGACGGCCCTCGAGATACTGACAGCGTGCGGGTTGGGCGAGCCGCGTTTGTGGGTCCGGCAGTTCGGCGATCTCTCAGAAGGCGAGCGGTTTCGGGCGTGGCTGGCGCGGGCGGTGGGACAGTCCGTCACGAGCAAGGTCCGTGGCCGACAGGCGTCTCCGATCCTGTGCGACGAGTTCACCGCCATTCTGCACCGTCGCGCGGCCAAGGCCATTGCATACAATCTGCGAAAACTCGTCAGCCGAGAGGGGTTGATGCTGGTGGTGGCGACGACCCACGATGACATCATCGAGGACCTCCAGCCGGATCAGATCATCCGGTTGGAGGGCACGGAGCCCACAGTGAGCGCACAGGATGTCCGTGACCGCGTGATGTCACTGCGCCACCGGGCCACGATCGAGCCTGGCTCTGTGAAGGACTATCGCATCTTTAGCCCGATGCACTACCGGAACCGGGACGGGCTGGGCTTCGTGGACAAGGTGTTCCTGCTGAAGGAATCGCGACATGGGGAGCCGCTGGGCATTCTCGTCTTCGCCCATGCGCCGTTGGAGTTGGCCCAGCGGAATCGATGCACCGGAGGCCGCTTTGTGAGGAACCCGCGGCGGTTGAATCGTGAGCTGCGCATCCTTCGACGCCTTGTGATGCACCCGGACGTCCGTGGCTGCGGGTTGGGCCACTGGTTCGTCAAGAAGACCTTGCCGCAGGTGGGCGTGCGTTTTGTTGAATGCCTTGCCGCGATGGGCGCGGTGAACCCGGTCTTTGAGAGGGCGGGCATGAGTCGTGTTGGCCGCTGCCCCATCCCGCGGGGGCGTATGGCGCTCCTCAAACGTATGGAACAATGGCACATCGACCCGTTCGCGCCGGATTTTGCCCGGAGGATCGCCAGGTATCCGAGGGTGCGGAGGATGGTTGAGGAGACGGTGCAGGACTGGATCAACGCGACACAGGGGGCCAAGAAGTGTCGTGCCGAGGGCCGTCCGCCCGCCGCGCTGGCCCGGACGTTCCGACAGATCATCGGCGAGCCGCCGGTGTACTACCTGTGGGACGAGCGTGGCGATTATCCCCTCGGAGACGAGTTGGCATCGGGAGCCGCGGACGGCAATCCGGGCACGCGGACGAGGAGAGAGACGGAGCCCGATCATGAAGCGTCACGGACGGCCCGAGCCGCTGCGCGCCGAGCCCCGCGCAAGCGGGAGGCCACAGGTCCTGGCAACCGGCGTCGAATGACCTCACGGGGGGAGACCCGTTGAGGACGGTGGGGCGAACTGGGGGCTGGTGACGGCTTCGCTGCGGCGATACAGAGCATCCTGGCGATTCATCGCTATACGTGTTTGGCGGGGTGGCACGCAACGCCGTGAACTGTGGTTGGTTACGCGGTGTTGCGAATCCTTTGTGCTCTTGACCTTTCGCGTTTCGTGGCCCTTCGGATTTTGGGGGCGCCGGGGGGCGGACGCGTGCTTCTTGTGCGGCCAGTCACGGGCCTGTTTCGAGCCCTTGTGGGCATGTACGCTGGGCCAGGCTGGGCCGAGAATCCCTGGGCCGAGAATCCCTGGGCCGAGAATCCCTTCTCGGCCCGTTGTGTCGAGCTGTGGGAGAGGATTCCCTTTGGAAGCGGATGCGAGAAGGGATTCTCGCACCAGCGGCCGTGGGCATCCGTTCGAGCCTCTTTTCACTGGCAATGAACGACCCGCCCCCGTGGGGCGTGTCGTTCGTTACCCATGCCACCACGTTTGTCGTTACCCATGCTACCTCGTTTGTCGTTACCCATGCCACCTCGTTTGTCGTTACCCATGCCACCACGTTCGTTGTTACCCATGCCGTCCGTTTGAACGCTGAACACGTACTCATCGCTGGCGTGGCGCTGTGGTTCTGGGACGCCGCGCCCGGTCAGTGGATCGACAATCGATCATGCGGGTGCTCAGATCTTGGCCACATGCGGGTGATAATACCTCGCCTGGTTGGTCGGTGGCGCCTGCGGGATGCGAGTGGCGGGATGTAACGTTCGTAGTGTCAGTGTTTTCGTGGTTTGCCCCTTGACACTTTCCGGCCGATCCTGCTAGGGTTGAGGAAGTGGAGAACGGCATCGGCCGGGGCATCCTGCCCGAGGTGTACCGCCTCTGTGGGGAGGAGGGGAGGATCGCAGACCGCGCGCGGCTCCGGTCACGCGGTAGGGGGCTTTTGGTCATTACCATGCATCAGCAATCGCTCTACGTGACTGTGGTCGTTGCCGTCACGGTTGCTTTGACGGCCGCACGCGGCCCGGCACTGGCGGAGGATCAACTCGCGGAGACTGTCAAGAAGGAGCAAATCACCAATCGCGACCGCGCCGAGATCAAGGGCGAGGTAGTCGAGCGCGTCAAGGACTTGGCGGGCGCCGGGACGGATCAAGACCAGCGCGAGCGCAGGCGCGAGAAGCTGATCAGCACGGCGAGGACACCCGGCGCCAGCAAGGAGGGTTTGGATGCCTACGCCGAAGCCTGCGCGGAGCGGCTCGCAGACGTGACGACGAGCGACCCCTGGCAGACCGGATTCGACGCGATTTGGGTCTTAGAGGCGTTGGACAACGTGAAGACGGCGGAGGCCCTGGCCACGGGCCTGAAATCGGCCCATTCCGCCGTGCGGTACCGGGCAGCGAAGGCCCTGTGCGGGCTGCACGGAAGACTAAGCGGCGACGCACCGGCCTTTCGCTCGGTCTTGCGAGCCCTTGGCACGGCGGGCGCCCAGGAAAGACAAGAAGTCGTGCTGCGAATGATCTACAAGGCAATCGACTTCGATGCCGCCGTGAAGGACGGACCCCTGGCGGACGAGTGCGCCAAGGCCCTCAACAGCGTCTTCGCAGGCCGGTTGCAGCAATTGAGGGCAGGAAAGCGCAACGAGACGATCGATGAGGCCGGATACGAGATCGCCGACGCGTGTTATCCTGGCGCGAGCGCGGCCGAGCAGAAGGAGTTGATCCGCCACATGGCGCAGTTCCTGCGTCACGCCGTTGGCCGGAACTTCTCGGAGGATACGGCCGAGGGCTACCGTCCCACGCTCGCCGAGCTGATCGGCAAGGCTGAACGCATCATCCACAAGATGATCGAAGCTTCCAAGGGGCGCGTGCCGGCCCGCACCGTCTCCGACGCCCTGGGCTCGAGGACGGAAGCCGAGCAGGCGGCCCGCGACGCACTGGCTGAACTGATGGCCGTTCTCCGGGGGGACCCCTGGAACCTACCCTGATCCTTGAATCGACACGTCACAATGCCGCGTGAGACAGGGTCCGCGCCCTCGTTTCCATGCTGTAGGGGTTCCCTTGCGGGGACGCCGGCTTTCTGCTTTGATGCCTCGCTTTCCCAACTTGTCCCCGAGGCGACGGCGATCCGTCTCGCTCTGGACGGACGTGCGAGACCATGGAAATGCAGCACGCGAGAACCCGGTCTTCATTCATGGCCGCCGGTGCCCTATCTGCGTCCATCCTCGGTGTTTGGTCGAGTTCCCTGTTTGCCTCGGATCCGCTGGCGATGATTCCCGCAGACGCCCCCATGGTGGTGGGATTCCGGGACCTCGACAGCAGTGCCCGAAAGCTGAACGATTTCCTTCGGACGGTGGACACGGGTTTCGCCGGTGTTGATCTCGACGAGGTGCAACGAGGCTTCAACTTGGCGGACGGTGTCGTGGACACGTCGGCGCCGGTGTTTCTGATCATGACGCGTCCGCAGTTTGAGGAGCGGGCCTTTGTGCTCGCGTTCACGCCGCGGGATGAGTCGGCGTTCTCTGAGCAGGTATCTGGTCCGGAGGGCACGATTGCGCGTTGTGAGGGGCCGGAGGGTCCGCACTACATGATGATGCGTGAAGGCGTGGCGTTTGTGGGGCTTCGGCGGAAGGCGGTCCGTCCGTTGCGACGGGTGTCGCCGGAAGAGGCCCTGTCGCTTGCGCTGGACGGGCAACAGAAGGCGTTGTTCGCCACGAGTGATGTGTTCATTCACATTTCACTGCCGAAGTGGCGGGATAGGATCCGGCCGTTCTTCTTTGTTGCCAGGCGCATGATCCTGCTCGGTGCCCACGCTGGGCAGAAGCAGCAGATGTCGGAAGCTTCTATTGCCATCGTCGAATGGCTGGCGGACGGCGTTGAGGCCACGCTCGATCAGATGGAGACGATGACGCTGGCCCTGGGATTCGACGGGGATGTGTTTCGACTCGCGCACCATCACGCGTTCACACCCGGTCGGTCAGTGGCGAACTACCTCGGACAAGTGAAACGTCGTGGTCGGGATCTGTGGGGCGGACTTCCGGATCGACCGTTTTTCATCGTTGGGGCGTTTGACTGGCAGACTTCGGGGGATACCTCCGTCGCCTCACGTTTCAACAGGTACGTGTTCGGCGCTAAGTCGCTCGGGAGGAGGTTCTCCGAGGCAAGGCGGCAACGCCTCCTGGACACGACGGTGGCGTGCTACGATCAAATGTGGGGGTCTTCCTTCATGGCCACGTCGGCCGAGGGGACGCTGCATCCCTTGTGGGTCCTTGGCGGCTACGCAATGGAAGACGCGGACACGGGCATCGGGCAGCTTCTCTACTTGCAGGAAAACGCCGGCGAGGTGATGACCACGTTCGTGGGCGGGGAGTATTCCGGACGGTTCAGCAGGCTGCGCACGGGCGGTGGCAGGGAGTTCTTCGAGATGCGGTTTGATCTCGAGCGGATGGACCCGCTCATCCGCCAGCAGACCGTCAGCCTCTACGGCGATGACGTCCGGATTCGAGAGGTTGTCGCAGGCAAGCACGATATCGCCTATTCTATGGCAGGGCCGTCGGTGGACGTCTTTGATCTGGTGGAGGTCCGGAATTCTGGCAGAAGCGTCAGCAAGAATCCGCTCGTCCGCCAAGTTCTCGGTCGACTGCCGGATGGTCCGCATGGGGTGGTCATTGCGGACATGGGACGGCTACTCGCTGCGATACCGTCTTGGATGGAGGCCGGCAGGGCCGTGGCGTCCCCGCACGCTCCGCGCGCAGACCGAAACGATGTACGTTACTCGAATCCTCCCGGTCCCATGCTCGGTTGGGCCTGTGAGGCGCGGGAGAATTCGTTCAGCGGCTGGCTGGTTATCGATGCGAAGGGCGTGGTGCGCGTGTTCAAGCTGCTTCGGGAGATGGCCGAAGGGTTCCATAGCGCAGTCAATGCGTCACCGGGATCAGGTGCGCCCGTGCCACGTGAGCCTTCGCGATAGGCTCGAAGCGATCAGCCAAGCCGGGCGTCCCGGCTGGAGGGCATGGCACTCGGGCGCGCGTGTCTTTGTGCCTTTGCGAGAATCCGTGGGTGGTTTGAAAGGGGATTTCAACGATTTAGGAGCCTAAGGTATGTCTTCACTCAGGAATCTAGTTTTGTTGCCGCTGCTCGTGGCCGTCTGTACTACGTTCGTCCTCACACCGGCGGTTCGCGCCGACGGTGCCAACGACGTCCTCAAGCTCGTACCCGAGGACGCCTGGGGTTTTGTGCTTGCCCGGTCGCTCAACACCATTGATGAGAAGGCCAAGCTGCTCCAGGAATCGCTCATCCCGTGGATTCCGGCGCAGGTGACGCCGATGGCGCTGGGCCCGTTGAACCTGGGCGACACGCTGGACATGACCAGGCCGATTTGCATCGTGATAATGGACGTGACGAAGTTCGGCGGGCCCAACAACGCCGGCGTGATTCTGGTGCCTTCCAAGGACCCGAAGGCCCTGCTTGAGAAGCTGCTCGCCGAGGAGCCGCAGGAGGGAATCTGCAAGTGCACCGTCATGGGCCAGGCAGGCTATGCGGCGGTGAAGGACAAAACCGTGATCATGGGGTCGAGCCAGGAATGCGTGACGAAGGTCGTCAAGGCCGAGAAAACGATCGCGGAAGGCCTCGACAAGGCGCGCGCGGCGGCCATCGAGAAGAGCGACCTCTGCATCAGCATCTCGCTGGCGGCCGTCTTGGATGCGTACAAGGACATGATCTCGGGGTTCTTGCAGATGGCCTCGGCCGCGAGCACGGGCAAGCCGGAGAACAAGGATGTCGACAACTTCATCAAGTTGCTGTCCCAAATGGACGCCGTCGACATCTCCCTGAGGTTGAACAAGGACGGCCTCTCGCTGGCCATCGTGACGACGCCAAAGAAGGACAGCGATTTCGAGAAGCTCCTTCGCGACACGAAGAACAGCGAGGATTCCCTGCTGAAGGTCCTGCCGAAGGAGAAGTACCTGATCGCGCTGGGGGGAACGTCCTTATATAGCGAGCACAGCGAGAAGTTCACCGGGGGAGCGGGCCTGTCAGACAAGCTCAAGATGCTGCAACTCGAAGGGCTCAATGAGGAGGCCTTGAAGACCATCGATTCACAAGTCAAGGACCTGGCGAAGGCTTCTGGTGCCTGGGCGGTCGGCGCCAGCGCGTTGGCGGGTGGTGCGGACGGGATGCTGGGCCTGACCATCGTGGTCAAGGCCAAGGACCCGAAGGACTACGTGGCCGGCATTCGCAAGGTTTACAAAGCGATGACCGAGGCCTCGGATAACGAGGACTTCGAGAAGATCAAGAAGAACGTTGTTCACGCGGAGGATGCGGAGACGATCGCTGGCAAGAAGGTGGACACGATCACCGTTAACCTGGAGGGACTGGCCGACGTGATCGAGCTCAGCAAGGACGACCTGAAGCAGGTCACGAAGGTGCTCGGCAAGGACATCACGCTCCGATTCGGCGCTGTGGGCAAGACGCACGTCCTGTTCACGTTTGGTGGCGGCAAGGCACGATTCGAGAAGGTGTGCGAGACGCTGGAATCGAGTGGCCAAGGGCTTTCCGCGGATGCCGGCATCACGAAGATCTCCGGCCGGCTGACCAGCCCACGCGCCTCTGAGTGTTACATCGCCGTCGATAACATCCTCCAATTGGTCAGGAGTATCGCCAAGGAGGTCGGCGAGGAGGATGTGTTCCCGTTTGACGTCCCGACTGTTGACGCGCCGGTCGCCATCTCCGCGGCACAGATCGGCAGGGTCCAGCAGATGGACATCATCATTCCAATGAAGCTCATGACCGAGGCCAAGCAGTTCATCGAGACAATGAGTAAGCAGGGTTTTGAGGACTTCGATGAGGATGAAGACGCGGACGCGGATCAAGACGCGGACGCGGACTCGGATAAAGACGCGGACGAGGATGAGGATCTTGACGAGGAGGACGGGGAATAGGGCTGCGTTGCCCGGTTTATCGTCTTGCGTAGTATGCAGGGCCGCCGTCTGAATGGACGAGCGGCCCTGTTGCTGTCAGGCATCAGTCATGGCTCTCGCCAATGGATTCGGCCACCGTGCGGCCGACAATCGCAACGCAAACAGGCCGAAACCCCTTCGGCACAAGCGAACCAGGAAATGTGCTATACTCTCGCTGGCAGGGAGTGAATCGCGTGGCGAAGCTCTATACACGCAATGGCGACGACGGTTGGACGACGTTGTCTGACGGCACGAAGGTCCGCAAGAACGACGAACGCGTGGAAGCCTATGGCACGATCGACGAATTGAACTCACACCTCGGCCTCGCGGCCAGTTCTGTAGGGTCCGCCGCGCGGTCCACGCCGACGGAGGAGGCGTGGGCGACGCTGCAAGATCGACTCGTTCAGATCCAGCGTGAGTTGTGTGCCCTCGGCGCGGAACTGGCCACGCCGCCGGATGCACGCAATCGTGACAAGGTTCCAGCGACCACGCCCGAGCAGGTTGCGTGTCTGGAAAGGTGGATCGACGAGGCGACGGCACCACTGCCGCCGTTGAGGACGTTTGCCCTTCCGGGCGGCCACGTCGCCGCGGCACAACTGCACGTCTGTCGCACGGTCTGCCGCCGGGCGGAGCGTTGCGTCGCCGCGTTGGCGGAAGAGGCGCCAATCAATCCGCAAATCCTCGTCTATGTCAATCGCCTAAGTGACCTGTTGTTCGCCTGGGCCCGCTTGGTGAATCACTTTGCCGGGAGCACTGACGTGCCGTGGAGCAATCCAAATGGGTAGCTGTGGAGACCCAAAGGTGGCGTCGTCGTTCCGACCCAATGCGCGACCCCGGGGCTTTGCCCTAGCGAGTGATCTGCGCGCCAGAAAACCCTGCCAGGAAGAACATGCCCGGGCAACTTATCCAGAATACAATGCTGATGAACATAGCGATCCACAACGATCGCTTCCGACATGCTCGCTTTCGATGGGACCCCAAGGTCCCAAGACAGGCGATCAACACTCCCGCTTCGAAGAGATATGCTCCGGCGAACGTAACAAACCACATGTCCTGCCAGGCTAGCCACTGGTCACGAGCTCCCGGTGCCCAGGCTCCTGCCGCCAGCGCCTTCGCGTGCATCTGGCTCGCGAGGCCGGCAATGACGAACGAGACACACAGGACGCCGAGCCCGACGAGCGCGGCGATGAGATGCCTGTGACCTATACGCGCCCTCGGGCCATCGAATGTCTCCGAATCCTCCGGATCAAACGGCCTACCGCACTCCGGGCACCGATTCTCCCCCAGCCCGTCAAGCGGGTATGCGCATCGCTGGCAGAATCGTGACGGTTCCGAATTGTCTGCCTCGCGTTGCATGCTTGCGACTACAATCTCACGTGCAGCTTGCCGTCCCTTAGCACTTCGCGCAGGTCGTCCAGCGTCTTGGTCATGCGCTTGGCGGTCAGGATCAGTTCCTCGTAGAGGCGGTTGTCGCGCAGCAGCAGGCCCGCCGTGCCTTCGCCCTCGGTCAATAGGGCTAGGGACTCGTCTATTCGTTTCAGGACGCAAGACAGCTCGTCCGTTGCCATTGTCAGTCTGCTTACCAGGATGCCGCCGTCCTTCAGGAGCTGCTTGCCGTCTCGGCTCATCTCGGTCAGGTTCTCCATGAACTCCGGGCCGGAGTCGGACGTCTTCCTCAGGTTTGCGAGCGCCTCCTTCAGATTCGTCTGGTTCATCTCGTCGCCAATAACCGCGTTGACGTTCCGCAGCGCCATGTCGAACCGCTGGATCACGGTGTCGAGGTTCGCGGTCAACTCTTGCAGGTCGACCTTCTGTACGTCGCGGGCTTCCAGCAGGCGGGCCAGGTTCCGCGCGACCGGCGTGAGCGCCGTGGCAAGCTCATCCAGACTCTCCGTCGCCTCGTAAAGCGTGTCCTGCATGTGGGGGGGAAGGACCTGGTCCAGAACCGGGACCATCTCACCGGTGATCGTACCGGTGCCGTCGCGCGGCAACTCCCCAGGCTCGTACCTCTTCTCGTCGATGACAAGCCGGATCGCCGGTCGACCAAAGCCCATGATGCTCGTCGCCACGACGACCTTCGCCGACTTGGGGATACCATAGTCCGCATCGATGGCCACGATGACGCTGACACCTTGCTCGGGCCTTTCTTCGCCGGTTTCCGGGTCTCGGTAGAATTCAACCCTTTTGGTCTCTCCAATCCGCTTGCCGTTCCAGGTCACGCCCTGGCCATCCTGCACGCCGACGACGCCGCGCGGAAAGTACAACTTGATGTTGTACGTGCCAGCGAACAGCATTCGCCCTCCGCCGAACAGAAAGACCAGCACCGCCATGACCGCGATTCCGACCAGTGCGAAGATCCCTACGATCGTATTCTGACGTGTCTCTGCCATCGGATCACCTTGTTACTGCTACAGCACCTTCCGACCTCGGGGCCCTGAACTCGCAAGCCTTCAAATCCTGGCTACGGCTCGAGCGCGGCCAAGTCCTCCGGATCGGCTCGGCCATCGACGAATCGACGAACACGGGCGTCATCACACGTTCGGAACCAGTCCGGTGTGCCATCCGCGATGATCTTGCCGCCGTGCAGCATCACGATCCGATCGGCGACCTTGTAGGCGCTGGTCATGTCGTGCGTGACGACCACGCTCGTTACGTGCAGTTCCCGTTTCAGCTTCAGGATCAACTCGTTGATCACATCCGCCCGGACCGGGTCCAATCCGGTGGTCGGCTCGTCATACAAGACGACCTCGGGGTCCAAGGCGATCGCCCGAGCCAGGGCGACCCGCTTCTTCTGACCGCCGGACAACTCGC
Source organism: Phycisphaerae bacterium (assembly GCA_016935885.1). Next base: position 7,072 of record JAFGQA010000267.1, on the reverse strand, counting down.
CAGGACGCTGCCTTTGCAGACCGTCCAGCCCGACCAGGCGGAGCTTCTGCGCAACCGTCTCCGCGACCTTCTCGGCGGTGCAGCGCGTGTGCTCGGTCAGCGGGAAGCCCACGTTTTGGGCCACCGTCATCGAGTCGAACAGCGCGCACATCTGGAACAGAAAGCCGAACCGCCGGCGAACCGCGACCAAGTCCGGCTCGGATCGGTTGTCGATGCGCCGCCCGTGGAAATGGACCTCCCCCTCATCGGGACGGAGCAGAGCGACAACGTGCTTGAGCAAGACGCTCTTGCCAGTGCCGGACTCGCCGATGACGACTGTCGTCTGCCCGCCAGCCAGCGCCAGGCTGACGTCGTCGAGCACCTGCAACGAGCCGAATCGCTTGCTCACGCCGCGCAACTCTATGATCGCGCCATCGTGGGGAATGTCGTCTTTCGTGGTTTCGACGCTCATACCTCACCACAGAGATCACAGAGACCACAGAGACCACAGAGTCTTCTTGATCTTCTTCTTCTCTGCGTCCTCTGTCGTCTCTGTGGTTCCTCCTCACAACAACGACCGGAAGCCCCACAGGCCGACGCTGATGGCCTGCAATACGACGGCCAGCAAGTAATCCAACGCGAGAATCGCGATAAACGACGCCACGAACGCCTCGGTGCACGCCCGACCGACGCCCGCGGCCCCGGGGCGACAGGTGAATCCCCTGAAGCAACTGATGAGCCCCAGCGCGGCACCAAAGAAGAAGCTCTTGAGCACGCCGCTGAACAGGTCGAAATTGTCCACCGCCTCACGCGTGTATTCCCAAAACGGCCCGCTGGCCACGCCGCCCTGGACGACCGACACGAACCAGCCGCCGATGCAGCCCGTCAGGTCGGCATACAGCGTGAGGAATGGTGTCAGCAGAAAACACGCCAGGACACGCGGCACGACGAGATATCGGATCGGGTCCACGCCCATGGTGCGGAGGGCGTCGATCTGCTCGGTGACGTTCATTGTGCCCAGCTCGGCCGTCAGGGCACCGCCGATTCGGCCGGCCAGCATGATCCCGGCGAGCACCGGTCCCAATTCGCGGACGACCGACAGGTTGACGACCGCCCCCATTCGCTCCTCCATGCCGACGGCGCGGAATTGCTCAATGGCCTGCACGGCGAGGACCATGCCGACGAAGGCACCTGTGATGAGGATCACCGGCAGCGACCGGTAGCCGACCTCGAACAACTGGGGCGCGAGCAGGCGCCAGTTCTCTTTGTGCAAGGCGCCGCGGAGCGTCCAGGAGAAGGTGCGTCCCGCGAAGACCCAGAACGTCCCGAACCCGTCGACACCCCGCGTGACACGGAGCCCTGTGCGGGACAGCAGACCGCCTTCGAGACTCGACACCGCACACCTCCACGGCGAGGTTGACGCACGACGATTCTCAGTCCTCAGTTCTCAGGAGCCGCCCAGAAACAACGTAAACGGTTGACGCGCCTGCCTGCGGGCAGGTCCGCCAAACGGCAAGCCAAGCAGGCCAGCCAAGCGGCACAGCGGACCAAGCGGCACAATCGGTCATGTTATTCCTGCGCGACGCCTCAGTCGTCAGTTGCCGCATACGCAGAGCAACCGGCGTCAGCAAGGGTTGCCGTCAACATGAGTGAGCCCTGGGCTTCAGGTCCATGGCTCGTCTTCGCAAGAACCGGTCAGTTTGAGTTTCTAACAACCGATTCGCACGATGTCAATTTAGACTAGCAGGATTCGAGGATTCAGGGTTTGAGGATTCAAGGGTCTTGGGCTTCGACGGGTCGAGGATACGAGTGATCCGAGGTAGGGGCAGCCCTTTTATCCTGCACGCTACCGCCTTGGTCGCGTCCAATCCTCTCTACCGATACTCCAGAAGGGCGCCTTCGAGTTTCCGGAGGGCTTCGGCTTCGATTTGGCGAACGCGCTCGCGCGTAAGACCGATCTTCACACCGATGTTCTTCAAGGTCATCGGCTCGTCATCCCCGAGGCCGTAGCGCAGCCTGAGGATCGTCGCCTCGCGGTCATCCAACTGATTGACCAGCCTTTGGATCAACTCCGATTCAGCGGCGCTGAAGACGGCTTGCTGGGGTGTGGGAGCCCTGTCGTCCTCCAGGATCTCGGATAGGCCCTGGCCGGTGTCGCCACCAGTCGATTGGGTCGGCGCGCTGAACGCGCGGACGGCCCGCTTGATGATCCGGACCTTCTGCTCAGGCATCTGCATGCGCCCCGCGATCTCCTGGATTGAGGGCGAGTGACCGAGCTCCTCGGAAAGCTGGCTATGGGCCTGCTTCCAGCGGGCGATCATCTCGACCATGTAGGCCGGGATGTGCACCGGTTGGACCGTGTTGATGAGCGCCCGCTTGATGGCCTGCTTGATCCACCAGCTTGCGTAAGTGCTGAACCGGGAGCCCATGTCCGGATCGAAGCCCTCCACCGCCCGGAGCAACCCCAGGTTGCCCTCCTCGATGAGGTCGGCCAGTGGCATCCCGCGGTTGGAGTATGTTTTGGCGATGTTGACGACGAGACGCAGATTCGAACGGATCATCCGCTCGCGGGCTGCGCCGCCTTGCCGCTCCAGCTCCTCTCTCTCCGCGAGCGAGACCTCGCCGCGGGCAAAACGCGCCGACGCCCGGACGCCAGTGGCGATAGCTTCAGCGAGATCACGCTCCTGCTCCGCGGTGAGCAGTGCAGACTCGTTGATCTGCTTCAGGTACTGCTGCAAGCCGGGTTCGACTGTGATGGCTCAGACCTCCCCAGGTACCTACCAGCTACCGTCGCCGAGCTACCAAGCACCACCGCGCTGAGCTCTATGCCACTGTCGGCGTTGAGCCGTGAGCCAAGGCATCGCGCCGGAAAAACATAAGCTATCGTGCCGCTTGGCGGACCTGCCCGCAGGCAGGCGGGGCGACCGTCCTCGTTTCTCCTGCGCGGCTCCTATCGGCGCTGAGCTACCGGCGTAAGGCCGCTTCCCCTTACTTCGGCCGAAAGCCGACGGCTGACAATCAGTAATGCCCGGATGCTCCCGAGTGTCAAGAGGCGATTCGGATGCCGCGGGAGTATTCTAGGACCCTTCCGGCTGGGCTTCATCCGGCTGGGCCTCCGAAACCGACTGAGCCTCCGAACCAGACCCGTCCTCCGATGGCGCCGCCGCCTCTGAAGAGGGGGGCGTATCCTGGTCAGATGATGTGGTGACCGCGCTCTTGTCGCCATCCTGATCTGGAGTTGGTGCCGGGGCCCGCTGCCGGTCCGCCCGGGTGTCGCTGAGAAGGGCCGTGGGGCTGATGAAGTCGGTGGTCGCCTCGCCGGCGCCGTGGAGGCCGCCGCGCCGCGCCTTGGGTGGGCCACCGGCCTTCGGTCCTCCTCCGCCATCTTCAGCGCTGTCGCCGGCCCAATCCGCGCGCTTCTTCGACAGCCCGATCTTCCGCTCGTTGGTGTCGACCCGGAGGATCTTGACTTCGAGCCGCTGGCCGATCTCGACCTCATCATGCGGGTCCTCGATCTTGCGGTCGGTGAGTTCGGATACGTGCAACAGACCCTCCAGATCCTGCTCCAACTCGACGAACACGCCGAAGTTGGTGATCTTGGTCACCTTGCCCTGTACGATCATGCCCGGGATGTACCGCTCAGGCACGGCGTTTAGCCACGGATCCTCCGTCAACTGCTTCAGCCCAAGGGCGATCCGCTGCTTGTCCTGATCCACCGACAGGACGACGCACTTGATGTCTTCATTCTTCTTGATCATCTCCGACGGATGACTGACCTTCTTCGTCCAACTCATGTCTGAAACGTGCAGAAGGCCGTCGATGCCCTCCTCGATCTCGACGAAGGCGCCGTAGTTCGTGAGGTTCCGGACCTTGCCGTCAACGACCGTGTTGGGGGGATACTTCTCGGCGACGCGCGTCCACGGGTTTGTTTCGGTCTGTTTGATGCCGAGTGAGATCTCCTGCTTATCCTTGTTGATCTCCAGGACAACGACCTCGATCTCACTGCCAACCTTCAGCATCTCCGATGGGTGGCTGATGCGCCGCGTCCAGGACATCTCGGAGATGTGGACCAACCCCTCGATGCCGCCCTCCAACTTCACAAAGGCCCCGTAGTTGGCCAGATTCACCACACTGCCCTTGACACGGGATCCGATGGGGTACTTGGTCTCGACATCCTCCCACGGGTTGGGCGTCGTCTGCTTGAGACCCAGGGCGATCTTCTCCTTGTCCTTGTCGATATTCAGGACCTTCACCTTGATCTTCTCGTCGATCCTGAGCAGCTCGGAGGGATGCGAGATTCGATCCCAGCTCATGTCGGTGATGTGCAGTAGGCCGTCGATGCCTCCAAGATCGATGAACGCCCCAAAGTCAGCGATATTCTTGACAATGCCCCCAATGACGTCGTCCACCTTCAGCGAGCCCATCAGCTTGGACTTGGCCTCGGCCCGTTCGACCTCGATCAGCCTGCGTCGGGAGATGACGATGTTGCGGCGCTCCTGGTCGATCTTCAGAACCACCGCCTCGATGGTCTTCCCGATGTACTCGCCGACGTCGCCGGGACGCCGCGTGTCCACCTGGCTGGCGGGCAGGAAGACCGGCACGCCGATGTCGACGAGCAAGCCGCCCTTGATCTTACGCATGCACTTGCCGCTGACCTTGTCGCCCTCGTTGCAGGTTGACAGGACCCGCTCCCAGCCTCGGATGCGGTCGGCCTTCCGCTTCGACAGCAGGACGACGCCTGTGTCCCCCTCGATCTGCTCGAGCAGAACTTCGATCTCGTCGCCTGGCTTGGCTTCCGCGGCGTCGTCCCATTCGTGCAGGGGGACGTATCCTTCGCTTTTGAGCCCCACGTCGACAACCACTTCGTTCCCACTGATGCCCACGACGCGGCCCTTCAGGACGGTCTCCGCCTTGAAATCCGCGATCGAAGCGTCAATCGCCTTGTCGAGTTCCTTCGCATCCCGGACATCGCCGAGCGCTGCCTCCAACTCCGCGCTCATCTCATCTTCAGAGATGTCGATCTGGGCCAGCAAATCGTTCTCAATCATCAGAACATCCGTCTCCGTGGCGTCCGACACCGGCGCCGCACGCAAACCAAAAGCTGTGTCTCGGCATGTGGCAACCGTCGGAAGCCAGACCAATGTAGCACCGGCGTCTCGCCGGTGCACTGTTTGCCGAGCGACCCCGAGCAACAAGCGCCCGTCCGAATGCCCGTCTGTGGCGCCCCGGCCAAACGCATTGCCGGCACAAGCTCAGACGCCTGCGCCACGCGGGGCCACAGTCTGGGAATGGCACTCACGCCCGAGGTCCTGGTATTCCCACTCCACGGCCCGTCAGCGGACCACCCGCGGACGAATATCAGTACCATGGGCGGAAGCCCGTTAGTATACCCGGAGCATATCGGCCAAGCAAACCGGCTTTTCGAGGAATCTCGGGGGCCCGCTCGGCTCCAACGCAGGACTCCCACGCCGCAGGGGCTGTCCGGCATCTCCGCGAGAAGCCGGACTGAACGATTCCTGTGGGGTGCGGTCGCGCGGCACCGCCGATTAAACCGAGAACCCATGTAGTGTTAGGGGTGCATCCCAAAGCGCCCGCGGCACGGGCGTCTCGCCCATCACGACACGGTCCGTACCGGCGGCGCCGCGGTGGACCGGCCGTCTCTATCGCCTGTCAATGGGGACGTACGGCCGATCGGCGGGGCCCGCGTAAGCCGCCGTGGGGCAAAAGAGACGGTTTTCCGGCAGGTACTCCAGTACGCGAGCCAGCCATCCGGCCGTTCGGGCCACGGCGAAGACCACCGGAAACAGCGGCGGCGCAATGCCGAGGGCGTGATACAAAACGCCCGAGTAGAAACTGATATTCGGGAAGATCTTCCTGCCCTTCTTCGCCATGGCGGCACAGACGGTCTTGTCCACCTTGGCGGCCGTCTTGAACAGGTCCTCCAAGCCCCTTCGCCTGCACAAGGCCTCCGCGCGGCGCTTCAGAAGGCCGACGCGGGGGTCGTGGGTCCGGTAGACGCGGTGGCCGAACCCGATGATCCTTTGACCTGAGGCCATACGCTTCTCGACCCATCGTTCGACGTTGTCCGGCGATCCGATCGTCATCAGGTCCGCCAGCGCCGCCTCGTAAGCGCCCCCGTGGAGAGGCCCGCGCAAGGAGCCGATCGCCGCCGCGATCGTGGAGTACAGATCAGACAAAGTGCTGTGAACAACCATCGCGGTGAATGTCGAGGTGCTCATGCCGTGATCGGCCTGCATGATCAGGGCCAGCTCCATCACGCGCTCGGTCATCTCGTCCGGCCGTTCGCCGTTCATCATGTACAGGTAGTTACCGGTGAAGCTTAGTCCCGGGACAGGTTCCAGCGGAGGCTTGCCCATCCTGGCCCGAGCGATGGCCGACGCGGCCGTGCGCGTCCGGGCCAGGACTCGGATGGCGACCTCCGTCTCCACGGGCAGCGCCTTGGCCGGGTCGGACGTGTGCCGCGTGACCGCCTGGCATTCCTTGTCGTAACACGCCAGGGCGGCGACGGCCGACTGTAGGACGTTCATCGGGTGGGCGTCTGGTGGCATCGACTCGATCAGGCGGATGACGGGCTCGGGCAGGTCGGCGCTCTCCCGCAGCTTCTGTTCGAATTCCGCCAGATCGTTGCCGCTGGGCAGTTCGCCGAACAGCAGCAGGTGTGCGACCTCCTCAAACGAGGCATGGGCGCACAGGTCCTCGATCGAGTAGCCGCGGAGGATCAGCTTGCCCTCCTCGCCGTCGACGTGCCCGATTCGGGTCACGTTCGTGATCGCGCCCTCAAGTCCGCGCCCCAACTCAACCGTGCAAGGGAAATCGATCCGACCCGCCGACATGGCCATCTCCTGGTCTGTGTTCAAGACAATCCGCGCCGGCGACTGAGGTGTCACGCGAGCCTCTGCGGGCGCTTCAGGGCGCGTTGCGTAAAGATGGGTGTGCGTCATTTGAGTAGGTATGGCGAGGAACTTGAGATCGCCCAAGGCAGATTAGCTTGCAGCGACGTTCAAGAGCCCCCGGCCTTGGCCGGGGGGCAGCCGGATGTCCGTGAGAACGTGCCCCCCGACCAAGGTCGGGG
>JAFGQA010000266.1 GCA_016935885.1 Phycisphaerae bacterium | reverse complement strand
GGGCGCCACGGCCGGCCTGTCCGCCCGTGCGGCCTCTCTGGTGGGCGCATGGGGTATACACACTGGCAGGCAAGCTGCCAGTGGCACCCGCCCACACTGTCCCGCACCCGATGACTGAGCCCCGCCAGGGTTTGCATTTTCGGACTACACTTCGGTATAATGCGCGTGCCAGAGCTCCAGGGTGAGGTCACCATTCGACCTTGGCGCGGCCCCCGGGGTGATATGCCGATGTGCAAGACCCTACCACCATTGGCTTACCTCATGGAGGAGGTCAAGCGGACAGTCGTGCCGCACAGGCTGCGGGGAGTCCGCCCCCCACTTGCAGGCATGATCGTAGCCGTCTTGGGATCGGTCGCCTTCGGGACCGGTCGCAACGCCGCCGCGTCGCCCATGGGCCAGGCCGCCGCCGAGCAGGTTAGCGAGGCCAGCTACCGGTATTTCATCGGCGACGACCTGAGCGTGCCCGGAATTCTGTACACGCACTTCGGCGATAACCGCGGCCCAGATGGCCCGGAGCACGATCCAGCACAGACGAGTATCATCAGCGAGTTGGAGAGCTATGGCTTGGCCGTCACGCTGGAGCCGTTCGATTATTCGTCTGAAATTCACTACAACGTCGTCGCGACGAAGCTCGGGACCGCTCACCCGGATCAAGCATATATCCTCGGTGCTCACTGCGATTCGACGAACAACCCAGGCGCAGACGAGAACGCCAGCGGCGTCGCTTTGCTGCTGGAGGCAGCCCGCATCATCAGCCAGTATGACTCCGAGTACACCATTTGCTTCATCGTCTTTGACATGGAGGAGCAGGGCCTCGTCGGCAGCGACGCCTACGTGGATGCGCACTACCCCGAGGATATCCTGGGCATGGTCTCGGCGGATAGGGTCGCCTATGACACCGACACCGACCACGCGTGTCTTTTTGGCCAGGCCGCATCGACTCCGATTAAGGCGGCCATCGGTGAAGCGATTGGGATGTACGGCGGCGGTCTGACTTATGCAGACTGCGGCCAAGATGAGCAAAGCTCGCACACGCCGTTCGAGGCTGCGGGATACCAGGCTTGTCTGCTGATTGAGGGCGAATTCGCAAGTAACGCCCGCCACCACACGCAGCAGGACAGCGTGGACGCGCCCGGCTACATCGACTACGCCTATGCCGTCAGGATGACCCGCAGCATCGTTGGCTTTCTGGTTGACCACGCGGGCGTGACGGGTCTGGCGTTCAGCTTTCCGTATGGCCGACCTGAGTTGATCAATCCAGCCGGTGGCACGACTCTGCACGTCGAGGTCGGCAGTGCCGGTATGACGCCGCAACCCGACACGGCTCTGTTGCACTACGACGCCGGTAGCGGGTTCGTGACCCTACCGATGGAGCAAATCGCCCCAAGCGTCTATGAGGCGGAATTCCCGGCGTTCGAGTGCGGACAGGAGATGTTCTACTACGTCAGCGCCGAGACGACCGGGGGCGTCGTCACAACGAGTCCCGCCACTGTGCCGGCCGCCAGCTACTCGGCCTTTGCCGCCATCGACCGGATCGTGGTCTTCGAGGAGGACTTCGAGAGCGACCAGGGCTGGATCGCCGGGAACCTCGGGGCGACTGGTGGCGACTGGCAACGTGGCATACCAGTCAACGACCCCGGATGGGATTATGACCCCGCCTTGGATTCCGATGGCAGCGGTCGGTGCTACCTCACGGAAAACGGCTTCGGCAACACGGACGTGGATGGCGGTGCCGTGCGCCTCACCACGCCAACGCTCGACATGTCCACCGGCAGCATCACCATCGGTTACGACTACTTCCTCCGCCTGACCAACGCCGAGGGTGGCGCGGACCGGTTGCTGGTCGAGATCAACAGTAACGACGGTGTGGGCGCCTGGACCGAAATCGCCAGGCACGACACCGACGGCGGACTGCTGTGGCATCATCACGACATCGACCAGGCAGACCTCGCGGCGGCGGAGGTCTCGCTGACGTCGACCATGCGCGTACGATTCACAGCGAACGACGGCGATCCCCAAAGCATCGTCGAGGCCGGGCTCGACGCGTTCTCGGTTGTCACGCTGGTCTGCTCCTCGGCGGCCGATGGCGACATGGACGCGGACGACGACACCGATGGCCTGGACATCCGTTTGTTCGTGGACGCGATCCTGGGCAACCCGAGCCCAAGCGACGTCATCCACGGCGACTTCACCGGCGACAGCGAACTCGACGCCGACGATGTGCCCGGCATGGTCTCGGCCCTGCTGGCGTCCCCTGCATCCTGACGGCGAGGCTCACAGGTCGGGTCCGCCCGTAGGCATCGCGCAGGAATAACATGCGCGATGGCGCCGCTTGGCCAGCCTTCTGGCTTGCCGTTTGGCGGACCTGCCCGCCGGCAGGCGGATCAACCGTTCATGTGATTCCTGCGCGACGCCGCAGCTTCGCTCGGCGGACACAGACTACTGCCTCGGCTCGACAACGCTCTTGACGACGGTGAGGCCCAACTCATCGAGCTGCGCCTGCGCGACCGCGGACGGGGCGCCGGTCAGCGGGCAGATCGCCTTGGCGTTCTTGGGGAAGGCGATCACGTCGCGGATCGATGGGTGGCCGCCGAGCAGCATGACGATGCGGTCCAGGCCGAGTGCGATGCCGCCGTGCGGCGGGGCGCCGTATTGCAGGGCCTTCATCAGGAACTCGAACTTGACGTGGGCCTCTTCCTCGGAGATCCCAAGGAGTTCGAAGATCCTGGACTGGACGTCGCCCCGGTGAATCCTGATCGATCCGCCGCCGAGTTCGATGCCGTTGAGGACCACGTCGTAGGCCTTGGCTCGGATCTTGCGTAGATCGGGGAGATTGGGGATTGGGGATTGCGGATTGGGGATTGGGGATTGGCTTGGCGGGACGTCGGGTGCGGCGAGTCCGAGCAGGTGCAGGTCCTCGTCCTTGGGGCTGGTGAACGGGTGGTGCATCGGATAAAGGCCGCCTTCCTCCTCGTCGTAGCCGAACAACGGGAAATCGACGACCCAGCAGAAGGCCCACTTGTCCTTGGGGATCAGGCCGTGGCGCTCGGCGACGGTGGTGCGGAGCCAGCCGAGGTACTTGCAGACGTCATCCTCCGTGTCGGCGGCGAAACAGATCAGATCGCCAGGCTTGGCGCCGGTGGTATCCAGGAGCTCGCCGATCAGGGCGTCGCTGTCGAAGAACTTCGCCACGCCAGTCTGCAAGATCGTCTTGCCGCCCTCCTCGGCCACCTTGACCACAGGCATACCGCCGGCACCGATGCCCCTCAGCTCCTCGGCGAGGCCGTCGGTTTGCTTTCGGCTCATCGACGCGCCGTCCGGCACAACGATGCAGCGCACGACACCGCTTCGGTCTAACACCTCGCGGAAGACCGAGAAGCCCGTCTTGCCCGCCAATTCGGAGACGTCCTTGATGGTCATGCCATAGCGCATATCCGGGGCGTCGCGGCCGTACGTCTTCACCGCCTCGGCGTAGCTGATCCGCGGCATGGGCAGCGGCACATCCACGTCGTGGACCGTCTTCATGACCTCCGCCAGGCAGGCCTCAACGTGCCGCATCACGTCTTCCGCCTGCACGAAGGCCATCTCGATATCGACCTGCGTGAACTCGGGCTGGCGGTCGGCGCGGAGGTCCTCGTCGCGAAAGCATCGAGCGATCTGCATGTACCGGTCCATGCCGCCGATCATCAGGATCTGCTTGAAGATCTGCGGCGACTGGGGCAAGGCGTAGAAGCTGCCGTGCTGCAAACGCGACGGCACCAGGTAGTCACGGGCCCCCTCCGGCGTGGACTTGTTCAGGATGGGCGTCTCCACGTCGATGAATCCGTGCCGGTCGAAGTAGTCACGGATCGTCTTGGTGATCCGATGCCTCAGCAGCAGGGCGTTCCTGACCGGCGTCCGGCGCATGTCGAGGAAGCGGTGCTCGATCCGGAGGTCCTCGTTGGTGTCGATGTCGTCGTCCATGGGAAACGGCGGGGTCTTGGACCTACTGAGCAGGTCGATCTCGTTGACCACGACCTCAATCTCGCCCGTGGACATCCGGGGATTGACGTCCTTGCCGCGATGGGCGACTTCGCCGCGCACGGCGACGACGTCTTCGCTACGGAGGGATTGGGCGACTTCGTAGACCGGTGAATCCGATTCGGCGTTGAAGCGGAGCTGCGTGATGCCGCCACGGTCGCGCAGATCAACAAACACCATGCCGCCAAGGTCGTGGACGTTGTAAACCCATCCGGCGAGCAAAACGGTCTGGCCAACGTCGGCGGCGCGAAGCGCTCCGCAGTCGTGAGTTCGCTGGTTGTATGGTAGAGGCACGGTTGTCTCCAGGAAAAAGAGGGTCTGAGGGTCCGGGGGTCCGGGGGTCCGAGGGTCCGGGGGTCCGAGGGTCCGGGCGTGCGAAGGCCGGAGCGTTGATAAGCTCTAAGGATCTAATCAGGGCCTTGAGCATCCGCTCAACCTCGCACACGGCCTCGATTAGCTTGACCACGTCATCATGACGGCACAACTTCGGGTCCTTGGAGAGCAGCAACTGTGTTTCTAGGGCATCCCACGTTTGAATGTAGCGTCGGGGCTCGTCCCAGGCGCCTGCTTCGATACCATTTCACTGCGCCGCCCACAAGGGGCGACGCCACATTCTTGAACCCTTGAACCCTTAAACCCTCGGACCCCTAAACCCTCGGACCCTTTCCCGCGGACCAGCACGGCAACACCGTCTCGGCCGGTTCACCGCGCGCTTTTTGAAGCGCCATCCTACTGCCGTTGGTAGGGCCAGAAGACGTAGTCGCCACCGCCCTCGGATTCGCCCCATTTCTCGTCGTGACGGCCGCCGTCGTCCTTGCCGTCGCAGGCGACGGAGTACAGCAGCGGTTGGCCGTCCATCAACTTGTACGTGAAGTCCTTGTCTGAGAACGGGTCCTTTCGCAACTCTTCGAGGCCCTTGAGGCCGAGCTTCTTGCCTATCTTGTCGAGGCTCTCGGGCCATTCGCCGTGCTTGGCGTGGTGTGCGTGAAGGGCTAGCGTCAAGAGCGTGCCGCGGCGGCTGGCTTCCGCGCGCACAAGCAGTTGATGGGACCTGGTGAGGCCCGGCGTGAAGACCTTCAGGAATGGATTGCGTTGAACCGTGGGCGCGTGCTGGGTCTCGAACCGCTCAGACTCGCGAACCGTCTCGACGGTCAGCGGCCCGGCCACGATGCGCGTCAACTCTCCAAAACGCGTGTCGACGGATCGCACCGTGGCGCTCGGGTCGAATCCGCGAAGGGGATGTTCACCTTCCAGGGGAAATCCGATCGATTTCCACCGGGATGCGTCGATCTTGCCATCGGCACAGAGGAACTGGAGCGTGTCCAATGCCGTGGTCCACTCGGTGATGTAGGCACGTGATCTGTTTCTGGGGTCCGGGGGATAGCGGTGAATGATCTTGTACGTCCTGGAAACGTCCTCGTCGCGGAGGATCTCCTCACTCAAAGCGGCTCGGGCATCCTCAAGGACGAGCGCTCGCAGCGCGGTGCCCACGAGCAGGCTGATGAGCATGTTGCCCTGCTCTATGTGATGCGCGTTTCGCAGCACAGTTTGGTAGGCGTCGATCAGGGCCTTGGGTTGGTCGTCTTGTTTCATCCAGGCCTGGACGACGAGGGCCCTGGCGGCAGTGCGGCTGCTCGGAAGATTGGGCATCATCAGCGACAGCAGCAGCTTTGTGTCAGGCGGAGCCGGCTGCCAGTAGTCTTTGCGTTTGACGGCCTTCTTGAGGATCTCGAAGTATGGGGCGCACTTCCCGATGTAGGCGGCCAGCTCGGGATAGTCCTTCGTGTCCCAGACCCGCCCCTTCACCTGGTTGTATTGTTCCCCCACAACGCCTTCCATCACCGGGATGCCGCCTTGGCCGTTCTTGTCGGTGCAGAAACCCTTGTACAACTCGTAGGCGTTTCTCTTCTTGCCCTGGCGGATGAAGTCGTTGTACCAGGCGATGTAGTCGATGTGCTTGTCGAACGTAAGCGGCGGGGGACGGTCGAGTTGGGCCTGGAAGCTGCCCGTCGTGAGAAAGATCGCGACGGTCGGTGTGAGCAACATGTTGCACCCTCATAAGAACAACAAAAGGGGAACCCCAAGGAGCCCCATGGGGGCCCCGACGCGTTCCGGAGCCTTTGGGGTAACGATGATCTTAGGAGCCGCGTAGAAACAACGCAAACGGTTGATCCGCCTGCCGGCGGGCAGGTCCGCCAAACGGCAAGCCACGGTGTCCGCCCACGGGGGGTCCGCCAAACGGCAAGCCCTTGACAAAAGCCTGCTCTTGTCAAGGGCGAGCCAGCAGGTCAGCCAGGCGGCACCATCGCCCATGTTATTCCTGCGCGATGCCCATCAGCCCGTGGTGAAAGGGAAAACAGCGGTTCGGAAACGCCGTTTCTGACAGTGAAGACCACCGGCGAGACGCCGGTGCCACAGTCCGGTGCCACAGTTTTGCCACGGGCTGCCAATCCCTCGCCTTGAACCCTCGCCTCGCCCGCGAACCAGCGTCGCAACACCTTCTCCGCCGGCTTTCCGCGCGGCGTATAGCCGTAGTCGTCCACACCGCCGCTGCTCAGGTCCCATTCCCACCAGATGATCCCACCGACGCCGGGCTCGTCCGACCAGGCCTTGATGAACGACTCGTATAGGATCGCCTGCTCCTGATGCCCGGCCGCGGTCGCCTCCTGTTTGGCGTAGTAGTTCCAGCCCTCGTGCGCGGCACCTTCTTGGCTGCACCAACCGACTTCAGTGAAGATGATCGGCTTTCGGACCTCCTGTTGAAACGCGGTGATCTCTGTCTTGATCTTGGCCCAGGTTGCATCGATCTCCTCGATCGAAGGATTGGGCCCCTCGGCGAGCTCGTAGTACGTCGTCATGCCCACGCAATCGAGCGACGCCCAGAAACCAATCTTGCTGGTCTGATAGTGATCCCAGTTGGCCGAGTAGCCGAGCTTGCCGCGGTAGTGCTGCCGGACCTCCTCGATCGTCCTCCGCCAACGGTCGGTGTACTGCTCCGTTTTGATGAGCTCCGAGCCGACCATCAGGACCTCCACGCGGTGTCGCTCGGCGATCTTGGCGAAGCGGACGATGAACTGCGCATAACGCCTGAACCACGCATCCCACTCGCGGTTGGCGGGAATGATCTTCCCACGCCACTCGCTGCCTCGTGGATTCGACAGCAGCACGATGGGCATCAGGATGGTCCGCAGGCCGTGGGCCTTTGCCAACTGGCAAAGTCTGCCGACCTCCTCTGGGTCCGCGGTCTTCTGGGCGTCGATGTGGAGATCGAGACTTCCGGCATGGTCTTGCCAGCCGTGCACGACGAACAGCACCGTGTCGGCGCCCAGGCCCGCGATCTCCGGAATCAGCCTGTTGTAGCGGTCATATACCCCCACGCCGCCATGGAGCTGAACGGCCATGCCTCGGAACTGCCCGCCAACCGAAACCGGCCGGACGGGTCGCGGCGGTAACTCGCGCTCGACAGATGCACCGTCGCTGACGCGCGCCACCTGCCCGACCTGCCAGGCGACCGCCATGGCAACAACGGCTACTAGGACTTTCAGTGTGGTCTGCATCCCGGTGGGCTATCAGCTTTCATCTCGGCTTCCGGCCTTCGCGAATGATCGTTCACGGCGCAACGCTCCATTCATGAAGCCGGGGCATGGTAGCGGATGGATCCGGTCGGTGTCGACTGCGGCACGGGCGTCCCGCCCAGGATGATCCCTCAGGATGAGTGGTTGCGAAGCCCGATAACGGTAGTATGCGAATGTGCTTGACGGCGAGTCTGGGCTTGGCAGTGATTCTCATGTTGGCCTTGTCCACGGCTTGTCGGGAGAGTGCCTCGCCGGAGGAGACCACCACCGCGGAGAAGCCGGTCCAAACCGCGCCAACAGAGATCCGAGCGACGCGCTCCCCGGCGGACGTGGCCAGGCGGCTCCAGTCGCTCCACCAGCAACGCGCCTATGACGAGATCGCGACGCTGGTCGTAGAAAACCAGCGCGAGGCGTCGATCGATCTGCTCAAGGCGATCGACGGGGTGCTCGATGCAAACGCGGCCTTGCGAAAGACAGCCGAGGACAGATATTCCGGGCCGATGGTCGAGACCTGGGACCTGGCGGCGATGGAGGACAACATCGGGCCGTTCTCTGCGAGGGTGAGGCTGATCAACCAGCGATTCAAACGGGAAACGAGCACCGTGACGCTCCAGGCCGGCGACAACATCCCGTTGATCCATGCTCGATTCGATCTGGTGGGCTCCGAATGGCAGTATCGACCCGAGCCCACGCCTGCGCGCATGGTGGTGGAACTGAACGAACTAGCGTGCGTTCTTCGCGGGGTGGAGGAATCGGTGCGGCACGGAGCACCGTTCGAGTCCTACCTTGACGCCTTCCTGTCCAGCGTGCTCCCGCAGATGGACAAGGTCGTAACGGCGACGGACGAGCCTCTGACAACGGTGGCTGTGGGAGATGGGCCCGACTAGCAGCCCGTGGCAAAACTGTGGCACCGGCGTCTCGCCGGTGGTTTTCACGGTCAGGAACGGCGTTTCCGAACCGCTGTTTTCCC
>JAFGQA010000265.1 GCA_016935885.1 Phycisphaerae bacterium | reverse complement strand
GGCCTCGATCTCCGCAAGAACGTCGGCAGCCGGGCGGCCCGTTGCCTTGCCGCTCTCGATCCTGCGGACCCGCCGCCGAATCTCGGCTTCCTGTTCGGGACTCAACTCATACGCGCCGGGCTCGTCCAGGCTCAGGATCAGATCGTGGGCGAGACTCGCCCGTTCACCCACCGACAGGGTCATCGCCTCTTTTCGAATCTCTTCGACGCTCTTCATAGCCCCATCCTACTCTGCCGGCATATGACTGTCAACATCGTCGGCCCCAACCGCCCGGATAACCGATGACGCCCCTGACACCCGCTTCCTCATAACGCACAACACACGACCCACTCTCCTTGGCCACTCGAAAGTGGTGTGTGTTCCTCGGTTGTTCTATGGTTTCGAATCGCAACGCGTCCAATTCTCGATCCGCAGGCCTTCGACTCGGCGGAACTCTTTCTCGTTGTTCGTCACGAGAACCAGATTGTCTGCCACAGCCTGCGCCGCCAGCAGCAGGTCCATCGGCCCGATCGGTCTTCCTCGGACCTCCAGCGAGGCGCGAATCCGTCCGTACTCGGCGCAGGCTCTCTGATCGAAATCCAGAATGGCAAACGGAGACAGGAACTCCAACAGCGCGATCTGGTTGTGCTGCGGATACTGGCTGCGGGCAATGCCGTATTCCAATTCCGCCAGGGTAATCGTGGAGATCGCGACCTGACCGGGCTGTTTCGACCGCATGCGTTCGATCACCGCTGCCGGCTTCTTGCGGATGATATAGATGCAGATGTTCGTGTCGAGCAGGTAGTTCATCGGATCGCATCGCGCCGCTCGAAGGCACCCTGATCGCGCTTGCCGCCGAGAAAATCGTCGGAGAACCGGTCCAGGCTGTCGACGAAGCCCCCCCACAGGTCCTTGTCCTTGGGGATCAGCAGGAGGATCCCATTGATCCTCTTGACGTACACCTCGTCGCCGGTCATGGCGTATTCCTTCGGCAGCCGCACCGCCTGACTACGCCCGTTCTTGAACAGCTTCGCCGTATCCAATAGAATCTCCTTACAGGGTATATATCATAATATATATCAAGTACGCCGCATTGTCAAGAACCGTCGGCGGAGAGCCTGAAGGCACCAGAACATCAAGCGGCCGGAGTCCCAAAGGACAATTCTCCAGCCTTTCCTGTTTGCTCAGCAGCTACTCCCGTCGGGTGCTTCGGAGGGTTTCGAGGTTGGCTTTGGCGTGCGGGACCTGGTCGAGGAATCTGCCGATCGTCGGGCAAGGGTAGTCGTCGCACAGCGCGCAGCTCTTGACGTGGCGATCCAGGCCGCACTTGCGAATCTCGCACTCGCCGCAGTGGCCGATGTGCGCGCCCTCAAGCTTCAGGCAGCCCACGCAATTGACCTGCTCGGGCGGAATCTCGACGCCGAACTGTTTGGACCACTCCGCGGCGGTCTTGGCCCGCAGGGCCTGATCGTCGGTCTGGTGAGCGATCAGAGCGGGACAAGCCGCACAGTCCAACCCACACATTCCCAGCAACATCGCCATCTCGGTCTCCCTTCATAGCTCCGGAACCGGCCCGGAGCAGTCACTTCGTCCTTTGCCTCGGTCCTGCCCGGCGATCCGCACTCGCCCATCCCCATCTGCACTACAAACGCCGCCGGGCTACACAGCGTCGGCATTCTACGGGCCTTCTGCCGCAGAGGCAAATAGCATCTCCGCTCCAGTTCGTTGATGAGGGCGATTCCTGTCTGTGGGTAGATTCTCGCAGAGCGGTGAGGGCGACGTCCGCCAGAAGCGGATCGCCCCTACGGCACACGGCCTGACCATCGCTTGTGCCGCGGACCAGAAGAAGGAAGGCACGGCCATCTTAGCCGTGCCTTCGAGACTGAAGAAACCAGAATGAGTGCTTAGACTTCGTCGCGGATGACGAAGGGCTCGCGATGAGAACACCTCACGAACTTGTTGGCCTTCTCCGCGTTGGCGCCAACGAATCTCTCCTGCTTGCGGTCGTAGGTCAGTTGCGGCCCGAGCACGAAGCGATCCTTCGCCGGATCGACCCCGTTGCCGTCGAGCTGCTCGAGCATGTCGTTCAGCGTGTTCAACGCGTCCTCGTGCGACTTCATCGCGCCGCGGACCTCGTCGACCGACGCCTCGGCGCCTGCCCGCCAGGCGACGTTGGCCTGGTGGCAGATGACCGTCCCCAGATGCCCCAGCTCGATGTCGGCCGCCAAGTCCTGGCGCCGTCCGCTGCGAATCGCGGCGATGAAGTTGCCGGCATGCGCGCCGCCTCCATCGCCCTTGTACTGGTGCACCCGTTCGCCGTTGTTGTCGTGGAACCAGCCGCCGCCGCGGGCGATGCGAACGCTGCCGGCCTCACACTGGATGTAGTTGCCGCCGCGAGCGCCGAGATAGACCGCCCCACTGTTGCCGCCCTTACGCTTCGGGTCGGGCAGGTTGCGGATATCGACCACCAGAGGCAATCCGTCGTAGTCCATCAGGGCGAAGTGCACGTTGGGCGTCTGGCCGTTGTCGTCCCAGGCGAACCGATTGCCCGCCGCAACCATCTTCGTCGGCACGTCGTTCCAGCCGAGGATATGGCGCACGTCGTCCAGGTAGTGGATGCCCCAGTTGGCCATCTCGCCGTCGCCCCAGTTCCACTGCCAGTGCCAGTCGTAGTGGAAACTCTGGCGCATCACCGGGCTCATGGGGGCCGGACCCGCCCAGAGGTTATAATCGATGTTGGCCGCCACCGGCTGCGGCGTCGTCACCTTGCCGATGCTCTGCCTCGAATGCAGCACGGAGCAGTGGACCCACTTGACCTTGCCGTACTTGCCCGACTGGATGTCACGCGCCGCCTCCTGCACCCCTGGACACGACCGATGCTGCGTGCCCGCCTGCACGATGCGATTGTACTTGCGGGCCGCCTCGACCATCTTGCGGCCTTCCCAGATCGAGTGGCTCACCGGCTTCTCGACGTAGACGTGCTTGCCCGCCTGGCAGCCCCAGACCGTCATCAGCGCGTGCCAATGGTTCGGCGCCGCGATCACGATGGCGTCGATGTCCTTGCGATCCAGGACGTCGCGGATATCGGCATATCCCGTGATGGCGTCGTCGCCGACCTCGTACTTCTTCTTGAATTCGCTCAGGCGGTTGCCAAGAATCTCCTTGTCCGGCTCGCACAGGGCCACGACCCGCACGCCCGGCTGACCCTGGAAACGGCCGACGTGCCCGTTGCCCTGGCTGCGAATACCGGCCACGGCGATGCGAATCTCGTCGTTCGCCCCCCGCGCCCGGGTGACCAGATGCGAAGAGCCCGACAGGGCCAGATACGATCCGGCCGTGGCGGCGACACTGCGTTGGAGGAAGTTACGGCGGCTGATCTGCTTCATCTTCGTTTCCTTTCGCTCACTTCGAGACACGCCCGCCCGGCCGACGCCGAACGGCCCGTGCCGGATTGCATACGCACCGGACATCCGGTAGAGACGGTTATCTTACACCATCTATTCCCACATTTGAACCATTTTATCCACCCCACGCATCTTCTCCCCGCTCCCTGCAATTCCTCTGCAGGGGAAGGCCACTACAATTGCTTGAAATCTCACGGGGGACGCACTATCCTGTTACTCAAAAGGTCATGCGATGCCGTAGGGCACGGCGATATGCGAAACGTTGGACTCATGAGGTCAAATCGGGAATCCCAATCATGGCTAAGTACAAACACGTTCTCGCGTTGAACCCGTACTTCGCCCATACCACGGCGATCATGGGTTTGTTCCCGCCCACCGGCCTGGAGTACATCGTCGCCAGCATAAAAGACATGGTCGGCAAAGTGACCCAACTCGACCTCCGCTATGAGAAGGCCTACCAGGACCCGGCGGCGCTCAGCACGTTCATCCGCCGGGACGTCGATCTCGTGTGCGTCAGCATCCGCTGGCACACGCAGTTCGAGAGAATCTGCGACTTCGTCGC
>JAFGQA010000264.1 GCA_016935885.1 Phycisphaerae bacterium | reverse complement strand
CTGCTCGGCTACTCCGACTGCCTGATGGCGACCGACGACATCCTGCGCGAGATCCTGGTCCAGCCCGAGTTCCAGAAGGAGATGGGCACGGCCGAATTGCACTACCTCCTCGGCAAATATGCCGCCGAGTGGGAGCGCAAGGCCGGCCTGAAGGACGTGTCGGTGCTGGCCGCCGCCTACCGCTGCGGCGTGCCGTGCTACACGTCGTCGCCGGGCGACTCGACCATCGGCATGAACGTCGCCGGCGTCGAGCTGAAGGGCAACAAGCTGAGGGTCAACCCGTCGATCGACGTCAACGAGACGACCAGCTACGTGCTGGCCGCCAAGCGTTCCGGCGGCAAGAGCGCGGTCGTGCTGTGGGGCGGGGGCAGTCCCAAGAACTTCACGCTCCAGACCGAGCCGCAGATCCAGGAAATCCTGCGCATCAAGGAGGTCGGGCAGGACTACTTCTTCCAGGTCACCGACGCGCGGCCCGACACGGGCGGCCTCTCCGGCGCGACGCCGCACGAGGCGGTGAGCTGGGGCAAGGTGGACCCGGACCGTTTACCCGACGCCGTCGTGTGCTACACCGATACGACCATCGCCATGCCGGTCTTCACGCACTACGCCCTGGCCAACCACAAGCCGCGCAAGCTCAAGCGCCTCTACGACAAGCGCGCCAAGTGCATGGAAGCCCTCGTCCGCGAGTACTTCGCGCACAACAAGTAGCGGGCGGAGCGGAGGAACCACGGAGGGCACGGAGACACGGAGAAGAAGGCTGCGTAACGGGTCTGGATGGTATTGAGCCCAACGGTTTGCCCATTACCCCCATGAACCCCTCTTCCTTAGTGTCGATTAGTGTGGATTAGTGGTTTTTCTTTTCCCGTGTCCTTCGGTGTGTTCCGTGGACCATCTTCGCCCTGCAACCGGTCTAGATGGTATTCAGCCCAACAGTCCGCGCATCACCTCGTTCGCGTAATCAGCGAAATCCACGGTTGCCCTTCTTCTTTGACTTGTGACCGGTCAGGATGGTTTTCAGCCCAACGGTCCGCGCACCACCCCATTCGTCTCTCTTCTCCATGTCTCCGTGGTTCTTTCTTTTTTTTGCGTCTTCTGCGTTTTTTCGCGGCCGACCTCTTCTCCGTGTCTCCGTGTCCTCCGTGGTAATTCCTTCTTTGCGTGTTCTGCGTCTTTTCGCGGTTAACCTTCTTCCCCTGTCCCGCTCGCCGCTACGTCCGCACGAATTCCAGCAGCGGCTTGTAGTTGTGTCCATCCGCGGCCTGGAGCGCGGCGATGTATCTTTGCCGGGCACTGCCGGATCTCGACAAATCCTCGCGTCCCCATGTGAACCTCGGGCATTTGAGGACGTTCTCGAGGAGCACATCCGTCGTCAGTCGCGCGTGCCGGCCGTTGCCGTTGGGAAACGGATGAACGCATACCAGCCGGTGGTGAAACCGGGCACCGATCTCATCGGGTGATTCCTCCCGTTGCTCCACCCACAAGCGTGCATCATCGCAGAGACTCCTCAGGCTCGTCGGGATCTGATGCCATGGTCCGCCGAGATTCTTGTCGCTTCGGCGAAACTGCCCGGCCCATTTCCAGACATTGCCGAACATCCGCCGGTGAAGCTCCTTGATGAACTGCTCGTTCAGGATTTCTGTCGGCCTTGACCTTTCCAGCCAGGTCAAGGCCTCGACGATATTGTCCTGTTCCCAGCGATCCAGTTCACCGCGTGTGGTTATGTGCGTAAGAAGCAGACCTTCCGCTTCGTCTGGATCAATGGGCGTGGCGCCTTCCGGATATTGGATATCCATCATGATTTGTTCCACAAGTCGGGGGGCATCTTATCCACGATCTCGTCCACCATCTCCGACAGGATCTTCTCGTTCTCCTTTGCGCTGAGCGCCTGATCTTCCAGCGCCATGGTGTGGGAGGCCTGGGCGAGTCGTTTGGCTGCCAGTTGCTTGGCTTGATTGCGAACGGCTTCATCCAGGCTTGTTCGGGGGACAAAGCCGTAGACGAAGATGCAGTCCAGCGCCTCGGCGGCCCTGCGCATGGTTTTGAGGGTGAGAGCCCCCGTCACCTCGCGCTGTTCGATCTGCTTTGTGCCGGATCGGTGTTCGCCGAGACGGTCGGCGAATTGCCTTCCGTTCATGCCCAGGGCATCCCTGATGGCGCGGATCCACCCCTTGACTGGGGGCGCCGACGCTCTCAGCGGCTCGAATCGCCTCAGCGTCCTTTCCAGTTGCTGCCGTACAAGTTCTGTTTTGCGTTTCATATTCCCATCTCCTTAATTCGGCTTTTCCTCTGGCTCACAAAGCCACCAGTCCTGATCTTTGTAGAGATATATATAGACGTGGATGTGTATCCTGTCTAGCTATATCTAGACGCTATATGCACCTATGTCGATATATAACTAGACGTTGAGAAACGAGCAGCAAACTCTGGAGGGCGGCGTTCCACCTCCGCCGGACTGCGCTTGGAAGCTGAAAACGCCCGCGAAAAACGCCTCCTCAGCCTTGGCTGATCCGCCTCCGGAGGAAAGGCCCCATTCCAGGCGTTTTCCCGTCGTAAGTCGTTGGTGCCCTCAGAAGACCTGTGGTCCGACCCCAGGCGACGACAGGCGACGACCCCGAGCGACCGCCCATGAATCCGTTCCGCGTTGACCGGGTTCGGCGGGGCGCTATCGCATCACGGTGTCGGGATAGGGGCCGAGAAACCGCTCGCCGTTGAAGTGCACGACATGGTCGGGGTCTTCGGCGATCCAGACCTCGGTCTCCCAGGATATCTGGCTCAAGAAGCGGCCCATCGCATCACGAGACTCGAAGGCTGTTACGAAAACAAGACCTTTGCGAAAACCGGCGAACAGATCCTTGAGTTCTCGACGTCGCTTGCCATCTACGACCCCCGCGCTGGTAACCGCCTCACCGATCACGAGCCAATCCCGCTTCGGATCGTGGACCACGACATCCGGCATTTTGGCGGCAGAGTCGATCACGACACCCAGCCGGCGAAGGTACGCGGCCTCATAGAACCGGAATTTGTTCTCCGCATCGCCCACATACAGCACGACACCGCCGGGAACGAACTTCGCGCAAAACTCCTCAATAAATGCCTTGATGAGAGGATTTTGTCCGCCCGGTGAAAGGGTGATCTTTCGCCGGGAAGGCAGGTGAACCGGTATCCGGGCAAGTTCGCGCCCACGCTGCAACTCACGCTTGATCTGCCCGCGCGTCGCCAGATAGCGTTTGAGCGTAGCGTCCCAAGCCGGGCTCTGAAACGTGCGGCATAACGCGAGAGCAGTCTGTTCGATCTGGTAGACCGTCTTCCCGCTATTCGTCGGTCTGCTGGGATCATCCGGGTTTTTGACCAGAACTCCCTCTTCAACAAAATACTTCACGGCCTCGTCGCGTATGGTCTCGCGCGTGTTCGGGGCGTAACGAACACGATACTTGCCCGCGATAAAATCAATGATCGGGGTGATGCCGCACAACGGATCATGAGCTTCCGCCCAGGGATCGTGTGGGCCAAGATCAAGAAAGGCCAGAAGAACATAGCCTGCGACGTCGTTGCTCTGCTTGGGGCCAAAACCCAGTGCCCGGAGGATGCTCAAGGCCTCCTTGAGCCGGCGGGATCCGCGCGGTTTGGACTTGCCGATCACTGGACTCATTCATTCAACTCCTGGGTTACAATAGCGTCGATGGCATCTTGATCCGGTGTTACGTCACCGATTCGACTGCCGATGGATCGCAACTGCTCCTTGGTCGGAAAGCGAACGTTACGAAGATCGGTTGCGTTGACCTGGGTGTGCCCATTGAACTGGCGGAAATACAGGTCAAGAACGGATGAATTCAGATAGGCCCACAAGCCCTTCGCAAGTGGCATTTCCAAGCCCGCACCCGACTCGTGAAAGTAGTTCAAGTGGTTCTCAAAGCCGACGTTCTGGCCCTTGATGCGGCCGGGATCGTAGATGCATGCGACGACCCTCCGCCGCTCTTCCTTTGACGTGAACCGTTTGGTCAAGACGTAGATGCCCGCCGACACAAGGAGGTTCTGCGTTTCACTGCTGTCGCAAATGGCATTCGGCTTGCGGGATGGTTCCTTGGGCCAGGCGACAAAGAGCCCTTTGAAGTGGCATGGATAGATGAGTGGACACGTGCCGGGGCCGGCGTTTTGGTGAATGTGTTGCCTTGCGCGAAAATCAACGACACGCCCGGTGGAGACTTGCAGGCCAAGTGTCGCGAGGGAGGCGCTTAGTCGCGAGATGTCGGAACGTGCCTGCAGATGCTGTTGCGATGTGGGGAGATGGATGAACGACTCCTGGTCTATCGGTGACACGATTTCCGCGGAAGGAAAACTGCGCGTTTCGATCCGGGCGCCCGCTTCGCCGGCGCTCTGCGAGACCTCGATGGGTTGGCCGGTGCGAGTTTGCTTCACAGCGTGGAAGATGATGTTCTCTTGCAGTACGTCATCATGCCGGAAGGCGGCCGTACGCGACTCGAACACGTGGATTCTTCGGATAGACATGCGTTCGAGCAGTCTCTGTCGAAATGGCTTGAAGTACGGGCCGTTACAGAAACTGCGCGGTGTAATGGCAACGAGTTCGCCGTCCTCTCGCAGGAGCTCGATCACGAGATTCAGGAAGGCCGTGTACAGGTTCGTGGTCTCCGCGCTCACGCCGCGCAGCATGCGGTACCTTGCCGATGTCGTCGAAAGCTTTCCGTACGGGGGGTTCACGATCGCAGCGTCAAAGGATACCGGTGAGCACGAGAAGAGATCATTCCTCACCATCTGTGCGCCTTCAGCGATGAAGTCCTCGTTCCGAACAGTGGCCATGAAATCCGTCCCTGCCTGTTCACACGCGGCGCGGCAGACCTCGTAGGTCTTCCTGAGCGAGGGGAGAAGAGCCTTGTCCACTTCGAAAGCGGTCACTTCAATTCGCCGGGGGGGCGACTGACGCAGCAGCAGGCGGCGCACGGCGGCCGCCGAGAGCATGCCCATCCCCGCCCCTGGATCCAGCAGTCGGACGGTCTTTGGATGCAGGGTGAACATACCAGCCATGAGATCAGCGACATGGGGAGGGGTGAAAAACTGCCCCAGGCTCTTCTGCTGGTGCGGATCAGCCGTGGCGAAGAAGCGGGATCGAGAGTCCTCGGGGACAGACAGAAGCACGGTGTCGTCCTGCGGTGCCGCAAGCACCTGTGCGTCTACTGTTCGACTCATGTTGGACGAACGGGAAATCATCACTGATGTATGCTACTCGATGGCGCCCCGGGTTCAAAGACAAAGCGCTGCGGAATCTTGCAGTGCCGGATTCGCGATCTGCAGGGTGCGGGTGCTGAGCGTGGGTCGCGGGGTCGGTGATTAACGCGTTCCCCTCCCCTGGACCTGATTCGTTATCTCTGTCTAGCCTGCATATTGCACCAGCGCCGCAGCGCTGGTGCAATATGCACCTGCGGCCCAGCGCCTTGGGAAGGCGCTGGGCCGCAGGCCGAACCAGACGGAACGTCGGTTCGGGGCTGCCCCGAAGCGTGG
>JAFGQA010000263.1 GCA_016935885.1 Phycisphaerae bacterium | reverse complement strand
CAGGTCCGCCTGCCTCGCAATCCTGGGGGCAGTTTGTGCTATCCTCGCCCGCGTCGCACACACCATCTCCGCACACAGGTCCGCCTGTCTCACAATCCTGGGGACAGTTTGTGCTGTCCTCGCCCACCTCGCAAACACCGTTGCCGCAATCGGCGGCATCGCCCCAACAGTCCTGCCAGGTTCCATTGGGCCGTTCGCCCTGTAGAATGGTATGCTGGAAGGGCAAGTTCCATGTGTCTTGCCATATGGGATCCATGAAGGGTATGGACAGTTCGGCCTCTAATTCGGCGCGCAATCGCCCATACAAGTCCCAATCCAGGTTGACGCAACCGGCTGCCAGACCGCCGGTTAGCTCGGCAGTAGTTTCAAAGACCATTTCCGCGGTTGGGTCAACGGTTGCTGTGAGGATCTCGGCGAGGCTGACACCGGCTTCGCATTGGACGCCCACGGCCAGCTCCAGGTGCCCTCGAGTTCCCGCGAAGTCCGGCTCTGTGAATGTGAAGGCGGGATCGCTGTCTGGTTTGGACACGATTTCCCCGATTCCGTCCGTCACCAAGATGCCCGCACGGAACGGTATGGTGATGTCGAGTCTGGAGCACAAGTCAACCTGGGCGTCGAAGTCGAGCGTGGCGACGCCCACAAGGTCGAATTGGAGGAAGATCGGTATCGGGCCCGTAATCGGTATCAGGACTGTGGCGAGTGGCTGCTCCCATGGATCGGGATGGTATTCAGCAGAGGCGAAGGCCGAAAGCTCAACCGTCCCGACGATCTCGCCGTCTACAATCGCACGTCCCTCTTTCAAGTTCGTAGGATCGGACAGCACATCCACGATGGCTTCGAGTTTGTGCACGATCTCCTCGATCTCCAAGAGATCGTTTATGATCTCTTGCGCAAGGTCTTCGCTGATGTCGCAGATCACTTGGCCATTCGCGTCATCACACAATAGACCGCTGATGCCTTCGAGAAGGTTTGACATTGCCTCAGCGATGTCGACTGCGAAGTCGATAATCGCGTCGGCTATCATGTCGATCCAGTCGTCAGATTTGTCTATGACTAACTTTACTCCGATGTGCGGCGTAGCTTTAAGGCTTATCTGTGGAAACGTCAATTCTATCTCTGTGCCGCCCTCGCTATAGGTGAAGAGGTCAACATCGTGCTCCTGGATGATCCAGAAGGTGTTCTCGTCTGCATAGTCAATGACCTCGATGATTCTTGCTGTTGAATCAGACTGTAGACCAACAGTCTGGCTCAGATCGCCTTCGATCGTGACTTCGCCGCTGTGGATCACCTCCAGCAAGCCGGCTTCTACGGCGCCTATGGCGAGTCGGCCGTCGGAAAGCTCGAATCTCGTAAGGAGACGCCGATATTCCACGACATCGCTAGGCATTCGGACGGCGACGATGTTGCCTGTCTGCCAACCTTGAGGCCAAGTGGTTAGATCCAGGACCAGTAGGTTGCCGTGGTCAACCAGCACGTTGGGTATGGTGCCGTTCTTTATAGCCTTCTGAGCCGGATCGGCCATTTTGTAGTACTGTATGCTATAACTGCCAGTCGAGCCCATGCTCCCTTCGTCAGTTTCGGTTTGCTCGTCTTCGCTCTGGTTACTCTGCCGGGGCAGCATGGCCTGCAGCGCGGCGAGGACGGCGAAGATGCCAATGAGCGCCAGGGCTGCCATGTTGACGGCCCAGATGGTGGCGAGCAGACTGAGTACTAGCAGGGCCGGACCCAATGCCGTTTGGCTTGTCTTGTCAGGCATGCCTGGGACGTCGCCGGAGATCGGTCCGCCGGTGTTTGATCCACCGCTACCCGACCCGGCGGACGGGCCGGGGTTCGATTGACTATTCAACTGGCGGGCGAAGTCAAGCAATTGGGCATTCGCCCGCTCGTAGGCGTTCGCGCCTTCCGTGCTTGCGGGTGAAGTCGCCCAGTCCGTTGGCGCAGTGAAGACATGGCCGTCGGACGTCGTGATACTGGTGACGTGCTTGGAGATGTCCAGGTGTATCGTGGCAGAGTTTAGGCCATTCGCGGCATGGAACTCCGTGATCGTAGGGGTCCCGTTGGCTTCGGCGTATTTGCCGGAGAGTTGACGGCCTGCGTCGGGAAAGATCAGTCGAAACTCGCCCTTGCCCGGATCAACTTCGACAGCCGTCGCGCCCTCGAACGCGCTGCCGCGCAGTGCCATGGACAACGGATGGCCAGGGGTGAGTTCGATGCGAGTCGCGCCTGGCGAGAATGGAACGGGCGCGGGAGCACAGCCGCCGAGCCAGAACTGAACGTTCAACGTCAGCAGGACGCACAGCAGGGCCTTCAGTTTGAAAACATGGTGATGGCATGTTCGTTTCATCTTGTACTTTCTCCTCTCTGTGTCAGCTCTTGTAATCTGATCGCCCGGTTTGTTCAGCCAGGCGCCGCCAGGATTCAAACTGGCTTAGAAACCGTCTGCTTTCGCTTGGGGCCATTTGTTCTGCCATCCCTTGCGGGACGGCGAGGGCTTCGTTCAGCAGGTGTTGGGCTTCGGGATCGGCGGGGTCCTGGCCGAGGCGGGCGAGGGCGCGGAGCATGGTCAGTTCTGCGCGGCCCAACCGTGCGATGGGAAGTTTGCTGAGATTGGGGTCCAATGAGCTCCAGACAGGGCCGGTGTGCAGGGCGGCGTCGTCTAGGTGTTCGAGGGCCTTGGCGTAGTTGCCTTGGGCGATGGCGATTCGGGCGGCTTCCAACGGGATGTAGAACGACAGATGCCAGTCGTCTTGGTCGGGATAATCCCGGAAGTTCCGTGCATGGGCACGGTCAAGCAGTGCCGTGGCGGCGTCGTAATCGCCTTTGACCCGCTCGAGGCGGGCGCCGTTGAGCAGGTGGGCGCGGAGGACCACCACGATGCTGGCGCTGGGGCACATGCCGTGGTGTCGGGCGTCGGCGGCCTTCGCCGCTTCATCGGAATACCATTCCTCCGGCGTTCTGAACTCGGCCGGCGCGGCATCGTAGGCTTCGAGGGCCGTCGCGTCGTCGGGCAGCGAGATGCCGTGGAGTCGGCAGACGGTGGAATAGTAGAGCGTCAACTCGGCATCCGACCGGGCTTGCCAGTCGTAGGCCTCTTTCAGCCCTGCCCGTCCGCGCTCCAAGATGGCAAGCCAGCTCATGTTTTGACAGAGGGGGGCCACGGCCATGGCGCCCCACCCGATTGTTCCGGGCTCCTGGGGGCGTGATTTCACAACGTCTTCCCGCAGGTCTATCGATTCCAGATAGGCCTGGCGGGCGGCGGCGTAGTTGCCAAACGCGGCGTGGGCGTTGCCCAGGTCGTTCACGAAGACACGGTGCCAAGAGTAAATGTCCTCGCCCGTCGGATTGTCCTGCGTGTATGCGATGGCGGCGTTGATTTCCTCGACGGCCTCCTGATAACGCCCCATGTCTCGCAGCGGGCGGAAGACGCGCGTCCAGGCGTGCATGGCCTGGTTGACGGCTTTGGCCACCGCATCAGAATCGTGCCGATCCGCCGCTTCGGCGACCATAAGCAGGGCCGCATCACGCTCCTGCCTGGCCCGCTCAATGCCGTCAAGGTCGGACTGGGGCGCCGTCGGTTGGTCTGGGGAGATCGCCGGTAGCCCATTCGTCACGAAGCTGTGCAGCGCAGGGGGTTGGAGGAGCTGGAGGGCCGCTTCGAGGGAAGTTGGACCACGGGTCCGCGGGATTTCGTTCCCGAAGGTCGGGATGGGCACGAGGGCCGCCTCGGTCAGGAGCCGGAGGTCGGCGTAGGCGGCCTCCTCCGGCGACGAGCGGAGCAGCAGGTAGGTAAACAGGACGCAAATCGCGGCCGCACTGGGAAGCGCCCAGCGGCGGAGCCGGCGGCTGGTGACGAGCGAGAGGGGAGCGAGGCACAGCCGGCGGGTGGTTCGGCTGGCGGGCTCGGGCTCGGCGGGGATTGGGACACTGGGTTCCGGGCCTTGCGGTGGCGGTTTGGTGGGGGTGCCCCCCGGCCAAGGCCGGGGGCTCCGGGGGCTCCGGGGGCTCTGGGGGCTCCGGGGGCTCTGGGAAGACGCTGCGAGGGTGTCTCCTTCTGCTGCGATTCTCGCCAGTATCGCGTTGACCCGTCTGGCTTCCGCCGCTTCGTCCTCGAAGAACACGCTCAGCAGGCCGTGCACGGCGTGTTGGCTGGGGTCGAAGGAGCCGGCCGGATCGAGCAGATCGTCGGGCGATTGACGATTGGGTGACTCAGCCATGGGCTTGCTCCATGTGGCCGCGCGGACTGAAGTCCGCGGCGCCTCGTTCGAGCTTGGCGAGGATACAGCCGTGGAGTTGGGACCGGGCGCGTTGGAGGCGCTTCTTGATCGCCTCGGTGGTCTGGCCGACGTGGTCGGCGATGGTGCGGCAGGTCTGGCCGTCGCGGTAGTGCCGTTGGACGATCTCCTGGTCTGCCGTAGGCAGGGTGGTCAGGCACTCGCGGAGGACGGCCAGGGTGTCGGCCAGGGTGTCGCCACGGCCGGGGAGCAAGCGGCCGAACTGGTCACCGATGGCGTCAATGGCCTCCCGCGGCAGAATGCGGACGTGTCGGCCCGCCGCGTCGGCGGCGCGGAAGTAGGCCAGGACCTTGTTTCGGGCGATGCCGCGGATCCACCAGGCGAAGGGCCGTGTGTGGTCGAAGTCGTCGAGGTGCTGACAGGCCGTGAGGAACGCGTCCTGCACGATGTCCTCCGCGGCGGCCGGATCGCGGGTGCAAGCGAGCACGAAGGCCCGCAGGGGCTTCTGTTGTTCCTCAACAAGGACCTCGAAGAGGGCCCGGTCCATTTGCCCCATAGGCACACCTCCTGAGGTTGCCACGGAGAGGGTCTGGGAGCTTCCACCGATATATATTGACTTAAGAGGGGGCGATGGGGACTGGGAATTCTACGGAAAGGTGCCGGGGCATGGGGCAAGTCAACGTGTAGGCTTGCTCGCCAATCCGCCTGGCGATTGCAGATTGGGGATTGACGATTGGGGATATCGCGTGAGGCCGTGGCACGAGGAATGTGGCGAGGGTCGATCGCCGTGTGGAATCGAGACGCCAGCTTGAAACAAGGTGGGCCACCCGGCCTATCTGTGACCTTGGTCGCCTCATTCGACCTCAGATCCGGACTCGTCAGGTTAGAGCACATCGATCGTCCAGGAAGTACGTGATCGTGGGAGTCTTCGGACGTTTGTTTCATGGACATAGGTCCTCGAATCCGCACCTAATGATTCGGCTGTGAGACAGATCAACTCGCCCCCGGCGCTCCCCGATGACAGAGTTGGCTGGAGGGGACAGCCAGTCGCCCGTCTCTCGTAACGCTGCTCCTCCTCGCCAAAGGGATGCAGCTGACCTGTGGCGAGCCGGCGACGAACGCACGTGTCTGCGGGCGCTACAAACAGCGGAGGAACATATCATGTCGGCGTCCCATTCAATCAGGGAAAGCATGATTCGCCGAGCAAGTCGTCCCCTACTTCTTTGCGGCGTTTTAATGATCGGCTCATTCGCCGCGAGCGGCTGCCCGCCCCCCCTGTCGTCGAGTGATCCGGCCGATTCCGTAGCCGCCGCCGATGCCGTAGCCGCCGCCCTGGAGAAGTCGCCAGCGCCAGACATCGGCGCCAAGAGTGTCCTGCCTGCCGACTTCGGGCCACAGAACACGCTATTCGGCGTGCTCATGGCTGACGACACCCAGGCCTTTGTTCTGTCTACTTCCGATGCAAACGGCGACCCCAGCATCTATGGCGTCGCCTGGTATGATGCCGACGGACAACTGCTGTGCCAGGAGAACGTCGCGGACGGCATCGTGACGCTCTATGGCACCACGCTTGACGGGCTGATGCTGGACGTACGACAGGCAAAGCCGCGCATCACGATGTTTCTGAATGCCTCGTCACCGCCGAGTCAAATCGTCATGACCGTCGAGGATGACGGCAGCGTCGTCCTCGACGAGGACGAGACTGTCATCGAACTCACGCCGAATCTTGCGTATGACGACTTGTCCGCCCCTTATCTCCTTGATAGTCTGCCATCTCTCGCGAGCAAATCGCACGGGCCGCAGACCGCCAAGTGGAACTGTGCGGACATCATGCCGGTCGTAGTCACAGCGGCGCAGGTCTTCTGCGACATTAGGGCACAGATCATGAATGGCGTCCCGGTCAAGGTGCTCGAGGCCTCCTGCATTACCGCGACCACAGCCATCGACCTCGTGCGCGGCTACTATGGCCAGTCCGACGATGCCACGGTACAGAGGGTTCTGGCGGGACTAAAGGCGGGCATTCTCGCGACGTGCCAGATAGGTCAGCGCATCGTCAATACGGGAGGCAACGCGAATCCACTCGGTATCGCCTGCACCATACTGAGTTACGCGGAGGCGGGCGTGACGATGTATACAGGACAATCCCTGGCAACTCAGATATGCGCGATCTCCACGACCGACCAGTCGATCGGAAGCCATATGACGACCGACAATCTGATGTACATCGATGTGCGGGATGTCGAGGCCGAGGACGGGGACGAGATCGCCCTTCGGCTCAACGGCCAGGAGCTGTGGCAAGGGACTGTCATGAACATCGTGCGGCGCGTGCCCGCGTACCTCTCTCCCGGTTTCAACCATTTCGAGTTCGAGGCACTTAACGGCGGAGAGAATCCACCGAACACAGCGCGGGTGATCCTGCGGGATCAAGACGGGACTGCTGTTCATCAGACGTCCTACGACCTCGACGCGGGTCAGGTGGCGACACTGGACATTGTCAGGCAATAGCACAGGAATGCCGGAGGACTGCATCAAGGCGTTCGACGGTGCATGCTGATGTGTAGCACCGGATGCTTCCTCATGCAGACGGGCGACATTCCGAGCAGCCTGGGAGTGCCGTAGGGCCCGCTGTGCGAACCAGGTGTCGCAGAGGCTGCTCGCTACCGGATGGGTCCGCGGAGCGCACCCTACGATGCTCAAGGGGCAGATCAGCCGCAAGACACGTATCCCGCTAACGAAGTCTCGACGTGAGCGAAGAATCGGGCAAGCGGCCTCAGGGGGCGGGTGCTGTGTTGCGCGCTCCTCAGCCTTGCTCTGTAGCTTGTCCTGGGTGGCCTCGCTATCATAACGACTGCGAGGATGGTAGCGCGTTGATCTGGACTAAGAGCCTAACCGAAGGTGAGAACCGCGCCGGCAAGACACTCGATCGGCTGGTTTGCGCTCTGATCATCTACTCCATCATCAGCTTTGCGATCGAAACGCTACCGGAAGCCGCTCGCTATCAGACTTTCTTTACTTGGAGCGAGCGGATTGTCGTCGCCATCTTCACCGCTGAGTACATCCTTCGGACCATAGCCAACGGCTGGCGATATGTTCGTGGCTTCTACGGCATCATCGATCTAGCTGCCATCCTTCCCTTCTATGTCTCGCTCGGCGTTGCCGATCTGCGTGCTATCCGTATCTTGCGGTTGCTGCGCTTGCTGCGCATGACGAAACTCTGGCGATATGCCACAGCAGGGCATCGGTTGAAGGTGGCCTTTCTCGAAGTGAAGGACGAACTCGCCGTCTACTGCGTGCTGACGGCTGCCCTCATTTTCCTGGCATCCGTTGGCATTTACTACTGCGAACACGAGGCTCAACCCGAGACATTCCGGTCTGTCTTTCACGCCATGTGGTGGGCTGTCTGCACGCTAAGCACCGTTGGCTATGGCGACATATACCCCGTCACCTTGTGGGGCCGAATCTTCACGGCCATCATCCTGATACTCGGGTTAAGCGTCGTATCCGTCCCCTCCGGCCTCCTTGCGTCCGCCTTGGTGAAACAACCCCGCCAGAACAACGGCAAGGCGGCGTCGGATGAGGCATCCGCCCTGTCTCCCGGCCCTGTCGATCCGTCACACGACTGACGGCATCGCGGCCGACCAACGAATGTCCGGCATCACCCCACGCACGTTATTGGCCAACATCTCCAATCAAGCATTAGGCCCGGTTTCGACGAACGCCAGCGCATCGTCGTGCATGCCGCCCGAGATCACGTGGTCGATCTCCTCGGTGCTGATGCAGTCCCAGACCGGGCAGACGTGCTTGCACAGCAGGCAGCCTACGCAGCGGTCCTTGTCCACTTCGGCCTTGCGCTTCTCGCTGTCGAACTGCATCGCTTGGTTGGCGCCGTCGTGGCAGACGATGTGGCACAGGC
Source organism: Phycisphaerae bacterium (assembly GCA_016935885.1). The sequence goes on along the minus strand of JAFGQA010000263.1, from coordinate 18,136 downwards.
CGCAGCCGATGCACTTGTCGGGGTCCACTTTCGAGATGACGTGCATGGTCTGGTGGTGCTCCGACGGGTCGACGGTGAACTCCAGGCCGCGGCCGACCAGTTCGCCGACGGACTTGAAGCCCTTCGATTGCAGGTAGTCCTCGAGGCCGCCGCGCAGCGACTCGATGATGCGGTAGCCGTAGCGCATCACGCCCGTCGTGGCTTGCAGGTTGGACGCGCCCATCAGCAGAAACATGGCCGCATCCTGCCAGGTTTCCATCCCGCCGAGGCCGGAGACCGGCAGGCCGAGTTCCTTGCTCTGCGCCAGTTCGGCGACGAACCGCAGCGCGATCGGCTTGACCGCGGGGCCCGAGTAGCCGCTGATCGAGCCGCGGCCCTGGATCGTGGGCATCGGGGCAAACGTATCCAGATCCACCTCTGTAATGGCGCGCAGCGTGTTGATCGCCGAGATGGCATCGGCGCCGCCCTGCTTGGCTGCGATGGCCGGCGGCAGCATGTCGGTGATGTTGGGCGTCATCTTGGCCATGACGGGAACGGAGACGGCTTCCTTCACGACGCGCGTGTAGCGCTCGAGCATGTCGTACGCCTGGCCGATCTTGTGCCCGGCACCCTCGACGGCCATCTGCGGGCAGGAGAAGTTCAGCTCCAGCATGTCGGCGCCGGCGTTCGCCGCGCCCTTGGCCAACTCGACCCAGCCCTCGTCCGAGTAGCCCATGATGCTGACGATCAACACGTGGTCGGGATAGTGCCTCTTCAGCCAGGCGATGTCCTTGAGGTTCTGCTTGTAGGGACGCTCACTGATCATCTCGATGTTTTGCAGGCCGATGAAGCGCCGATCACCGTGGTGCAGCGCATTGAGCCGGGGGGTGGGGTCGACGATGGCGTAGTCTTCCTCGAGACCGACCGTCTTGAAGACGGCCCCGCCCCAACCGGCGTCGAAGGCCCGAGCGAGCATCTCCGCCGTGTTGCAGACGGGCGAGGAGGAAAGGCAGAATGGGTTGCGGAACCGCAGACCGCAGAACTCGATTTCGAGGCTGGGCCGCGAGCGCTTCGGCACGCTGATCGGCTTGCTGAGCGGGAACGCCTCCGCGATGGCCTCGGCCGCCTTCTTGCCGTCGAGCACGGAGGAGGCAACGGTCTTGCCTACGCCGGCCAGATCTCCGCCGGCAAAGACTGCGAGGTGGCCGGTCCGCATGGTCTCGGCGTCCACCGTGGGTCGGCCGCCACCGCCGGAAGAGCCGCGGGCTTCAGCCCGCGCGGCGGCCGTGGAGCCGGCATCGAGCCCGGCGACGAGCCCCCTCACGTCGGCGGAAAGCCCCGCGCCGATCGCCTCGACGAGCACGTCGGCCGGCAGGGAGAACTCCGTGCCGGGAATGTCCTCGGCGTTTTCGGGCACAAAGCGGCCGGGCACCATCCAGCGGATCTCAATGCCGCGAACCGCCTTGACCTTGCCATCCTCCCCGATGATCTCGGTCACGCGACAGTTGGGCTTGAACCGCACGCCCTCTTGGAAGGCCCTCTCCTTCTCATCAACGTCGGCGGGCAGTTCCTCCATTGCCTCGAGCGAAATGGCATACACGCGGTCGGCCCCCAGGCGCTTGGCCGCCACGGCGCAGTCCATCGCGACGGAGCCGCCGCCCACAACGACCACGCGCTTGCCCTTTACGATGGCCGCCAGCTCGGTGCGGCCCGCCGTGTCCTTGCTCCGGCGCAGAAGGACATCCCACTGAAGAACGCCTCGCAGGTCTTCGCCGGGGAGTCCAACGCTGTAAGGCTCGTCGCAGCCGGTGGACAGGAAGACGGCGTCATAACCATCCTGGAGCAGTCCCTCCAATTCCTCGTGTGTCCTGATCGGCCGCGCACACTCAAACCGGACGCCCAATCCACGAATGAGCTCGATCTCGTGCGCCAGGAGGTCCTGCGAAAGCCGATGATCGGGAATCCCGTAGCGGAGCAGGCCACCGGGTTCAGGCATCTTCTCGTAGACGACGACGGAGTACCCCTTCATCGCCAGGCCGGCGGCGGCGGAAAGGCCGGCGGGGCCCGAACCGATGACGGCCACCTTGCGGTCTCCAGGCGGGGGGGCCTGTAGGACCTGCATCCCCTCCCGGCGCTCGTAGTCGGCCAGGAAGGCCTGTAACTCGGCAATGCGAATGGGCTCATCGATGCCCGATCGCGAGCAGCCTTCCACACACAGGCGGCAGGTCGGGCAGACCTGCGCGCACGTCGCGGCGAGGATGTTGTTTTCCCGCAACGCCCGGACGGCACCCTTGATGTCTCCCATCCGGAGCTTCAGGATGAACGTGGCCGGGTTCGTATTGGCTCCGCAGCCGGTGTTGCACGGTGCATCATGGCAAAGCAGGCACCGCCCAGCCTCCTGTATGGCACCCTGTAGGCTCAGAATCCTGTTGTTCTTGGTGTTACTCGCCATGGCGATCTCGCTCCTTGTAACAGCGCAAACCAACTCGCGGAACTTGAAGGATTCACGGTGTGCCATTATACAGCTTCGAGGAATCCGCGAACTCCCGAAGCGCACGCCATGCCAACCGAGACGGTTTTTGACATCCTGGTCCTCGGCGCCGGACCTGCCGGCGCCGCCGCGGCCGCCTTTGCCGCCAAGAAGGGCCTGAATGTCGCCGTTCTCGATCGGAGCGCGAGTCTGGGTGCCACGGGCGGCTCGTCCGCCCGTGCGGTCTCTCCGGTGGGCGCGCGGGGCGTACACACTGGCAGGCAAGCTGCCGGTAGCACCTGCCGGCCGGAGTGGCTGCATCCCGACGCCCACAAGATGCTCGCCAGCGCGGGCGTTGCATCAGACGGTGCCGTGCTGGGCACCATCGACCGCGTCAGGTTCGTTGATGGCGCGCGCGGCCGTACCGCGTCGGCCCCGCTCGGCGTGGCAATCGACGTCGTCGACACGCCCCGTCTCACAGAGGCCATGTGCGCCGCCGCCACGAGCGCCGGCGCCGCCTTCATTCCCGGAGCCAAGGTCGTCACGATCGAGACCCGGGAGCAGGCCGTCATCCTGAGCACGGACACCGACCAGCGGTTCACCGGCCGGTTTCTCCTTGCCGCGGACGGGTGCGACTCGCTCGCCATTCAATCCTTCGGTCTCGATCGCGGGCAGGCCGCGACCACGCAGGTCTCCTGCTGTCAGTCGGTCTCCGTCCGAGCCGATCCGACGGCCAAGAAAAGAAATAAGGGCAACACCGAGATGAGCTGGATCCTGACTTCCCAGGATCTGTCAAGTTTCGGTTACTTGTTCACCACAGGAAGCCTCGTGGTCACAGGGCTTGTCGCCCCGACGCCCACCGACGGCATCCGCGCCGTCTTCGAGCAAGCTGTGGCTCAGTGGAAGGACGCCGAGATCCTGCCCGAAGATGTCAATGTCGATCCTGCCAACATAGAGGTCCGGCCGGTCCCTCGCGGCATTGCCCTCGAAATGGAGACCCACGTGGCCAAGCACAGTCTCATCATCGGCGATGCCGGCGGCTATGTGGCAGCCGTCAGCCACGAGGGCCTGTACCCATGCATATGGTCTGCCAGCCTGGCGACCGAGGTCTGCGAGAAGGCCCTGGGCGCGGTACATCCACAGGACATCCTGGCCGAATTCGACGCTCGATGGCGACGCGATATGGTCAAGTACCTGCGGCTGCCCAGCACGGACTTGCGTTTCCTGACACCACTTGTGTTCACCAACGAGCGGATGGCCCAGCGGCTCGCTAACTGGTTCCTCGGTGGCACGGGTGGCACGGACGCCTGATGACCGACAGTCCCTTAACGGTGCCCGACCGGCGGCTGAGGACATCCAGGTCCGGTCTTGCTCGGAGCCGCATCATGGGCGGTTCTGCCCCTCCGGGATTCGTCGCAGCACTGATTCGCGCTACTTCCAGGGAACCTCGCAGGTACCGGTGATGCTTCATCCGAAAAACTCGGGTACTACATCTTGTGGTTCTGTCCGCGGGTGCCGTGACGGGGTCCGTCTGCCCCTCGCAGAATACGAGCATTGACAAGCCCCTGTTTATCGCCATTCGCCCGATAACAGTGCAGGCCTGCCCGTCTCCAGCCGGTTCGCCACGTTAAGCATGGCCGCGCAACATATTGTGGTCGGATTACGGAAATGCTGGAGACTCCTTCCCGGAACGCCGATATTAGTCCCAGGATCGCTCGGACTTTCCCCAGGTCCCTTGGAAATCCCGGCAATCCTGAGATGCCGGTTCCGTCTGAGGGTCCTGGAGCCGAGTCTCCAACCGACCTCAGAACAAGGACGATGCGGGCCTCGTACGATCTGTTGGGAATAGGCGAAGAAACGAGGACAGCGAGGAACACCATGAACGACGTCAACGCGGTGGGAGCCCTGGCATCCGCGGCAACGCTGCGGGAGTTCGCCAACCACTCACGCTCACGCACAGGCGCGACGGGCAATCCCGTCACCCCGCAGGATCGCGTGGAGATATCTGAACTCGCCGACTTCCTCAGCCGGCTGGCCGAGTTGCCCGAAGCCCGTGCAAGGAAAATCGTTGAGGTCCGTGGATCGATCGCAAGCGGCGCCTACGAGACCTCGGAGAAACTCGACCTTGCGGTGGAGCGTCTGCTGGATGGACTCCCTGTAGACTTCTGAGACCCCCACGAGTTGCAACGCCTCCTCCTCCCGTTGCAAACTCTCCAGCCGAAACGGGTTGTGGCCAAGGCCGATCCGTTTCGGCGTTTTTACGGCACCCGATAATCAAGCCCGCTTCGCTCTCGCACTTCCCATGACGCGTGCCGCGGCCTCCGCGCCACTGGAGCCCATTCACAAGCCGCGGCACGACCCGCGCGTGAGCCGTGTATAATACGATGAGCGAACGGGGGCACACGTCCAGAGGGGAGGATTCGCTATGCGACGGGTTCTTGCTTGTCTTCTCTTGGCGACACTGGCGGGATGCGGAACACAACTCTGCGCGGACGGCAACTGGCTAGTGATCGTCGCCGATCCCGCACAGAATCCAGACTACGCGGCATTTGGCTTGACCGTCGACGATGGCGCCGTCACGTCGGTCGTCGGGCAACCGCAGGTCCTCTTGTGGCAGCGTTGGCTGGACGAGGAGCTCAACTTGCGGGACACGGCGGACACGGCCGGCCTCGTCGAGACCGGTCCTCCCGCCGGCGACTGACTTCGAGGAAACTGGCCCCGGAGGATTCGAACCTCCACAAACAGATCCCTCGTTCCGGCACAAAGCGTCGGACCTGTGACGAGTGTACCTTCACGGCTGTTCGTGCGGGTTGTCGCTCGGGGGTACCACTGGCGGCTCGCCCGCCAGTGCGCACGGGCAGCCAGGCTGCCCGTGGCACGCGAACGGGCAGACCCGCAAGACTACGTGTGACGATGCACTGGTTCCCGACCACCCTGCGCCATCGCCCAGAGATCAAGGCACCACGCGCGTAACATCAAGTGCCGCGCCGTGGTCACCAACAAGCGGGCGCAATGGCGACGCGAATGCGATAGAAACAGCAGGAGTCACAAAGTCCGGACCTCAGGAGTCTTGACCACGCCGCGCTCCTGGAATCAAAACGGGTACGCACGTATCAACCATCTTCCGCCACACCAGTTTTAGAAGTCCGTTATCTGGACTCGCCGATCGCGGCCCTTCGCTGGGCCGGATGCACGCAGGTCCTGTACGCCGATCGCCGAATCTCGGAGATCTACGCCACGTCAATTGGGGTGCGGTAGAATTCCTCCACCAAGGCTTGTGACCGGTTTTGTTGAAACGCTCATTCCCTGCGGCCCCGTAGGACTCGAACTTCCATTCGACGACTTCGCCGAGTTACAGTGCGATGCCGCGGAGAGGTCGGAGTCGCTGCGGTGTGGACACCTTGGAAGGAGCGCGATAGAATCCAGACCGCTGACACATCCCGAGACGCCGCAAGCCGCACACGTCCACGGGAGGGACACGGCGAATGCGCGTCTTCGCCCTGCTGGGATCCTCGAGTTCGACGACGTGTTCGGGAGAGCAAGTCGGTATGGGAGTGGGCAGATCGAGACACATGGCCCCGGATTCCCCGGCAGACACATTGCGTGAAGCAGCGATTTCGAGAGGAGCCGCGGTTATTGGTCCAAGGATTGCCCGGAGCATCTGTGGCTGTCTATCGCATCTAGCGCACCGCGTATGTCTTCCGCGATTCCGCCTACTCAGCCCTCAAGGTCAAACGGGCACTCCCGGAACAAGCATATGGCAACGGAAGTAGAGAAGAATCCGTGATTCTAGGACGTGCCACTCACAACAACTGTAGAAGGATGTCTGAACACAAAGCCACGCTAATGAAGACGCCCGGGAGCAGCTTTCATCTTATTTCCGGGTGCTGCGGCGGATCGGCAGGTGTATAATAGAGGGACGGCACCGGAAGAGAGCCCTCCGCGCGACAGGCCCCATGGGATCGGCCTGTGACGCGCGACATTTTCGTTGGGGGGACTGCAAGCGAAAGAGGGGTAGATCGATGGACAGGCTTGTGCTGATGCTCCTGGCGGTGGGGGCTGTCATCTCGTTGGCGCCTGGTGGTTGCGGTTGCCCGTCCGAACCAGCGCCCGAGCTCTTCCCTTTTATCAATCCATGTGATGCTGTATCGTGCCCCGAGGGGGAGCACTGCGAGAATGGGGAGTGCGTCGGAGGAGAGGTATATCCTTGCGACGGTGTGTCCTGCCCTGACGGGCAGCATTGCGAGAATGGCGAATGCGTCGCAGGGAAAGTGGATTCGTGCGACGGTGTGTCCTGCCCTGACGGGCAGCATTGCGAGAGCGGCGAATGTGTCGGCGGACGAGTGGATCCTTGCGAGGGCGTGTCCTGCCTTGACGGGCAGCATTGCGAGAACGGCGAATGCGTCGAAGAGATGCCGCTTTTGGGCTTGGAGTTTCTCAGTCCCGACGACTACAAGCTGATTCCGCTGGCCCCGGCACCATCGGGCGGTGCTCCTCCCAGCAGCGCCGACCTGACTCCAGACATGCCCAGCCCGGGAAACCAGGGAGATCAGCAGGTCTCCTGTGTGGGATGGGCGGTCGGCTATGCCCTGAAATCGTACCAAGAGCGAATAGAACGCGGATGGTCGCTTTCTTCCACCAGCCATCTCTTCAGTCCCGCGTATATCTACAACCAAATCAAGCTTTCTGATTCCTGTGACAGGGGGGCGCTCATCCTCTCCGCTCTCAACCTTGTGTCAGAACAGGGTTGCTGCCCGGTAGACCTCATGCCCTATGACCCCCTTGAGTGCAGCGCTCAACCCACCAAGGCACAGACCGACGCCGCCTTCGAGTATCGCATTGCCTACTGGCGTCGAATCAATGAGCATGACCCCTCCGAGGTCAAGGAGTTCATCGCCGCCGGATATCCAGTTGTCCTGGGCATGAAGGTGTACGACAGTTTCTACGATCTCCGCGATATGCGGGAGGCCGCGGTTTACGCCGAGGGCATCGGAAACTACACAGGGCAAGCCGTCGTTGCCGTCGGGTACGACGACTCACAGTCTCTCTTCAAGGTCATCAACTCCATGGGTGATGCGTGGGGGGATGGCGGCTTTTTCTATATTACATACGACTTCTGGCCCCAAGTGATACGTGAGGGATACGTGGCAGAGGATGCCATCGAAGGCGCGCCGCTTGAGGTGTCCGCATCAGCCACGCCGTGCGAAATCACGGTGGGCGAGGCAGCGGCTCTTCTGGCTGGTGTACGGGGTGGAACTCCGCCGTATAGCTATTCGTGGTCCGCGCCTGGGTGGGGAGGATCGCAACAGCAAGGCGTCTTCGTGAGTCCCTCGGAGACAACCAGCTACACCGTCACCGTGATCGATTCGTCCTCACCTCAACAGACGGACAGCGACACGGTGACCATCAACGTTCGCTCGACCGCAGCACTGGTCGTGACCGCCATCGCCGACAACACAATGATAAACAAGGGCGACAGCGTCACGCTTCGAGGGACGGCGACCGGTGGAACTCCGCCATACACCTACTCCTGGCTGGCACCCGGCTGGGGGGGGGCGAACGAACCGGATGCGATCGTCAGCCCGTTGGAGACGACGGCATACACGTTGACCGTAGCTGATAGCTCGTCACCACAGCAAACCGGGAACGATACGTTGACAGTGACTGTGACTTCAGGCACAACCTACGAATTAGTCGCCTCCTGGGGCCGACTCGGTGACGGTGTTGGCGAGTTTGATAATCCCCTCTTCCTGGCATTGGATACGGCAGGCTGCTTGTTTGTCGCGGAAATGCGGAATTACCGTATTCAGAAGTTCAAGACTGACGGCAGCTACGTACTCGGATGGGGAAGCTGGGGAACTGCGGATGGGCAGTTCGCTTGTCCGCAGGGGATTGCGACGGACGCGGCCGGTAATGTATACGTTTCCGACAGGTGCAACAACTGTGTTCAGAAGTTCAGCTCTACCGGCGCGTTCCTTGCCAAATGGGGCAGCCGGGGTTCTGGTGATGGGGAATTCCACTGGCCTGCCGGGCTGGCGACGGACTCCGAAGGGGCTCTCTACGTTGCTGACAATGTGAACCAGCGGATTCAGAAGTTTGCGAGCAACGGGACGTTTATGGCGGAATGGGGAGCGCACGGTACCGGCGATGGCCAGTTGGACGGGCCAGTCGATGTGGCTGTAGACTCTGAGGACTATGTGTATGTTGCGGACAGCCTCAAGTACTGCGTTAAGAAGTTCACGAGCGACGGGGCGTACGTAACGCAGTGGGGGAGCTTCGGCACCGGTGATGGACAATTCCAGAGCGCGGCTGGCATCGCAGTGGACAATGAGGGCTACGTTTACGTCGGATGTCCACTGGAGTCGTGCATTCAGAAGTTTACGAGCGACGGGGCATTCGTAATGAAGTGGGGCCATGGCCAGTTGGTGGCACCCGCGGGTGTGGCGGTGGATTCTTCCGGCAATGTGTATGTTGTCGATTGCGATGGCAACAAAGTGATGAAGTTCGCCCCGCGTAACTGATCCGACTCCGTTGTTCGCCTCAATAACTGCTGAAGTGTTCGGCGATACCCTCCGCGACGGCCGCCGCGATCTTTGCCTGATAGCCGGGCGTGCTCAGTCTCACGGCGTCGTTGCTGTTGGTCAGGAAGCCGCATTCTATCAGCACCGCCGGTCTGGAATGCCCCGCGAGGACACGGAAGTCAGCCATGTGAATCCCACGACATCCGACGCCCGCGCGCTCCAAGGCGGTGATGATGCTCTCGGCCGCGTGACGGCTCTGCGCGGAGGCGTTCCTCGCGATGTAGGCCGTGGCTCCCGATACGTCGGCTCGTCGGGCGGCATCGGCGTGGATCGATACGAACAGATCCGCCCGGCTCCGGTCGGCCAACGCCGCCCTTTCGTCGAGCGGTATGAAGCGGTCGGAATCCCGCGTGGTGACCACAGTGGCCCCACGTTCTTCCAGCAGGGCAGCCAGCCTCATCGCGATGCCGAGGTTGACCGTCTTCTCGGGCTGGGGCCCGACGCCGATCGCGCCGGGATCCCGCCCGCCGTGGCCGGCGTCCACGATGATCATCACCGGCCCGATGGGTCGACGGCTCGGCTCGCCCCTCGGCCTGGCCATCAACGGCCGCTGCCGCTCGGGATAACGACCCACGTATGGATCCAGGTCAACGATCCTGGGCCGTTCCTGCTCCGCACATCCCGAGCAGATGGCCAGCCAGCCGATCAGTCCGAGGATGATGCCGGCTCTGCACGACACGGCCTACCGCTCCATCTCCATCTCCTTCTCCGTCTCGCTCTCCTTCTCCTCCTCGCCTGTCTTACCCAGTAGGTGCCTGTCGAACCAGGCCAAGTCCCACTCCATCTTGGCCTTGCGGTTCTTGTATTTGAATGGGCTGTGATGCTCACCGGGGTAGACCACCAGTTCGGTCGGGACCTTCACGTAATACCGCAGGGCGCGGTACAGGCCGCGGCTGTGGGCCGGCGGGCAGCGCGGGTCATCGCCGCCAACATGAACGATCGTCGGCGTCGTCACCTTGCCGAGGTTGAACACCGCCGAGGCTTTGCGATAGGCGTCCGGTACTTCCCACGGCAGGCCGTGCATGTAGTTCACGACATGCCCAGGCGTGTCCTCGCTGGCCCATTGCAGCACCATGTCGAGGATGCCCGCCCCCGTGCTCGCTGCCTTGAAGCGGTCGGTGTGGGTGATCAGGCCGTTGACCAGAAAGCCGCCATTGCTCCAGCCCATCACGCCCAACCGGTCGGGATCGGCGATGCCACGTTCGATCATGGCATCGACGCCGGCGAGGACGTCGTTGACCTCGACGTCGTTCTCGTGGCCGATCAGGCCGGTCATGAACTTGCGGCCGTAGCCCGTCGAGCCGCGGTAGTTCGGCGTCAGCAGGGCGTAGCCCTTCGCGGCCATCAGCGTCCGTCCGTAGATCCAGAACCGCATCCGGTACAATGACGACGCCGTCGGCCCTCCGTGCAGTTCGACGATCATCGGCAGCGGCCCGCTGCCCTCCTTGTAGTCCGGCGGCAGCTCGAGGATGCCTTCCACCTCGGTGCCGTCGGGGGCTTGCCATTTCACGACCCGCATCTGCGGAACCTTCCACGTGTCCACCTGCGGGTTCACCGTCGTCAGCCGTTGGAGCACCGCCGACGTATCGCCGACCGCCGCATGAAAGACATCAGGCGGCTGCATCGGTGTGTCCATCACGACGAACAGACTCTCGCCTGCGTCGTCGAGGCTGTACGACGAGACGGCGATATCACCATCGGTCAGCTTCCGGAACTTGCCCCGTCCGCCGTCACGCACGTCCCGCAGGCCGCAGACCCACTTCCGGGCGTGTGACTCGCCGATGAAGCACAGCTCGCGCGAATCACCCCGCCACCGCAAATGGCCGTCCGCGTCCACTTCATCCGGCCGGTCCAACATACGCACCGAGACGCCAGGCGGCGAACCCACACCGGACGGCGAATCACCGGTGGATTCGCCCGGCCGCGAATCCCCCTTCAGCCCCCATTCCGCAACGTACAACTCCGTGGGATAACCGTCGAACGACAAATCGAACGCCAACGCCATTCCATCAGCCGACCAGCACGGGTTCGCGACCCAGCCGTACGGAGACGGATGATCGGCCCGCCATCCATCCCCTGTTACGACCGTGACCTCCTTCGTGTCGGCGTCCCAGACGTCGACACGCGACCAACCTTCGTTTGTCATCATGGTGTCGTCCGGCGTCGTGATCATCGCGATGCGCTTCTCGTCATCCGAGACGGCAAACGAGCGGACGACGCGCTTCTCGTCGATCAGCTTCTCGGCCCGCCAGCTTTCCAAATCGAGCTTCCAAACCTGGGATATCTTCGTGATGCCATGGCCATACTCGAGATGCTTGTGTTTCGTCCGCAGATCCTTGAAGTCGTCGTCAACGTGCTCCTCGCTGATCGTGTAGTACAGCGTCCGGCCGTCCTTGGACAAGGCGTACTGTCCGATGCCGTCCTCAACACGGGTCACCGCGAACGGTTCGTCGCTGCCGGGCCAGATTCGCCACACCTGCTTCTTTCCGTTGTATGGCGGCTTCTCCTCGCCGGCCCGCGTGCGGCTCGTCGCAAAGTAAACGTAGCGACCATCGGGGCTCCAGCTCGGCGAGCCGTCGGCGGCAGGATCGAAGGTCAGCCGCCGTCGGGCCTTTGTCTCGCGATCGAGCACCCACAAGTCGAGATTCCGGTCCTCCGCCGGCGGCTCCCATCGCAACTCCGTGTAGGCCACGTGATTGCCGTCGGGCGAAGCCGCGCATCCTGCGATCACGCCGATGCTGAAGTAGTCCTCCGGCTCGATCTCATGCCCCCGCACGGGCGGTTCCGCAGTGACCGACGCGGCGAGAACAGACAAGGCCGAAAAGCCTGTGGCGAGAATCATCGAAGCACGTCTCACGATTTGACCTCCAGGACCGATAACCCAAACTGGCCGCGCCTCCGCACAGGAGCCGCGGGCTTCAGCCCGCGCGGCCTCCAGCCGGCGTGGCGAACACCCATCCTCTGTAAACGGCCGCGTGAGCCAACGCACACGGTCCCTTGCCGTCTCCGCCCGACTCGCAAACAAACCGATCAGTTTGACATCCTTGAGCTTGGGCTTCCATTCCACCGCATTGCTGTTATAACACATCCTGCCAGACAGAATAACTCGCGGCCTAGACGTAACACAACACCAGGCGCCCGAAAAGTGTGCTCGGCCCGTCGGACCATCAGCAGTGTGTCCCGAATCCTCTTGTGGCACGGGCGCCGAAGCCCGGGTATCCACCGCCGAGAGGGTGGTGCCATAAGGGTGCTAGCAGCCTGCGGTAAAAGCGAAAACAGCGGTTCAGAAACGCGGTTCCTGGCCGTGAAACCACCGGCGAGACGCCGGTGCCACAGTCCTGCCACAGTTTTGCCACGGGCCGCTAGGATGTCCTCCCAGGTTGCACATCGAGCAGCTCCGCGGCCGGATCGCGCATCCGCATGAGAGGTGATGACAATGATACCCAGCAAGAAGAAGTACCCCTGGTTCGTCAAGGGCGATCTCGATGGCTTCTTCGGACTGGCCGTTGACAACCTCGTCCAGGTCTTGGTCATCGTCGCCTTGTGCACGCAACTCTGTGGCTTCACCGGCACGTTGATTTACACCCGCGTCCTGCCAGGCATCGCCGTCAGCCTGTTCATTGGGAACATGTTCTACGCCTTGCACGCCCGGCACGTGGCCAGGCGCGACAGGAACTTGACCTGCACAGCCTTGCCGTACGGCATCAACACGCCATCGGTCTTCGCCTACATCCTGTTCATTCTCGCGCCGCTTTATGCCCGGTACGAAGGGACGATGGGCGCCGAGGCCGCCGCCAACCTGGCCTGGAAGGTCGGCCTCGTTGCCTGCATCGGCAGCGGGATCATTGAGTTCCTTGGGGCGTTCATCGGCGGCTGGATCCGTCGCGTCACGCCACGAGCCGCTCTGCTTTCGGCGTTGGCCGCGATCGCGATCATCTTCATCGCCAGCCCGTTTGCCTTCCAGATCTTCGAGCGCCCACTCGTTGCGATCGTGCCGATGTTCGTGGTCCTGATCGGCTACTTCGCCAAGGTACGGTTCCCGCTCGGCCTGCCGAGCGGCTTGGTCGCCGTCGTGTTGGGCACGATCTTGGCCTGGACCGTACCGCCGGCACTGGACCTCGTACGCTCTGAGCCTGCGCCGGCCATCATGAGCGTCGAGGCCGTCAAGGATTCCACGAAGTGGTTTTACGACGCCGCGGACGGGTTTCAGGTCCACGCGCCGCAGCATTGCTGGGACGACATCGTGGCCCTCTTCCAGCAGGACCGAAGTATGTTGTGGGCCTTCCTTAGCGTGATCATCCCCATGGGGTTGATCAACGCGATCGGCTCCTTGCAGAACGTCGAGTCCGCCGAGGCCGCCGGTGACCGCTTCGCCACCGGGCCCTGCATGGCGGTCAACGGCATCGGCTCCATCGCGGCGGGCCTGTTCGGCAGTTGCTTCCCGACGACGATCTACATAGGCCATCCCGGCTGGAAGGCCCTCGGCGCACGTTGCGGCTATTCGATCATCAACGCCGTGTTCTTCTCCATCGTGTTCCTGTTGGGCCTCGGCGCGATCGTGATCAGCGTCATCCCGATGGAAGCCGGCATGGCCATCGTGATGTGGATCGGCATCGTCATTACCGCGCAGAGCTACGAGGCCGTGCCCAAACGGCACTACGCCGCAGTGGCGATCGCGTTTTTCCCCGCGGTGGCGATGATGGCCGTCTTCCTCGTGCCGGACATCCTGCGGGGCATCGGTGCCGAGCACGGCATCCTGTCGATGGTCAACGCCCACGGCGCCGCGCTCGCGGATCCCGGCCTGCGGACCGACAGTTGGTGGCCGATCGGCGTCTACGCACTCGCCGGTGCCAACAGTGGCTTCGTCATCACGTGCATCATCATCTCTGCGGTGAGTGTTTTCCTGATCGACCGCAAGTTCAAGACTGCGGGTGTTTGGTGCGTCGCTGCCGCCGTCGTGACGCTATTAGGATTCCAGCACGCCTACCGGATTGAGCCCGATCCCGACCCAGCCGCCGCCCAACGAATCGCGATCAGCGAGCCAGGTGGCGAATCGACCACGCAGTCGACGTCCGGCGACGCTTCGCCCGCGCCGTCCAGACAAATCACCGATAGGCCCCGGGAACTGCTGGCCTGGCAGCGCAGTGAAAAAGCGTTCAAGGGCACCAGCCTGTACCTGGAGAAGGACGCGCGAGCATTCTGGCACCGAGGCTATCGCATCGCCGCCGCCTACGCCGCCGCCGCGTTGCTCCTGTTCCTAATCCACTGGATGCGCAGACGAGGCACCGCCTTCGCCCACATCGCCGTTCACACACCTACCCCACCGAGGTTCGACGTGTCCCCGGAGCCCGACCTACCTCTCCGCGGTCCGGCCCCCCTCGAGCCTGCCTCGGGCCCACACATGCCGGACGTCATCACGGTCTTCGACGCCTCGGCGGAAAGCGAGATCGCCGCGCAGGAGGCAGCATCCGAGCAGCCGGATGCCCCCGATGGACTACACGACGACATGCGCCTGGATATCGAGGAAACAGACGGCAAGGCTGACGAGCGCGATCAGCCGTCGTCGTAGCCGGCCCGGGCTTGCCGCGGTTCAAGATCAACCGCGAGATTGATGCCCGCCGTGGGCCGTTGATGCGTTGGAAGCCGCCGCGAGGCCGCCGCCACCGAGGCACCGCTCGTTTCTTCTACGCCTTTGTTGCCCGGACGACCTCACTGATGGTCGTGATGCCCTGGCGGACCTTGCTCCAGCCGTCGTCGCGGAGGAGCACCAGGCCGTGCTTGACGGCGAGGTTCTTGATCTTGTTGGACGAGACGCGCTGCAGGACAAGCTCTCGCAGTTCGTCGTCCATCACCATCAACTCGAAGATGCCTTTGCGGCCGGCGTAACCGGTGTTGCGGCACTCGCGGCAGCCACTGGGGCGGTAGATGGTGGCGCCTTGCGGGTCGAAGTCCTCCGGAACATCCAGCCTGTCGGGCTCGTACGGCTCCTTGCAGTGGGGGCAAAGCGTGCGGATCAGCCGTTGGGCCAGGGCGGCCTCGACGCTGCTGGCAACGAGGAACGGTTCGACACCCATGTCGAGCATCCGCGTGATTGCGGTGGGGGCGTCGTTGGTGTGCAGGGTGCTGAGGACCAAGTGGCCGGTCAGCGAGGCCTGGACGGCGGTCTCGGCGGTCTCGATGTCCCGAATCTCGCCGACCATGATGACGTCCGGGTCGTGCCGCAGGAAGGACCGCATGCCGCGGGCGAAGGTGAGGCCGGCCTTCATGTTGACGTTGACCTGGTTGATACCGTCGAGGTGGTACTCGACGGGGTCCTCGACGGTGAGGACCTTGATCGCCTCGGTGACGATGCCTCGAAGGGCGGCGTACAGCGTGGTGGTCTTGCCGGAGCCGGTGGGGCCGGTGACCAGGAGGATGCCGTGGGGCTGGCTGATCACCTTCTCGAAGATCTTGAGCATATCCTTGTCGAAGCCGAGGTCCTCCAGCGAAAGCAGAATGGACTGCTTGTCGAGGATCCGCATGACCACGCCTTCGCCGTGGATCATGGGGATGATGCTGACCCGCAGGTCGATCTCGCGCCCGTAGACCTTGATCTTGAAGCTGCCGTCCTGGGGCACGCGGCGCTCGGCGATGTTGAGGTTCGAGAGGATCTTGATGCGGCTGATGATCGCGGCTTGGAGCTGGCGGATCTGCGGCGGGACGTTGGTATTGCGGAGAATGCCATCGACGCGATAGCGAATCTTCAAGTCGTCTTCGTACGGCTCGATGTGAACGTCGCTGGCGCGCTCGTTGATGGCCTCGAGGAGGATCTCGTTGACCAGCTTGACGACGCTGGCGTCCTGGGCCATCTCGGCCAGATCGCCGGCGGATTCCCGCACGTCGCTGACGATCTGGACGTCGTCGTCCTCGTCAACCAGTTGGCTGACCGTGTCGCCGCCGACGCCGAAGTACTTCTTGATGATCTCGTTGATCTCGCTGACCTTGGCGAGAACCGGCTTGACTTCCAGCCCGCAGATCATGCGAAGCTCGTCGAAGGCGTAGATCTGGAAAGGGTCGGGCGTAGCCACGCGCAGCGAGCCGTTCACCTTGTCCAGAGGGACCAGCTTCGACCGGTGGACGAGCTTCGATGGCAGCTTCCTGAGCAGTTCGACATCAACGGGGGCGTCCGGTTGGGCGAGGTCGACAACGTCGAATTGATAGAGTTCGCCGAGCGCTTCGAGAACGGCCGTTTCACCACAGTATCCCAGCCTGACGAGGACCTGGTCCAGCCGGTCGGTGGGGCGACACTGCAGATTCGCCTGCTCCAGTTGCTCGGGGGTAATGGCTCCTCTTTCGATGAGGATGCTGCCAACGTTCATGGCCAAACTCCGTCAGGGGGGAAGGTTGCGAGGTTCACGTCCTCGCGCGCCAGACCCTCTGTGGCTCCGTCCGAACAGGGCGGGACCCGGCGCGCACTCATCCCACCGATTCCGTCATGACGCCAGACTTCTACGCGGCAGGCCTGCTTTGGTTGCACGACAATCGGACAAAGCGCCCTGGCCGTCCAGTGCCGAGCCTGAGCGACCGAGAGACGAGGTTCGAGGCCAAGGTACTACAACAGAACCTCCTGTGGCACCGCCGTCTCGGCGGTGGATTCGCGGCCGAGACAGCGGTGTCGGAGGGGTCTCGAGGTGCGGTCTCCGCCGATCGTTCACTGCCGCCCACACCCTGTGTTTGCACGGCGTGCAAACGTCAATCTACTGGTGCGATCTCCGCCGACCGTTTACCGCCGCCGTCACCTTCCGTGGACGGCTCTGCTCCCGGCGGCGCCCGTTCCCGCCAAGGACAACATCCGATCCAGGGCGATTCGGGCCAGCACCTTCGTCTCCGGCTCAACGCTGATCTGGTTGACGACGCGACCCTCGGCCAGCTCGTCCAACACCCACAGCAGATTTCGCGGGTTGATCCGGTACATCGTCGAGCACAGGCATTGCATCCGTGACAGCAGACGAACTGCCTTGACGCCCTCGTGGCGCTTCGCCAGCCGATGCACCAGATGCTCCTCCGTTCCCACCGCCCATTTGCTGCCCGGCTCGGCCGCGTCGATCGTCTTGATGATGTACTCGGTGCTCCCGGCCAAGTCCGCCTTCTGGACAACGGACCAGTTGCACTCGGGGTGGACGATCACCTTGCAGTCGGGGTCCGCCGCCCGGACGTCATCGACCTGCTGTGCCGTGAATAGCTGGTGAACACCGCAGTGGCCCTTCCACAGCAAGACGGTCGCCTTCCGGACCGTGCCGTTGGCAAGGCCTCCACGCGGCTGGCCCGGATCGTACAGGGCCATTGCGTCCAGCGGCCAGCCCATGCCGTAGGCCGTGTTGCGGCCCAGGTGCTGGTCCGGGAGAAACAGCACCTTCCGCCGGCCGCTTGGCTGATCTGGGCGCTCGTCCCGCAGCGCCCACTCCAGCACCGTCCTGGCGTTCGAGCTCGTGCAGCACGCCCCGTCGTGGCCGCCGCAGAAGGCCTTCACCGCCGCCGATGAGTTGACATACGTGATCGGCACGATCTGTGCGTCGGTTCGGCCGGTCAGGTCTTCCCAAGCATCCTCGAGTTGGCCAATCGTCGCCATGTCCGCCATGCAGCACCCGGCGGTCAGATCCGGCAGGATGACCTTCACGCGATCATCGGTGAGGATGTCCGCCGACTCGGCCATGAAGTGCACGCCGCAGAAGACAACGAACTCCGCATCCTTCTGCGCAGCAGCAAGTTGGGACAGTCTGAAGCTGTCGCCGGTAAGGTCGGCGAATTCGACAACGCTGTCCTGTTGATAATGGTGTCCGAGGATGACTAACTTTTTATCCAATAGAGCTTTGCGCGCAAGAATGGCGTTCCTCAATTGCTCGGCGCTCAGATCGACGTACTTCGATGCCAAAGGTGCCTGAGAGAGCATGGCGTCGCGGCCTCCATGTGTCCGGCACATTGTAGTCCACCTCATGCCGCCGGCAATGCCTGGAGGCGTGGGCTCGCCGAACGGGTCTATCAGCCCGTGGTGAAAGGGAAAACAGTGGTTCGGAAACGCCGTTTCTGACCGTGAAAGCCACCGGCGAGACGCCGGTGCCACAGTTTT
>JAFGQA010000262.1 GCA_016935885.1 Phycisphaerae bacterium | reverse complement strand
TCGACGAACCTGGGGTGGATCTGCGGGTTCATGTACGACGGCGGTCGCTACTGCAACGTCAGCACGATCCTGAAGACGGACGGCAACGGGGGGACGAACTGGACCTTCCTGACGCCGGGCAGTGCCTACGAGCTGACGCCGTTGTATGACATTGACTTCGTGGATGCGAACAACGGGTGGATCGCCGCGGACAGCAAGGGGATCATCCGCTCGAGCAACGGCGGTACAACGTGGACGCCGCAGACGAACGGATTGATCGGGCCGATCCGCGGTCTGGACTTCGCGTCTGCGACGACGGGTTGGGCGTACGATGGAAGCTACGAACGGATATTCAAGACGTCCAACGGCGGGTCGACATGGGTTCAGCAGTACCAGGCGACCAACACGTACCTGTACAGACTGCGTTGCGGCGATGCCAACGTGGCGCTGGCGTGCGGCGGGTATTACAACACGGGCAAGGTATTCCGCACGATCAATGGAGGGTCGGGCTGGTCGGAGATCATCGTGGGGACCAACTACCTGTATGATCTCTTCTTCCTGGACTCGGCGAACGTGTTCGTGTGCGGCGCGCAGGGCGCGATGTTCAAGTCGACGGACAGCGGCGGGACGTGGACGCCCATCCCGGTGCCGACCTCGTCCGACCTGAACTCGATGTGCTGGATCGACTCGCAGACCGGCTGGGTTTCGGCGGGTCCGAACGGCGGGTTGTACCGCACGGACAACGGCGGCGCGACGTGGACGTATGACTGGGGTGGATTCTACGGCACGTGCGCCGACATGGTCATGCTGACGGCCGACCTGATGTTCATCGCAATGGACACGCCGTACAACACGCCGGGCGTGTACCGCAGCCTGAACGCGTCGGACGCGAACCCGACGTGGACGCGGATGAACACCGACGCCAACGAGTACCACATCGACCACGTGCGGTGGACACAGAATCCGTAATCGGGTGGGGTCTCAGCTGAAGGGGCGTTCCGCATGGAACGCCCCTTCTGTTTGCGCGTGGTGTCGCCCATGCCGATTTCTGGCGGGCCGCCGGCGAGAATCTGTCGGATCAGTCGTACCGGAGCAGTACGTCGTAGCGGTAAAGGTCGTCGGGGTCTATGTCGACGTCCAGGATGGTGAGGCGGTTCTCGAGGATGTCCACGTCATCGCTGAAGTTGCGCTCCCCGCCCTGCTGTTCGAGCACCACGCGGTATACCCCGGGATCGAGATCGTAGGGGCGCCATGAGCGCTCGGACGTGCGCTCCTGCGCCGCGCCGTTGATGAAGACCGAGATGTGATCGCGGGTGTTGTTCACGACCATGAGGGTGCCCTGGCCGTCGGGCGGGTCGTGATCGTAGTACGAATCATCGTCGTCTTCGCACCCGGTGAAGGTCGCCGCCGCGATCATGGCCGCCAGCGCAAGGGAGAGCGAATGCAGCGGGGGGCTGAAGTTACATTTCATCAGGCATCTCCGGCGGGCGCGGTTGCCGCCTGCTTCTTCCCGGTGATGTGTTTGGTCAGGCGCATCCGGTTCCGGTTGTCGGGCAGGCGTTCGTACTCGACGGCGTCCATGCATTCCTTGATCAGGTAGAGGCCGACGCCGCGCGTGTGGCCCTGGTTCCAGTGGTCGGGGAACTTGGGCAGGACGTAGTTGCCGAAATCGAACGTCTTACCCTGGTCAATGATATCAATCACGATCTGTCTCTTGCCGGCCTGGATGCAGAGATCCACCGGCGGGGGCGGGGACAGCGTGCGATAGGCATGCTCGAGCACATTGGTACAGGCCTCGTCCACGGCGATCTCGACCTTGCCGATCTCGTCGGGCGTGAGCCCGGCCGCTTCCGCCAGCGACGTCACCACCATGCGCACCAGCGCGAGCGACTGGGCCTCGCCCGGCACCCTCAGCTCATAGGCCTTATGTTCCTGCATGGCCATGCGGACCAGTCCCTACGTTCCGGCTTGAAGCGCCTCAAGCGCCTCCGCCTGCGTTCCATGGATTCGGAGCACGTTCTCCAGCCCGAGCAGTCGAATCAGGTTCAGAATCTTCTCGCGCACACTGCACAGCACGAACTTCCCATGGCGGCTCTCGCAGACCTTGTGATAGTGGAAAAGCAGGCCGAAACTTGTGCTGTTGACGTAGGACAGCTCGTCGCAGTCCACGACGACCTTGGCATGTTCGCGGTCGCAGACCGACTTGAGCGCATCCTCGAAGACGTCGAGGTTGGAGGCGTCCACCGAGCCGACCAGGCAGAGGATGGAGACGGGGCCGTGCTGCTCGACACGGATATCCAGCTGGTGGCGGTCCATGGTCGGGCTGTTCGAGCGAGTCTTCACGCGCGACGAGGCCAAGCTTTCAGTTGCGCGTAAAGTGTACGGGCAAAACGGGTTATTGTCTAGCCCGCATTGGCTTCTTCGCCGCCGGAGAGCGCGAACCTGCCCTTCTCCAGCACGACGATCCGCTTCTCGACGACGTCCGGGCGGTACTCACCCCTTGAACGCAGATAGGGGTGGATGCGTCGAATTGTGTGGATATGCCTGCGCCCGCTTGAACCGGCCGCAAATAGAAGGTATTGGTTGTCCTGACTCGATGAGCAAATCCACCGTAGCCGTCCTGAGAACGTCGCCCGCGACCGTCCTGCGGGATTACCACCGCCTGCTCAATCTGGCCGGCTACCAGGAGGTTCTGCCGAAGGACCGCGATACCGCGCTCAAGATCAACATCAGCTGGCATTTCTTCTACCCCGGCAGTTCCACCACGCCCTGGCAGTTGGACGGCGTCATCCGGGCGATGAAGAAGGACGGGTACTCGCCCGATCGCATCCACGGCTGTCACAACCGTACGGTCGTTATCGACGCACACCTCGGTGAGCGGGAGAACAAGCAGGTGCAGGTCACCGACGCGCACGGCCTGCGCAACATCCACCTGTACGAGGGCGGCGAGGAGTGGGTTCACGTCCGCGAGGCCGTCGGCGACGTGGCCGACAAGTTCCTCTGCCTCAACCAGGTCTACCCGCAGGGATTCATGATCCCGAAGCGGTTCATCGGGGAGAACATCATTCATCTGCCCACGGTCAAGACCCACGTCTTTACGACCACCACCGGCGCGATGAAGAATGCCTTCGGCGGCCTGCTCAACGAGAAACGGCACTGGACCCATCCGGTCATCCACGAGACGCTCGTGGACCTGCTCAGAATCCAGAAGAAGGTCCACTCCGGCGTGTTCGCGGTGATGGACGGCACCTTCGCCGGTGACGGGCCTGGACCGCGCTGCATGGTGCCGCACATCAAGAACATCATCCTTGCCTCCGCCGACCAGGTGGCGATCGATGCCGTGGCGGCGAAGATGATGGGATTTGACCCGCTCAGGGATCTCAAGTACGTGCGCCTCGCCCACGAGGCCGGGCTCGGCTGCGGCGACCCGCGCGAGATTGAGATCGTGGGTGATCAGGACGCGGCGCAGGAGAACTGGAACTTCGTAGGGCCGTTCAACAAGATGACCTTCGCCAGCCGGATGCAGCACCTGATCTACTGGGGGCCGCTCAAGAAGCCGCTCGAGTGGTCGCTCAAGACCGTGCTCGCCCCCTGGGCCTACATCGCCAGCGTGCTCTACCACGACAGCTTCTGGTACCCGACTCACCAGCGGGTCATCAAACAGGTCCTGCACAGCAACTGGGGCCGCCTCTTCCAGAACTGGGAGGCGAAGGGGATCCCGCCGGACGATCTGGAGACGCCGGGTTGGGCCGATGTCGGCGAGACCCCGGCGGAGCTTCACCGCGACAGCATGAAGTACTTCCTCAAGTCCCTGCGCATCCTCGGCCTGTGCGTCAAAGAGGCCCCCGAGTTCGGCGCGCGCAAACGGCTCAGGAACGCGTTGGAGTCGTGATCGGGAGGGGGTAGGCCTGGCCTGCCGCGGCAAAACGAAAGCGGCGCCCTATCGCCACCGGCGGGAAGATCGCGCACCTGTGCAAAGTTCTCGGCCCGCGCAATCAGCGATGTACAGGGGACTCGCTGGAAACTCATCTAAGCCCGCGGGGTGTATACTGGGCCCGGGAGGACGTAGGTGGAGTCCTCCCTTGAGTCATGAACCCGATGCTGCCCCTGACACGGAAAGCATCACAACCCAAAGGAGGACCCAACGATCCTGTATGAGATCGACACGATCGAGCGGTTCCCCCGCGTCGATGAGATCGGGAGGATCGAGCCCGAATAGGGGTTTGGCCGGACACTCAAAGGCCGACCCGCGAAACTGAGCGGCACGACTTGATCGATGACGACAGGGGGATGAAAACAGTTCCTCACGCAGGGGTCTTCTGTCTTGCGCACCCCGGGCTTAATAGGGGTTGGCTCATTTCTTGTCCGCGATGTGAAGAGTTCTGGCCGCGGCTGCAAGGCGCCGGTCCTTGGTCCAGAGGCCGGTGTGGCTCAGCAGCGAAGAGGCCAGGATGTGCGCGTCAACCCAGCCCAATCCTTTTCCGTGCAGCTTCTTCGAGTTGACCAGGTGCAGCACTTCGTCATGCATGGCCAGTTGAGCCTGCGGCAGTGCTCGCAGAAGACCCAGGATCTGATCCCGGTTCTTGAGGTTCCCGCAGGACAGTTCGCCGATGACAAAGGGATGTGTAACCACTTGGCCGGATGCAAGGAGGTCGTGAAGCAGTCCCTCCGGGTGACGGAAATGGTCTACCCAGACCGAGGTGTCGACCAGGACCATGGTTTCTCCCTAGACTCGACGTCGGCGTATCCGGCGGAGCTGTTTCTCTGTGCCCCCAAGATCCGCGAGGCGCTTGGCGCTCTCAAGGGCAATCAGGGCTTCCAACCCCATGTGAACCAGGGAGGTCTTCTCCTTCACTCCCGTGATCTCGGCCGCGCGGTGAAGGACCCGGTCATTGATGTTGAGTGTCGTTCGCATGTGCATTAATATGCACTATTCATGCATACACCGCAAGTCCTTTCTTGTTGAGCACCCCGTGGTTGGCGCCGGTGTTGCTAGATCAGTGTGTGGAGCTTGGCTCGTACTTCCTCGATGATCGGGTCGGGTGCGCGCGCAACGAAGCGCGCGTCTCTTGCCTGCCAGTCCAGGCTTTTCACCTGATCGCTCAGGACAACGCCGCCGATTTCTCCAGCTTTCACAGGGACCTCGAAAGGGTATCCTTTGCTTCTGCTCGTGATGGGGCAGCAGAGGGCTAGACCGACGCGGCGGTTGTACTCTCTCGGAGAGAGCACAAGCGCAGAACGATGCCCGGCTTGCTCGTGCCCACTCTGCGGGTTGAACTGCAGCCAGACAATGTCGCCTCTGTCGGGAGCGTGGGAAGTCGGCATCACCACGCCTCCTTGCCCTCAGGAACGCCGAAGTCGACTTCCGTGTGAAGGTTCTTCTTCGAGATGCCTTTGAGGAGATCATCCAAACGGAAACTCGGCTGTTCGACCGGGACAATGATCAACCGATCGTCCTCCTCGCGCACGTCAACCTGCGACCCCGCGTGAAGTCGTGTGTCTTCGGCCAAGGGCTTCGGAATGCGGACCCCCAGGCTGTTGCCCCATTTCTGCACCGTTGTGATCATAGCGCTTCCTCCAATCTGTTTATACAGTGTATATACAGCGGCTCCCTCAGGATGTCAAGAGGACTGCCGTCACAGCGCCACATTGCCCGGACGCGAGCCGACAGGCGAAGCGTCCGGGCAACGTTACTCCTGAGCATTTCCAGGGAGGCCGTCCGCGGCCTTACTGGAATATGCTCCAGGAGATTGTTCGGAATTAGATTGTTTCCTTAATGCACTCCGGGTTTCGGGATGGGCCAGGGCAAGTAGCGCAGGGACAGTGAGCGGAAGAGGGAGAAGTGAGAAGCTGTGAAGGATGAGTATGCAGATGCCAAACGACCATGCGTGTGGCCGCCGGTGTTTTAACCTCTTGGCGCACCATGCGGTGACGAGCGCAAAAGAAGCTATCGTGGCGCTGAAAAACAATCCCAGCAGGTCAAACCCATACGCGTTGTAACCGTCAATGCGGGCGTCGATAAACCACCACAGGAAGTACCCCGCGGGGATGATGTACAGTCCTGCGAGAATTCTAATCAGGAGGATTGCTCTTGTGAGTCGTTTATTCATTTCCTCATTCCGAACGATCAGCGGTCAGGCGCGGGGTGCCCTCCGGGTACCCCGTCGCCTGAAGCGCCTGGTTGGAATCGTCTATGTGAAACAGTTCTCGGCGACAGGAGATTGAGGGTCAACGTGCAGAACTCAACCTTGTCCTCATCTGCTTGCGACAGAAGAACAATCGTCTGATGGTTGGAAAGATAAACGGAAGTGTTGATGCTGTGCTCAGGTTTCTCGGCTGGACAGTGCGCCCATTGTAGCAACACGTCGCAATTCGTGCCGTCCGGAGCGAGGAACCCCGTGAAAGTGATCGATGAGCCAGGGGATGCCGCCTTGGCTTCAACTCCAGCAAGGGCGACGCCCGAGATGGTAGCCACCACGACAAGATCGTTAGAGCCCAGCGACGCGAGAAGCTGGGGGGTCAGAAGTGTGCCTTTGCGGACGAGTTCGGTTGTCTCTTGGCTTGCTCTGAAGACGGTCAGAACCACCTCCACCTGCTCCAGAACCCGACCCGACTGACCCAAGACCGCATCGAGGTGTTCTTGGTTGTCCACTGTGTTGACCATGACGAGCGATTCGAGCGCTCGGTCGTGGGTGATAGAGCTGCCTTCTGGGAAGGGGATGCCCATTTTGGAAAATAGGTCCTGCAATTGTCTGTCGACTGATTCGCGTGAGCTGTCGTCAGAGATGAAGTCAAGGATGGAAGACTGAACGAAATACGCATTGGTCACCATTGTTTCGGCAAATGCCCACGTTGCTAGGGCAAGTGCGCCAATGATGCAGATGAACATTGTGATTATCCTCATCCTATGATTCCAATGTGGCGCTCACCGAATGGCTGGATGGTAGCAGGCGAAGCCTGCGAACATCCAGCCACTTCGGTGAAGCAACTTTGATCTGAGGCGCGCTTCGCGCCGAAGAGCGAAGTTGCGAACGAAGTGAGCACCACAATCCGAGGACGCGCGAAGCGCGTCCTCGGATCATCACCGTTCTCGCGCGGCTGTAAGCCGTCGCGAGCAACGGCTTGTTGGCTGATTCCTCTGGCTATGCCTCCAACCTCCCGGCAGCTTTCAGAACGGTAAGGGCATCGGCGGTAATCCATTCGTTTGGTCGTTTCCGGCTGACCTGCCCCCATGCGACGAGGTCCACTCCGCTCTTTGCGTTGGCAGACGTCCGGTAGAATCGCTCCTCGGCGGCCCAGCCACCGTCCGGCAAGAGCTTGGACTCCAGGAGATCGAGCGCATCAGTGCAACGGTGATCGCGAATGAAGCCTGCTTCGGCCATGACCTTCAGCCCAAACAAGACGTCGTACCTCCAGTAACAGGGGTAGTGAAGGCGCGTGAATTGTGGGTTCATGGTTTCGCCGTCAGTTGCTCGCCGATACAGTCGGCGGCTGAGGAACACCTCAGCCGCACGCCGTGCGGCTCCCCCTGCGCGTTCATCTCCTGTGACATCGGCGTAGGCAGATAATCCACGCAGGGGAATGAGAGACTCCCAGAAGGACGAATGTTCCGCTTCCGGTCTTCGATCACAGTTCCAGCCCCCATCCGGCCATTGCCAACGCATGAGAAGACTGGCCAGTTGGTGGACTCTGTCGTCCGACAACCCAAGCGCCACGGACGCAAACAGCGCATTGCCCTGCTGGGATGCGCAGCGTCGCGCACGTCCGCGAATAACCGGCACGCCAGTGTCCTTGTGGCGTGGGGGAGGTTCAGTCAGTACCGTCTCGGCGACCGCCACCGGGTGAAGCCAGCAACTCAGGACCTGATCTACCGCCGGACGAAGCGATGCGTCCGCGCTCGGATATCCGGTATCCGCGAGCGTCGCCAACACCCAGTGCGCACCCGTCCACTTCTGATACACATGATGGGTTGGTTCAATCCGCCCATCATCCCGCTGATTTGACAGTAGTTGTCGGACGCGGGCTGACTTCCGAACGGCCTGTCGCAACGACCTGATCGCGGCCGAGTTCTTGTCTTCGCCCATGACTCCGACACGTATCTTGTATCGCACCGCCGGTTCCGCGGAACGCAACAGCCTCTCAATAATTGCACGTGTCTTCATCTCTGCCTCAGCCAATGTGGCGCGGGCGAAGCCGCGCTACATTGCCCGGACGCGAGCCGACAGGCGAAGCGTCCGGGCAACGTCGAGCATGACGGGCGGCGGTACGCCGTACCGTCAATGCTCTGGTTCGCCGTCTGTTGTCTTCTCGACCATTTTCACTAGAAGCGCAGTTGCCGCATTGATAAGCGGTGCCGCCATCTGCTCCTTCTGCATCACATCCATTGGCCCTTGGCCGAAGTAGAGGCCATCCGAAACAAGGAAGGTCATGCGAACAGTGCCGTTCGGTGGGGGCGGAAGACGATCCTTGTCCCAAGGTCCAATCGCGGCGACGATAGGCTGGGATGCCGTAATGACCCGCTTGATCTCCGAATCGAAAGCGTTTGGCGTTCCCTCCACGATGACCATCTTGCCCGAGTGATTGATGTACCTTGCGCCACCGTCGACAAAGACGGCGAGAGTATCCAGCCCTTCAGTAAGGCCGACTTCAATAATCGTGCCGAGTAGTTCCTTCTGCTTCACGTCGCGATGAGCCTTGCGAAGCAGGTTGAAGGCGAGCATTCGGACGCGGGATTCCTGAGACGTATCCGACGCGATCCTGGCGACATCGTCCAAATCCGGCTTCTCGGCAAGAAGGATAGACCATGGTGGCAGCGGTGCGCCCTTGTGATTCTGCTGGAAAAGTCCCAGCCGGTCGCAGAAGAGGAGGTTGTAGATTAGTGCCGTTGATTCGTCTTTGTATGGCGGTTGTAGCGAGTGAGAACACGAGGAAGCCATGGCGACGCTTCCGATTCCAATGGCCTTCAGCATTCTCTTGAACATCATCTGTCTCCGGCGAACGTCGCGCGTGAGGTTCGCGCGGCGCACCCAAGACCGACCTCCGAAACTCGCCCGCAGACTGCGCGTAACCTCAACGCGCGGGTTCGACCGTTCTATCTCTCTGTTGCCCAGAAGTGAGAGGGGGAGACCAGGCGGATCCCTTGCACGCGATGCAGGGCAAGCAGATCCTTGTCCCCCGTCACGATGCATTCGCAGTGGCCAGCAAGCGCAGTGCCCAGGACGTTATCATCTTCTGGGTCTCGGCAGATGGGTTGTTCGAGCGGGCGTGGTGCGACAACAGCGAATCGCGATCTCAGCAGATGGATGACGGCATCGGCCTCCTGGATCGTGAACTGGAACTTCTGAGTCAACTTCTCCTTCAGTTCCTTGAGGATGAACGGTGAAAGGACGACCTCATGGTTGACGGCGCAGTACTCCAGCAGCTCATTGCACGTGCCGTGAGTGATGAAGGCGGCAATGAGGACGTTCGTGTCAAGGACGAGCTTCATGAGACACGGTCGAAGACGTCCTTGTCCGTGTAGATTCCCTGGCGCGATGCTTTCGCCACCATGGTCTTTCGCAGAGCCCGGAACTGGCGGACAAAGAGGTAGTCGCGAATGGACTCGCGCACGAGGTCGCTGCGCGAAACCCCCTCGGCCCGCGAAACGCGGTCAAGCTGGACCCTGACCTTCTCGGGAAGACTTATCGTGATGGTGCTTCTCATGAGTGCTACCCTCTCTGTAATAGATTATCTTACACGCCGCGTTCCGTCAAGCGCCCTCTGGGGTCGAATGTGGCGCGGGCGAAGCCGCGCCACATTGCCCGGACGCGAGCCGACAGGCGAAGCGTCCGGGCAACGTCAGCGCGCACCCTCGAGCGGCCGCCCCGGGCCGCGAGTAGGGTGAAGCGCCTTGTTAGGCCCTCTTCTTTTCTGTCAGCGTCCCGCGGAGGTACTTGTGCAAGACGCTCGAGATCAGGGTCTGATACGGAAGCCCCTCTTCGACGGCTTTGGTCTGAATGCCGAGGAGGTCCCTTTCGGACAATCGGATGTTGATCCGTTTGTTCTTCTGAAGGGTGTTGCGAGCGTACTGCTGGAGTTTCGCGACCTCCGCGGAGCGGTGTTTGCTGGGCTTCCACTCCCCACGCTCGTAGGATTCGAGGAGTCTCTTCTCGTCTGGATCAAGAATCAGTTTCTTCATGGCCGCCTCCGAGGTATTTGTCTGTCGCCTTGCGACTGGGGATAATCGTCTTCAGATCGATCTCCTCCCCGGCTTGTTCGTAAGGAACGAGGTATGCGTATCTCTCGATTTCCACTATGGCTATCTTCTGCCCTGGGTACTTCTCCTGGTTTGGATTCTCGACAACATCAAGCACTGCGCTTTGTTCCATCAGCACCACGACCTGCTCAAAGCAGACGCCCCGCTCACGTTTCAGCCACGCGTTCTTGTCTTCATCCCATCGGAACTGTCTCATCAGCGTAAGGTACCCCGACGTGTGCCTATTGTCAATACATTGTCATCTCGTTACTCGCGGGCCTAACGACGAGCGTGAGCCGCGAGTGCCCTCCGGGGCACGAGTAGGCTGATACCTCAATGGGCTTGCTCGGCTTGCATGGCCTTTGTCGTCTTGTTTGGTCCAGCGGCGCCCTGCGCATCTGAGATGAAGGCGGGCCTCCGCTCGGACATGTTGCCTTGATCAACAAGCCTTGCTTCAACATGGGGTCTGGACTCGGGCCATCCTGTCTTCTGGAACTCTCGCCAGAACTCGACACCGAAGATCGGCTCAGTTGCGCCAATGAAAACAGACGTGATGCGTTTTCCGTCGTAACGCGCGAGACTCCGCCACCACCGATCTCCCTCCCTCCACTCCTGCCTTTCTTCGAAACAGGGGCGGTGTTTGCCCGACGCCCAATCCAGCCCCCAGAACTTCCGCTCCTGGAGCAGGTCTTCGTCCCGCCTGAAGACGAAGATGACACTATCGATCTCAAACCGATCGGTTGCGTTCGTCCTGTGGCTCTCGATGTACTCCTCCCCGCCGATTCTTCTCGTCCCGTCTTTTCCGTTTGGCAGCAGGCACCGAAGACTCGCAATGTGCGGCCAAGGCTCCAGGAGTTCTTCAGTCTTGGTCATCGAGCGACCACCGAGGTCAATGGTGATCCTGTATGTCGGCTTCGGGTAGAACACATTCTCGGTCCTCGGCCAGACCTCAGCTCGGCCCTGAGCGTCAGTCTTGGCAGTCTGATGCACCTCAAGAACGGCCTGTGTCCCGCTCGCTCGCGTCACAATGCAGAGCCAGCGGAACGGTCCTCGTTCCGACCACCGGGGATCCGGCGGAGCGGACTGGAGCCCCGCGATGGTCCAGCCGCTCTCCTCTGCCACCCACCAGTCTCCCGCCTTCCAATGTGGCACCGACACATTGGCCGCGTCCGCGATTCCGCCGGCGGCCACCCAAGCAAGGGCAAGTATGACGGCAACAACGGACGGTGTACAAAACCGGTTCTTCATCATCATCTGACTTTGCCGAACGTGCTGCGTGAGATTCGCGTGCCACACCGGGGCACGCGTAATGCTCCACGCGCTGGTTCGCTGTTCCTTTGGTCTCATGTCATGTGTCGAGATAGATGATGAATGCGTGCAGCCAGAGCAGGTAGAGTACACCTGCGCAGATGGCTAGCGCAGAGAGAGCGCACTTTCCCCACGTGCGCTGACGCAGGGACGCCCCCATGTTCAGCGACGCCGCTACCACGGCCCCGCCGAGGAACACTGACCCCCATATGGCCACAACTCCCACGAAGCGGAGAGGACTGTTCGGCTTGTGGAGGAGGCCAAGCCAAAGTGTCAGTGCCAGTGCCAGATACGGACAAGCCACAACCCCCGCCTCCAGAATGGGCCAACGCGGCTGGTACTTGCGGCGAAAGGCAGCGACCGCAGCCGCCAGCCCCACAAGTACCGGCGTCAGAGAGGCCATCCCGAACACTACGGCCGCGCGGGCATAGTCCGCCGGAGTGGGCGGGGCATACCTCGGAGAGTACTGCCAGGCGTATAGGCGGTCGGCCCAGACGACCAACCGCAACAGGGCCCACATTACGGGGGCCATCGCGGGAATCCATATCCAACGTTTCATTGCCGTACATAGCCTCTTGCGTCTGCCGCTTTCAGCGAGCGTTCGCCTCAGCGTCCGGTGCGACAGCGGAGCACCGGCAAGCTGAAGGCCGTGGTCCGCAAAGTCATCTTCCTGTCCTGGTCTATTTGGTCTTTGCAGCTTCCAACTCTCTGACTATCGCGCTCTGGGGCGGATGCAGGCTGCGGTGGCACCACTCATGAAATGTGATTGCTGAAGCGATCCATGCAGCCGTGAGTACACATCCGATCTGCAGAAGCGTCTCGGCCAGTGCGGTTCGCCGCCAACGAGTGACGAAACCGATCACAAGACCAAGGAGTGGCAGCAGCGGAAGAAACCGTCCTATCCAGACGTAGCTCGCGGGGCACGAGATGAGGGGCAGGTTGAGGGCGAAGAACTGGCTATCGGTCATTCCAGAAAGGCCCGCGTAGATGCCGGAGGCGATGATCCAGTACTCAGCTGTGCACACGACGATGATAATGACGACGGTGATCCCGCAGTAGCGTACGATCTCTTCCGGCTTCATAATGCTTCCTTTCGTTGCGAACGTCGGAGGTCACCGGATTCCGAACCCGCCGCGGGTGAGGAATACGGTGAACCTCGTTGTTCGGGCCATTTTCCGTTCTTCTCAATCTACTCTTCGAATCGCCTGTATGGCCTCAAGTGCTTGTTTCCGGACGTAGTCAGCTTCATTCGTTGAAGCCGCCTCCAACGCGGGAAGGGCCTCAGCGGCGGAAGGGCCGATCCGGCCCAATGAGCGCGCCGCACTCCATCGCAGACTCGGGTCTTTGTCCCTAAATACGTCTACAAGGATGGGTACGGCTGCCTTCGCTTGTGATCCGATGAGGCCGAAAGCGTCAATAATTCCCTTTTGCACGGATTCGTCTGTCTCTGTCTGCCACGCGCTGATGAGGGCAGGCACGGCTTCCTTCGCGGTGGATCCGATCTCCGCGAGTGCGCGCACTGCCTTGGCCCGCACTGGCTGAAAGGGATCGGTCAGAGCGTTAGTAATCGCTCCGATGGCCGCCGGGGAGTACTTGCCGATCTTGCCTAGAGTACCAATTGCCTCTGCACGGATTTCACCATTTGTGTCCATCGCTAGTGCTGACACCCTCGGAATTGAGGACCCGGCATCGGGTCCGATTCGCGCCAGTATGTCCATAACGTAGAACCGGAGGTCAGGCTCCTTCATAAGCAGGTCCGTCAATGGGGGGACTGCTTCTTTCCCATGTTCAGCCAGAGCGCGGATGAGCCTGTCCGCGTGACGCTCTTCTGTGGTGGCGTAGAAATCTTCGGGTGACTTCGGGCGGCGTACCTCTTGTCGGAGTTCGTCGATCAATGCAGAAACGGAGTGTTGCTCGCTATCTGTTGCCCAAGCAATAGATCCAATCGTTGCTAGACCGAGTACGATGAACCATGAACTTCTCATCGTCTTATCTCTCGTCTGTCGCCCGAACGTCCGGCGTGAGCGGACGAGTGCCCTCCGGGGCACGAGTACGCTCAACGCCGTGGTTGGCAGTTCTATTTCAGGTCTGATGGATTGAGTATTCTCGCCCCGTGAAACACCGTGAGGATCTCAACCAGGGCGCTTCGCAGTCGATAGACGATGCGGTAGTCCCCAAGAATCAGTTCGCGTATCGCGGGATCATTTATCTCGGGTACTTTCCGTCCGGATTGGGGAAAGTCGGTGAGACGCTCTATCGCAGCCAGAACATCGATTGCGAACAGTTGGGCGTAGTAGGGTGAGTCGGCGGAGATGAACTCTGTAATGGCCTCAAGGTCGTCTGCGGCCTGGGCAGTCCACCTTATTTGAGCCATTTCGCCATCCTCTGCTTCACTTGGTCGTGAGCAACAGTCTGTCCTGAGTCTGCCTGTTGAATGCCCCTCTCAATCTTGGCGAGGAAGAGGAGCCTCTCCATTGCGTCTTCATAGGATGCATTGTCGGGCAACTCCTGAACAGCTTGGACGACTTTTTCCTTTGTTGTCATACCAGAAGAATACCCCTTCTCGTCCCCCTGATCAATGTTCGGATTCTCTGCCAACGTCCGGCGTGAGCGGACGAGTGCCCTCCGGGGCACGAGTACGCTCAACGCCGTGGTTGTGCTCTTGGTTTCTTTTCTTCTGT
>JAFGQA010000261.1 GCA_016935885.1 Phycisphaerae bacterium | reverse complement strand
GTAGCCGCTCCCGGGAGATGGTCGTCTCAATAGTTATCGGATGCTTTGCAACATTGTAGGAGGCGTGAGCGGGCCGCCCCGCGGCGTGCCCCGATGCTCCTTCCTGACGCGGCTCGTTCGACGCTTGCGCCCCCGCTCATCTTCTTCCTCGACCGCCATTTGCAGCCA
This sequence comes from Phycisphaerae bacterium, assembly GCA_016935885.1. Next base: position 12,586 of record JAFGQA010000261.1, on the reverse strand, counting down.
CATCTTAAGCAGATGCAGCATGTGCCGATCGCTGATCCGACGAGCCAGCGACTTCATCAGTTCGCCGTGGGGGGATGCTGTCGAAGTACCCGCTCAGGTCCGCGTCGACCACCTCACGATGCCCCGTGTTCGATGCTGACATGCCGTCGTCATGACCCGGCGGAAGCGCTGGGCACACATCGCTCTACACCCTGTTCTTGCCCGGGCCAAGCTGCTCCCCAGCGGCGGCGGCCTTCCCTGGAATTCAGGCGGGTCGGCTTCCGCATTGCCCTTTTCGAGGCCTGCTCGACGTTCACTCGCGCCTGCGACCTATCAGCTCGCCAGGTCGCCATGCGACCCTCTACACCGAAGGCTTCAGCCGTTTCGTTACCTCCACGACTGTTCCGTTTGCTACCGGCTGGAGCGAAAAGTTGCCGGGTGGGTATCCTCTCCCACTGAAGACACGCGCCTTTTCACGGCGCACTGAGTAACCGTGTTAGGCGGGCTTGACGATGGCGAACAGATCACGGCGGTGCCAGTTTTCCCAGATGTCCAAGCCTAACCGGCGGACGCCGTCCCAATACTTGTGATCGTCCGGCGTCCACTTCTCCAGCAGCATCCCGATTCGCCGTCTGATCTTCTGTTGGTGTTCCTCCTTGAGGGCCAGCGTGATGCTGCGCCCGTTGTACGTGAATGTGGCGCGCACCGAGCCTGGCGGGCCGGGGACGTGGCTGAACAGGCCGCGGCCTGGCGTGGAACCGGTGGACACGATGATGCCGTCGTTCAGGCAACTGACCGGCGGATGGGCCGCGGTGTGGGACACGACCTTCATCGCGTGCTGCGGCGCGTTGAGCAGTTCGGCTGCCCGGAGGCCCATCTTGACGCCGATCACGGAGTAGGCGCCGAGGTGCTCGTGAAGCTCGTTCATCAGAAGCTGGGCGAACCACTCATCCTCGCCGTTGTTGGCAATGATGCGGGCCCTGCGCTCTCTGACGTCTGGCTGGAGGACGTTATCCGGCAGCGGGCGTTCGGCGAAGACCACACGGGCCTTGTGTTGGCGGCCGCACGTCATGCAGCGCGTGAACAGATGGATGATGGCTTGGCGATTCGTGGGAGCGAGCGCGTCGCCGCCGCCGCGCCTCGAGAAGAGCGAGGAATCCACCAGATACAGAAAGACCAGTTCGTCGTGAAAGCTCCCGAACTGCTCGAGGTAATGCTCTCGGACCCGGACGTCCGTCAATAGTCGGTTGACGAATCCTTCACCAAGTGACGTTCCCTGGCCGAAGCTCAGATCGTCTTGTCGCCGGGTCTCCAAACTCGGGGGAGGGGGGACGACGAACTCCAAGGCGACACCGGAGGCCTTGACGACGGCCAGGGCATCCGGGTCATATCGCAGGTTCCAGTTGCTCTTTGCGTCGGGTGAGCCGGCGACGATCAATCTGTCGATCCCGCACTTGATCTCCGGCTTCTCCCTCAGAGCCGCCGCCAGGTTGGTCAGCGGACCCAGCGCCAACACCACCGTCTTCTCCCGGTTCGTGGCGTACGCGTCGGCTATGAAAGGACGGCGGAAGGGCGTTGTCTCGTTGTCCAGGGCCTTGGCAACGGCTGCTTCCGCGAAGTCGCGAAACGGCGGTGGTGTCTCCGTTACGCCCGCCTCGGCCGGCGCGTACAGAGGGACGTCCTTGCGGTTGAACTGATCCAGCAGGCGTTCCAGGTATTCCACGCCCCTGGCGCGCCCCGCAACGCCTTCACAAGCCACGATGGCCGCGACATCCACGCGTGGGCTTTGCAGCACCATCGCCAACGTGACGACGTCATCCAAACCCACGTCGGTATCTATCACGACTGTCGGGCGATCATCTACATCGTGCGCGATCGCCGGTGCCGTGACGAGCAGAACGAACGTGACGAACAGTCTCGATCGGGGCCGCATCACAACGCTCCATCGTACGACTAAGCAGCTTCTGCTAATGTTCAAACAGCGTGCGTGCCACTGGCGGCTTGTCCGCCCGTGCCCGCGCACGTGATGGACGCACGGGCAGGCGAGTACGCATTTGGCAGGGTGGTATGGGTAAGCGGGGCCGCCAGCGGCGGCGGGCCCTGCCGTGGGCGTCCATTGGAACCCGCTCTCACGGGTAATGAACGACCTGCCCCCGTTGGGCATGTCGTTCGTTACCCATGCCACCCCGTTCGTCGTTACACATGCCACCCCGCTCGTGGTTACCCGCGCCACCCCGTTCGTGGTTAGCCATGCCACTCCGTTTGAACGCTAAGCACGTACACAGGCAAGCTGTCCGTTGCGCCCGTGGCTGTCAACCGTTCAAGCGCTACCGAGCCCCGCTTAGAAGCTGTTTCAGGACTGTGGCACAGGCACCTAGCCTGTGGAGACAAGCGAGAGAGTGCCCAGTGAATCAGCTAATCCATCGGCTTTGGCGCCGGTGCCACATAGGCTTCCGAAACAGCTTCTAAGCGCTCGGTTCCTTCGCCGCCCGCGAAAGGCCGTTGGCCGCGGCCGAAGGCCGCACCGGCGTCAGACGGCGTCCTCGGCACACGGACGCGGCCGTCGACGACAGGTGGTCGAGCCATACATCGATTCGTTGGGATCGACTCCTATTTGCTTTTCTTGCGGCGAGCGGGACGCCCTGGCTTTCGCAGAAGCACCTGGATGTCGACCATCCGCTTCAGCTTCTTGGCGTCGGTGCGCTTGACCTTCAGCAGCCTGGCTCGCTCCAGTCCTTTCACCGCCAGCAGCGTGGTCGTCTTGTCCACGCCGCAAGCATCCGCCATGGCTTGCGTGTTGGGTTCCGCCGCTGCTTCCGCGTTTGACAGCAGGTAGGCATAGAGGATCTTCTCGTTCCCCGTCAGTCTCGGCATTCTGGCAATGTGCGCCGGAAGCATCCAGTGTTCGTTGTTCATCGCCCTCTCTCCTGGGTCGGGGCTCAAAGGTGCTAACTGACAGACCTCTCTTGACCGGCACGCGAGCACCTCTCACCGCGCCAATCGGGTCACGTTCCTGCACGTTCCCACGAGGGAAAGTGATATCGTGGCATTGTCCACAATAGCAGAGATCATGCAAGGGCTCTGTCGCGGAAAATCTCATCATTGCCTTCGCACCGCAACGCACCGAGATCCACGGTGCCGGGACATATGGGCGGAACCACCGTGACGCCCTTCAGACACCATTGCCAGCTAATGGACGCAGGATTGCGTTGGCGGATCGGGCGGATGCAGGCGTTTCGCCCCATCTGCCGGCGTCGTGCGCGCAGGGGCGGCACCCGATAGCCTATCCCGCCAGACGCTACGCCTCAGGTGGCAACGGCATCGTCCCAACCGACGCCGGTCGCGCAGCGCAGGCTTGGTATTCGCGCCCCCCCCCACGCGGATGATGTCACGAAGTACCCGACGCATGTCACGCAACCCGCGCCGGTCCTCGCCCTCAAGCCGCCTGGCTGACGGTTGCGCAAGGGAAAACCCTGGCCATTTCTGAATTACTGCTGAGGAAACTAGGGGAGGGCCTAGTATTCGTCACGCAAGCCCCCGGATACACTTTAATTCAGAGTAGTTGTTCGTCGATAGAGGTATACGTGTCGTGGGCGTGCATGGCTTAGCAAGTTTACTCAGTGGTTGCGGGAGTTTCCACCATGTGCATTGCCTCGGCAGGTCCCCTCGTGGACGTTGGCATCGTTCGTGCATCGCTTGCGTGAAACAAGGCTTATTGCCTTTTGTGGTGTCGTCCATGCGGAACTCAACTGTGCAGCGGCATTTGTCCGAATCATTGGTCGTGTCATGGGAGGTCCGCGTACCGCGGTTTAGTCCGGCGGCACACTGATTGCAAGGTATGAAACAGAGCCCATGAGCGGCGGATGTGTTGTAGAGCGTTCGACCACGATTCCTTCCTCTCTCCGGCCCGAACACCTCGTGGTTGAATTCGACACGTTCGTCGCTCTCTTTTTGTTCACGGGCTGTGCCGAAACGCCCGTGGAGTCACCGCCCCCTCACGGTTTCTAACTCGGAGAATCAGGTTTGCAGGAGGTTCGCCCGGCCGCCTGGGCGACGGTCATCGATGAATGACGTCTGCCGTCCAAACGCTGTGCGCCAGCGCGCCCATGGCAGCGAAGACGAACAACGCTCCCGCGGCACCGTGGCGCCAATCACCCGTGACGGCCGCAACAGACGCGCAATGGAGGGCCAGGCCTTGGAGGACGATGGTTGCGATGCACCTGACGGTTTGGAACTTGGGTAGCGGGAGATAGCGCCTGCGCGTGTTGAGCAGGCACGCACTACAGTATCGACCGCCGTCCAAGCCTCTGAACAACTCCGCGACGCAGTGGCACTTGCGGCACCGCTCAGCGGGCCGAGATCCTCCGTGAGCCAACGACGCCTCCTTCAGCGTCCTATATGCCTCAGTCACCCGGCAAAACTGGGCCAGGCTGTCAGGGTCGCCCGCGGTCCGGTCTGGATGATGGCGCAGTGCCAGCCGTTTGTACGCGTAGTGTACTTGTTCCGCCGTGGCTCCTGGCCGAATCCCCAGAACCTCATAGCACCTCGTCAGGTAGTCCAACGTCCGACCCCTCGCCGTCATCGGCCACACAGCGGCCCCAGCCACATGGCTCGCCGCCTACCCCCATTGTAGCGAATACGGACGCCCCTGTCGGGCAAAATGACAGGCCGGTTACCGCTGCCTTGCTGCTGCTCGGAGTTGGCGACCCAACGCAGACAGCCCCAATGGAGCGCCGCTCATCGGCTTCGATCAGCCGGGCCTTGCGCACAGCGTGCGGGCCGGTAGTGGATGAGCCTCAAGACGAGAGCCCCCGCCAGAATGACGCAGGTCACGAGTGCTGAAGCCTGAAAGATGGGACCAGGCATGCCGAGCGCGACGGCCGCCTCGTACGGTTCGCTGTAGTAGTCCTGTCCCCAAAGAACCGAGCGAGGCACTCCCCAACTCGGCAACGTGTACGTCAGCAAATCGATCCACCAGATGCCAAGGCAGGCGAGGACGGTACGGGGCCAAGGCCCCCAGCGCCGCAGCCACAGCAGGGTGATCGCGGCGACCGACACGCACCATGTGCTCATCGAGCCGCCCAGCGAGACAAGATGAGAACCCGTTGTCGTATCGACGCCGGTGACGAGGCAATGGCCATAGTATCCTTGCCAGCCGAGCCACTTCGGGCTGGGATAGAGTTGCACGCCGAGGACCTCAACTTGATCAATCTTGCCGCCGCAAGCCACACCGACCAAACCGTGACCGACGACCTCATGGCAAACCGTGCCGAGAACCATGCAGCCTGCCAACAAAAAGGGGTATCTCAACACCTGCTTCGTGCGGCGCTTCAGCTCCATGCGAACAGCATAACGTGGTTGGACGCTGATGCGGAGCAGATGTAGGCAAGACAGATTCAGGGGACGCGTGCTGCCGCCGAAAGCGGCGGGATTCGCATTCCTCCGATTGACACGGAGCCGTACGCTGGCTCGAATGCGTGCGTGCGTTCAACGCGGCCCCCGGTTTAGGTTGCCGAGCGAGGCGGCGAGGTCATGGCCCGTGATGGGGGTGCGCGTCCAGGTGTCTCGGCGTCGTGGTGATTATCGGAAATGAACCTCGCCCACATCACACGGATGCTGGACAACGACGTTCGATGTTTGCGTTTCGGCCAGCCGGTGACCCACGTCTACAACCCCCTGGAGTACGCCCGCCAGCCGTACACGAAGTACATTCGGCGGTTCGGTGCGTCACCGCGCGAGGTGGTCCTCGTCGGCATGAACCCCGGCCCGTGGGGCATGGTCCAGACGGGCGTCCCGTTTGGCGACGTGAACGCCGTGCGCCAGTGGCTGGGCATCGAGAAGCCCGTCGGCAGGCCGGCCGTCGAGCACACCAAGCGGCGGGTCCTGGGCTTCGCATGTCCGCGCGGCGAGGTCAGCGGGGCGCGCCTGTGGGGCTGGGCACGGGATGTCTTCAAAACGCCGGAGCGATTCTTCGCCCGCTTCTTCGTCGCCAATTACTGCCCGCTGTGCTTTCTCGAGGCGACCGGCCGCAACCGTACGCCCGACAAGTTGCCCGCCGCTGAGCGAGGCCCACTGTTCGCCGCGTGTGATCGAGCGCTGCGCCGCACGGTCGAGCACCTCCGACCGGCATACGCGATTGGCATCGGAGCCTTCGCAGAGGCGCGCCTCCTGGCGACCTTGGCCGACTTCGATGTCCTGATCGGCCGCATTCCACGTCCCAGCCCGGCCAACCCCCAGGCCAACAGAGGCTGGACGGCCCAGGCAAACACTGCGTTGGCCGCCTGCGGCATCAGGCTGCCAAGTGTGCAACCTCCTCGCGTCATCAACATGCGAGGCACATGGCCTCAGGCACACGTGATGTTCGTCGGGATGCCGCCAGAAGTGTCACTGCATCGCGCGTGGGTCCCTCCGGCCACCGGGCGTGTCAAAGGGCACTTCATGATCGCGCCTAACCTGTTCGATCAGCGAAGCTTATGCACATCTCCGGCATGACGTCGTGTGAGCAGGCCAGACTGCGCCTGGGCGCTTGACTGCCTGGATCACGATGCCCTCCGCAAAAGGCGGGCTTTGTCGTTGACAGTCTCTTCAGAGCATTGTACAAGTGATGCACGACTGAGACTGAGTCTCAATATCGATCGTCGCGTCGCGGGTGCAGCGGATGTCATACTGGGGCCAGCAACTGAGAATGAGTCTCTATCTCGGCCGGCGGTCGGCTGGCGCAGGGCGTCTGCACGGTAGCCTTCGCGCCAGCGCCGGCAATCCTGCCCGCGGCAACGTCGATCGCTGGCCCCGTAGGGAAACGATGCGATCCCAGGGAACACGAGGAACTGAAACGAGTACGCTGATGGAGAACACCATCGCTATTTCGACAATTGTCTTCGTGCTTGACTCGCGGACGCCGGCGGATCGAGCGGAGGGGAAGCCCGGCATGTTTTGGCGGCCAAGCGACGAGTCTATCGCCAGAGCCTGCTCAGGCGAGCTCATCGCTGATGGACTGCCCTTTCGAACAAACAAGGAATCGAAGTGAGGAAACAAAATGGCTCTTTGGCGATTGCCTGTTGATGTGACGCGTCGTTACGGTCTCACGGGATTCACGCTGATCGAATTGTTGGCTGTCCTCGGCATTCTCGGGCTGCTGCTTGCGATCGTGCTTCCGGCTCTGAGCAGTGTGCGCGAGAGCGGGCAGCGTACCGTGTGCGCGTGCCACCTGCGCGAGATCGGGCTGGGCCTTGACATGTACACGGATAACCACGCCTCGTGGTATCCCACGGCGGAATCCGCCGGCGAAGAACCCGGTCCTCCGAACTGGTGGCAGAATCCCGCGTTCCTCGCGATCCTGGGGCAGAAGCCGGACCCCCAGGCCAACTCGATTCTCGTTTGTCCGAGCGACGCCCAGCCGGATCGGTGCGCTGACGGCTCGCTCAAGGGCTTTCCAGCGAGTTACGGTGCGAACACGTCTGCATTTGGGATGCGTCGAGGCCGTTCGAAGCGGGGACGGCAGCGGAATCAGATACGGTTCCCGACGCTGGCCTTGACTTTCTGTGATGTGCTGGGTGATCCGCACGCCCCTCACGTCGCGGGCTGGCAACCTTGCGTAAACGAGAACCTGGCCTTCCGGCACGGCCGGCGTTGCGCGGTGGTTTTTGCCGACGCGCACGCGGACTCGATTCGCCTGGAAGACGTGCCGCTGGGTGAACGTGCCTGGGAACGTCCGTTTTGGGGCAATCTGCCCATTTTCGATGAGCCGTGATGCTCACTATGTTGGCCATGATCAGTCCGCGATTGGGCAGGACGACTGTCGATGCCGCATGTGAGGCGGCTCGTGGAGAACATTGTCCATTGCAAAGAAAGGTGAAACGTCATGAATGTTGTCAAGCAACCGACACGACATCGGAAGGTCACACTGCTGGGGTCGAGACAGCCTCCGAGCGTGATTGGGGAGGACGTTGCCGCGGGTCACGCGGCTACGCCCCGAGCAAGTTCAGGGGCTCTTGAACGCAGTGGCCACTTGCCTCGCGCGGTAGGTTTCCCGGGCAACCGACGTGCCGGCCGATGGCATGCGTCTGCTGCCCTCCTGGTCATGCCCGCCTTCTTCGTCGCAGCCCTCTCTCCGAACCGGCTGGGAGGTGATACCATGACCTTCAATCCTGATGCAGATAATTGGATCAGTTCGTGCAGTTCGGGGTGCACGGGGAACAACGGGGATGATACGGACGTGTGGATTCGAGCCGCGTCCCTGTGGGGGGACGTCAAGAACTTTCGCGGGCTCCTCCAGTTCGGCCTGTCCGAGTTTCCATTCGATGGCAGGCACATCTGCCACGCGACGCTGGGCTTATACTTCTATGATTATCACTGGGACAGCCCGGAGGGCCGGGATTACACCGTTCATCGTGTCACCTCCTCGTGGGAGGAGATGGAGTCAACCTGGCGGGCCCGCGACGATTACAGCACGGGGAATCCGCTGTACTGGGACAGCTATCTTGCCGGCGTTCCGTCCTATCAGCCCGGCGGCGGTGACTTCCAGCCAGATGAGTCCGCATCCGCGGTGGTGCCGGCGCCGGAGAACTGGATGACCTGGGACGTGACGGAACTGGTTCGGGAATGGGTGGACGAGGCTTGTGCCAACGAGGGCCTTCTTGTCAAGGACGCCAACGAGTTCGAGGAGTACCCAGGCACAGACATCGCGTGGGGCCCAGCCCATTTCCGCAGCTCGAATTATCCGGATGATGCCTTCTGGCCGTATTTGGAGGTGACGTTCAGTCACACGCTGCTCGCTGGTGATCTCGACTGCGACGACGACGTTGATCTCAACGATCTTCCGTTGTTCATCGAGGCCCTTCTCGGAGACGGCGATGTCCCGCGGGCGGATATGGATGGTGACGGCGATTCAAACGGCCTCGATATCCAGCCGTTCGTCAACTCGCTGCTGGCCGGAGGCTGAGCGTTTCCGCGGGCCTGAAAGCCGTAGCGATTGGCAATGCGCGGCGCGAAGAGCCCCCGGTTTCGTCCTGGGGGTGGCAGCCGCACAACCAGCGGGGGTGCCCCCCGGCCAAGGCCGGGGGCTCATTGCACGCGGGCGATTTGCTCTCCTGGCGAGCGGTGCCTCGGCAGTGATACAATGATTGCCGCGTGCCGGCGCGCAGCATTTGCCACGCGGAACCGTCGCCGTAGGACCACGGCCCAATGTGGAAGATCGCCTGGTGCAATCTGTACCGCGACAGGGTGCGGTTCGTTACCGCCTTGGTCGGGTTGATCTTCGCCGTCGTGCTGATGGCGGTGCAGGCATCGATCTTCCTGGGGGCGGTGCGCAACTCGTCGCTGCTGGCCCAACAGATTGACGGCGATCTGTGGATCGTACCGTATCGCGCCTCCAATGCCGACTTCTCGGTGCCCATGCCTGGCAGGCGGTGCTACCAGGCCCTCGGCGTGCCGGGCGTGGCCCGGACCGGGCGCATGGTCGTCGGCTTCAGCGTCCTGCGGTTTCCCTCCGGTCGCCAGGAGCCCATCATTGTCGTCGGCACCGATACCGACCACCAGTGGCTGCCCATCGACACGGACCTGGCCAGGATGAAGACCGCCGAGGGCCGCGCCGTCATTCTCGATCGCCGCGAGCGCTGGCGATTCGGCGAGGCAGGCAAGCCCTTGCCCGTCGATGCCCGCGGCGAGATAAACGGTCACCGGGTCTTCGTCGCCGGCTATGCCACTGGCATGGCATCGTTCACGCCGACGCCTTACGCCTTCAGCTCCTATGAGGCGGCCCTCGATTTCGCCAAGGTCGATGCCGACGACACGACATTCGTCATGGTCAAGTGCGAGCCGGGCGCCGACACGCGCGCCGTCCGCGACGCCCTGGCCGAGCGCATCCCGGACGTCGAGGTCCTCACCAAGGCCGAGTTCGCCGACCGGAGTTGGCACTATTGGGTCATGGGCACCGGCATGGGCTATTCGCTCGGGCTGATGGCCGCCCTGTCGCTGATCGTCGGCATGACCATCGTCGGGCAGACGTTCGTGACCGGCGTGCTCGTCAAGCTGCGGGAGTACGGTACGCTCAAGGCGCTCGGCTTTCGCAATCGCTTCGTGGCGGGCACGATCGTCGCGCAGGGCGTCATCGTGGCACTGCTCGGTTACGTCCTCGGGTGCGCGGTCAGCCTGCTGATCGCACAGTTTGCCGGCACCGGCGGCACGGCGGTGACGATGCTGATGCCGCCGGCGTTGTTCGTGGTCCTGCTGCCGCTGACGCTGCTGATGTGCGTGACTTCGAGCTTGACCGCGGCCTGGCGTGTCTTCCGGCTGGCGCCGGCGGAGGTGTTCCGATGACCACGCCGGTTGCTCGACTGAAGGGTGTATCGAAGTCGTTCGGGCGCGGCACGGCGATGGTCCGCGCGTTGCAGGATGTCGACATCGAGATCCATGCCGGCGAGTTGACACTGATCGAAGGCCCATCGGGCAGCGGCAAGACCACGTTGCTGCACATCCTCGGCCTGCTGCAACGGCCCGACGAAGGCGAGATTCGGATCGACGGCCGACGTATGGACGGCTTGCCCGAATCTCGGTTGCCCGACGAGCGGGCCGACAACGTCGCGTTGATCTTCCAGGGCTATAACTTGCTCGACGCGCTCACGGCCGGCGACAATGTCGCCGTGGCCGGCTTGCTCACCGCCGGCTCGCGACGGGTCACGCCGGTTATGGAATGCCTGGACCGGTTTGGCTTGGCGCAGCGGGCGCGCGACCGGCCGGGCGAACTGAGCGGCGGCGAGAAGCAGCGGATCGCCATCGCCCGGGCGCTGGCGTGTCCAGGTCGCCTGGTCCTCGCCGACGAACCGACGGCCAATCTCGACTGGGCCAACGCGCAGGAAGTCGCCAGGTGCTTGGCGGACCTTGCCAGTCAGGAAGGTCGGGCGGTCGTCATGGTCTCGCACGACTCCCGTCTGGAACCGTTCGCCGATAGAATCGTGGGTTTGCTCAACGGCCAGATCTCCAGCGATCACCGCCGGAAAGACGGGCACATGAATGACGCGCACGACATGAAAGAAGAACCACGGGCCTCAGCCCGCGCGGCGTCGCAACCACCAGTTCCCTCCGGCATCGCGGAGCAGCGGCGGGCTTCAGCCCGCACATCTTCAAGCGGCCGCGCCAGCGAGCGGGCGACACGCGACCGCCACCGCGGTGCGCGCCTGGGCGTGTGGCTGTGTTTCATCGTGCTTCTGGTGCTTGGCGGCGTGATCGCACACCGGTATGTGCTGCCCGCGTTGACGGACTCGACAGAAACACAGGTCGCCACTGTCGCAAGGCCGGCCAGCCCATACGTCGCCGCCGCCCCGGCCGTTGTCGAGCCGGGCACACAGTTGGTGGCCCTGCGCTGCGAGCGGCAGGGGAGGATCAAGGCCATCCTCAAGCGGGCGGGCGACCGCATCCGCAAGGGCGAGGCGTTGGTCCTGCTCGACGATGCCACGCCGAAGGCACACGTAGACATACGCCGAACTGATCTGCAACTCGCCGAGGCAAACCTGGCTCAGCTTAAGGCGTGGGACCGCCCCGAGATACGGGCGAAGGCCAAGGCGGGCGTCGATCGCGCCCAGGCCCGCCTGGATCGCGCCGAGCGCGAACTGAGGCGTATCCAGACGCTGTTCGATCGCCACGCCGCACCGGAGGCCGAGCTGAACACGGCCATCGAGGAGAAGCGCCTGGCAGCCGCGGCCCTGGAAGAAGCTCGCCAGACCCATGCCATGTCCGAAGCCGGGCCGATCCCCGAGGAAGTCCGCGTTGCCGAGGCGCGTGTCGAGCAGGCCGAGGCGGCGTTGCGCATGGCCGAGGCCGAGTTGACGCTGCGGACGATCGTCAGCCCGTTGGACGGCCACGTGATATACCGGCATCTGGAGCCTGGGGAGGTCGTCGATCCCGAGTCGCCCGTTCCGATCCTCAGCCTGGGCAATCTTGACGACGTCCGTCTTCGCGCGGAGGTGGACGAGGCGGACATTCAGCGCGTCCACGTCGGCCAGCCCATCGTCGCCGTGGCGACGGCATTCGGTGACCGCGAGTTCACGGGTCGCGTGGTTCACCTCGAGCCGCTGATGGGGCGTAAGACCATTCGCACACAGCGAACCACCGAGCAGCGGGACACGAAGGTCCGCGAGGTGATCATCGAGCTCGCCCCCGGCACGGCGCCGCTGCCGATTGACTTGCAGATGACTGTGCGGTTCCTGGCGGTGAAGACCACAAGCAAGGCCTCCCGTGATGGAATCGTACACTGATGTTCGATCGCAACCTCCTTCTTCATGGCGACAACCTGGAGCTTCTCTCCGATCCGGAGCAACTCCCGTCGGCGGCGGTGGACCTGGTCTACCTGCACCCGCCGTTCAACTACAACGTGCCGTTCAAGGAACCAACGTAGAGGGTCGATCCGCCAAACGGCAAGCCGGCAGGACAGCCAAGTGGCACAATCGGTCATGTTTTTCCTGCGCGCCGCTATCCCGGATTATTCATGCTCACTGACTGTCTTACGACCTCCTTGCGGGTTAAGCTAACAGCCCGTGGTAAAAGGGAAAACAGCGGATCGGAAACGCCGTTCCTGACCGTAAAAACCACCGGCGAGACGCCGGTGCCACAG
>JAFGQA010000260.1 GCA_016935885.1 Phycisphaerae bacterium | reverse complement strand
GGGAAAACGGCGGATCGGAAACGCCGTTCCTGACCGTAAAAACCACCGGCGAGACGCCGGTGCCACAGTTTTGCCACAGGCTGCTAGCTGTCGGCGGCGTTCGCTCCCGCGCGAACGGGCGGTGGCTGGTGGCGCTGTGTCTGGGCGGGCTTCCGGGCGTCGCGGGCCTGCTTGCCTACCACCAAGCAACCACCGGCGACTGGAAGCACGGCCCATACACGCTGTATGAGCAGCAACAAAGCTACAGCGGCCAATTCCTCCACGGGTCGCCGGCGCCGCCGCCCAATCTTCAGTCCATGCCGGTCAACGTCAGGAGACTTGCCGAGGATTTCACGGCTCCCGCACACCGCCGGCACACGTTCGCACGCCTGCCGCTCACCATCGCCGTCCGCTTCGCGGCCCTGTCGCGCGACCTGGGCTTTGCCATGTTGCTGCTGCCGTTTGTTGCGCCGCCCGCGGCATGGTCCTGCCGTGCCGCAAGGCCTCTCATCTGGGTCTGTATTGGCTTCTTCGCCGCTTACCTGCTTTATGCATTCGACTACCCTCGATACTTGGCGCCGATCGTGGCAGGGCTCGTCTGGTCGATGATGGCGGGGCTGCGGAGCGTGCGCCAGGAGAGCGGTTCATGCGCACCCGATCCCAATCACGGCCTTCCGCCGCGGCCAAAGTGCGGCACAGCGCGGCCTCCGGCCGCAACCAAAGTGTGGCCCGGGCGTCCCGCCCGTGACCCCACCGGCGAGACGCCGGTGCCACAGGCCCAAGAGCCCCCGACCTTGGTCGGGGGGCACGCTCAGACAGGCCACACAGCCACCCCACTGCCAGGGCCGGGGGCTCTTGGACCCAATGACGAGCCACGTTGTGCCGTGGAATCGGTGGCGCAGAGAGCCGGTCTGCGCCCAAGGCGTGCAAACGGTTCAAAGGGTGCGAAGGGGCCGTATCACGTCCTGGAGTTGCTGCTTGTGGCCTTGATTGTCATCGGTTCATTCTGGGCGGCCCACCGGCTGGCGAGCCTCGGCCTGGACCCACCGACGCGCCGATTCCACAACCTCGTGGCGTCATTGCCGCCGGGCCCCAAGCTGATCTTCGTCCGCTACGCGCCGGATCATTCCTTCCACCGCGAGTACGTCTTCAACGAGCCGGATCTGGAACGGGCAGAAAGCATCTTCGCCCACGATCTGGGCGGGGAGCGCAATGTCGAATTGATGAAAGCCAATCCTGATCGACGGGCGTATGTGTACGACGAGGCGGCCCGCCAGATGAAGCCCTGTAGTTGATCGTCGCGCGGAGCGCGCACCCATCCGGGGTCCCGGCCAACCCTCACGTCGCTTTGTTCACAATTCGCTATCCGCTATCCGCTATCCGCCGTTCATCTCCGTGCCTTCGCGTCATCCCAAGGATCGACAGCAGAAAGCTCGAGAAGCCCGCCTGAACGCCCAATGCGACCAGCACGACTCCCAGGACCACGAATCGCACCGTTGCCGAGGGATCGAGCGGCCCGAAAGCGCCGGCCCACCATTCGTGGAACACGCGCGCTATCGAGCCGACGCCGACCAGCACGAACATCAGGCCGGTGCAGACGCCGGCTTCGAGCGTGACGTGCTTCCGAAACGCGGCCAGCGGGCTCTGATCCTGTGATAACAAGCCCTGCGAAACCGCGTACACCGACGAGAACAATGCAAAGACTACCACCTGGAAGCCCACTACGCTCATCAACCCACCGACCGCCAGCGTGTTGGTGTCAAGCGTCACGCCCCCGATGGTCCTCGGACCCGCTGCCAACGCCGCAAGGATCAACGCCCCCACCGCGAACAGGGCCGTCCCCGGATACAGGAACAACCACCGCGGGCTATAGCACAACATGAACCGCAGGTGACGCCAACCGTCGCGCCAGCTCCGCAGGTGCGGCCGTCGCGAGCGGCCGTCCGGGTACAGCGTGATCGGCACCTCGTCCATCTTCATGTTCTTCAGGCGGGCCTTGATCACCATCTCGCTTGCGAATTCCATGCCCGTCGTCTGAAGGTCCATCTCCTTGAAGGCCCGCTTGGTGTAGCCACGCAGGCCGGCGTGGAAATCGCTCATCGAGATGCCGAAGAACAGCCGGCCGAGCCCGGTGAGGACCGGGTTGCCGATCCAGCGGTGCTTCCACGGCATGGCCCCGGGCATGATCCTGCCCCTCAGGCGAGTGCCCATGACCAGGTCGTTGCCGGCACGGAGCTTCTCCACGAACGGCATCAGGGCCGAGAAGTCGTAGCTGCAGTCCGCGTCGCCCATGATGATGTACTGGCCCCGGGCGGCCTCGCTGCCAGCGCGGAGGGCGTTGCCGTATCCCCTCGCCGGCACGTTGACGACGCGAGCCCCACAACGCCGGGCGATCTCCACTGAGCCGTCCGTGCTGCCGTTATCGGCTACCAGCACCTCACCACGGATGCCGTGCTGGTTCAGACACCCCTGCGCCGTGCGGATGCACCGCTCAAGCGTCTCCGCCTCGTCGAGACAAGGCATCAGAACGGTCAGCTCAAACGCGTCATCCGCGCAAGGTCCCTCGTGGGTTTCCAGCGTCACGATCGGCGACGATACGGCTTGACAGGCTTCGGACGTGGCCTCACAGCGTTCCATGGCATGGGCCCCCTGTGGCGCCGGCGCCCCACCAGTGAATCCTCGTGCCGCGGATGTCCCGCTGCTGGATTCGTTCAGCGCCAGCATCCCGCCGGCGCTACTACAGATGCAACGCCCACACCACTGTAAATCGGCTCGTGGTGATCGGAGTTGACTATGAAGGGCGCGCC
Organism: Phycisphaerae bacterium; assembly: GCA_016935885.1. The sequence continues at coordinate 9,546 of JAFGQA010000260.1, read as the reverse complement.
GCATGGCGCCGATAAGCACCCAATGCAGGGCGACACGCAGCCACGTGATCTTTCCTACCGGCGGGCCGCGCCGGAGGCCGCCTTGCTGGGCGGCGTGGTGGGCATCGCGCACGCCGTCGCCGAATCGGTGGTCCACGCGCTATGGGACGTCCCAGTGCGGCCACTGGACCGGCTCATCAGCTTGGCGCTCTACGGGCTAATCGGTGTTGCGGCCGGCGTCTGCGTTTGGATCGTCGGGCTGGTCATAAAGAGGGCAACCGGGCGTGTCGACGCCTGGGAGACTGGCATCGGGCGACGACGGCTGTTCTGGTGTGCGATCGTAGTGGGGCACACGGCCATCGGTTGGCTGATCCTGTTTGGGCGAGGAGAAGGCTCGACGTTGGTGCCGACCCTGGCGGTCAACGCGACCATCGCGGGCATCCTGCTGGGCCTGGGCTATCGGCGGGCCGGTTCGTTCGGCAACATGGTCATCGCCTCATTGGCGCTGGGGTTCTTGAATATCGGTGCGACCACGTTGCCTCAGGTCGCGCCCGATCTGCCTGGCTTCGGTCGCATCTCGGCCGCAGCGTTGGGAATGCTCAGTATTCCGCTCGTCTTGATGGTCGTTATCGCCTGCCGGGCAACGCCGGCCGCGATTGGTACCGGGGAGCGCAGGCCGCAGGCCGCCTTGGCCGGCTTGGCGGCGCTGGCTGCGTTGTCCGTCGGTCTCAGCCATGCCGTCTTTCCCTTCGACCTGGGATGGCACGTCCGCCAGGCACCGCTGGGGCACCCGCCCGATCGCGAGGGCGTACCGAACATCCTGCTGGTCGTGCTGGACACCGTTCGTGCGGACCACCTCAACGACTTCGGTTATCCCCGCGAGACGATGCCGGCCCTGTCGCGGTTCGCTCGTCAGGAGTGCGACGTGGCCCGGACGATTCTCGCGACCGCGCCATCCACGCTGCCTTCGCACGCATCGATGTTTACCGGCCTGTATGCGCACGTGCACGGGGCGCACGGGCAGTTTCTCGTACACGAAGGCCCGCGGCCGGAGTATGGCTACCCACTGCGTGATGATCTGCCGACCTTGGCGGAGCAGCTCAGCGGGCTCGGCTTCCAGACCGCCGGCATCGTGGCCAACCACGCCGTGTTGGGGAGCTACGGGTTGAGCCGCGGCTTCGACTACTACGACGTGGCCCCAAGCGGCACCTTCCGCGGCGAGCAGATCAGTTGGCTGCACGCCAGCCGGATCACGGGAATCCCGTTCGGCGAAACGGTGCGGTCGCAGTTGCCGGAGCGCGTCGGCCGATCGACGCTGCTGTACAACCGATGGTCACCACCGTACCGCAGGGCAGAAGAAATCACGGACCGCAGCCTGGCATGGTTGAGGCAGCACGGCGACCGACCGTTCTTCCTGTTTCTGAACTACCTCGACGCCCACGATCCGTACATGCCGGTGGCCGAGGTCAAGGATCGCTTTGCGCCGGCGGATGTGAGCGTGGATTGGGCCGGCTTCATTCCCCATGACGATTTCCTGCGGGTGATGAGCCGTGTGGCCGCGATTCCTGACCAGTGGCGGGAGTACCTCGTTTCGCAGTACGACGCCGAGTTGCTCTACCTTGACAGCCAGGTGCAGCGGCTGTTCGACGGCATTCAAGGGCTCGGCTGTTTCGACGATACACTGATCGTGATCGTCGGCGACCACGGTGAGGGCTTCCTCGAACACGGCCTGCTTCGCCACGTTACATCCACGTATGACACCCAGGTCCGGGTCCCGTTGTACATCAAGTTTCCAGAGTCCATGCGGAACGATCCGCCATCGGTGCCGGCGTGGTTTCAGTTCGTCGATCTGTATCCCAGCGTCATGGACATGCTGGGCGAACCGCCGCCGCCGGGCCTGGCCGGCTCGGTCTGGGCAGCCGGGCGCGACTATGCCCTAACCGAGGTGTTCGTCCACGAACCGGACGTCCAATGGCTTCGTCGCGAGCTCTGTGCCGTCGTGCTTGGCCCGTACAAGTACATCTCATCCACCACCGGCCAAGCCGAGCTGTACGATCTCTCCCGCGATCCCGGCGAGACCGAGAACATCGTTGGGGCCCAACCCGACGTCGAGGCCCGCGCCCAGGCCATCATCGCCGAGCGAAACGCAGCACTGGTGAAGCAACTGCAGGTCTCCGACGAGGACGCCGACCTGCAACGTAAGCTTCGAAGTCTCGGCTACATAAAGTAAAACACGCCAGATATCCGGATGACCGATAGGTCCCATAGTGCCCTCGGCAGCCGGGCCCGGGGCTGTTTGGGTGGCATGGGTAAGCGGTGCCGCCAGCAACGGCGGAGCCTACCCGCGGGCGTCCATTCCAGCCCGTTCTGACGGGTAGCGGTCCGCGATTGCTCCCAGCCCGTTCTTGCGTAGAATGTTGCGTTCAAACAGCGAGGAACTGACGGCTGATTACTGAGGACTCAGGGCGCATCACATGGCAATCCATCCGACGGCAATCGTCGACACACAGGCGGAAATCGCGGACACGGCGGAGATCGGCCCATTCGCCGTTATAGAAGGTCAGGTCAAGATCGGTGAGGGCGTCAAGGTTTATCCCAACGCGTACATCTCCGGCTGGACGGAGATTGGTGACCACTGCCAGATTCATCCCGGTGCGGTCGTGGGCCACCTGCCGCAGGATTTTCACTTTAACGGCGATCGGTCTTACTGCAAAATCGGGGCTGGCACCATCATTCGTGAATTCGCCTCGGTTCACCGCGGCGCGCTGCCCGAATCGTGGACCATCCTCGGTGAGAACTGCTTCATCCTCGGCTACGCGCACATTGGCCACGACTGCAAGCTGGGAAACGGTGTGAAGGTGTACAACTGCGCGGGGCTCAGCGGGCACGTGGTTGTGGGTGACAGCGCCATCGTCAGCGGTTACACGTTGGTTCACCAATTCGCGCGGATCGGAGAATACGTCATGATCGGTGGTGGGTCCCGAGTCACCAAGGACGTGCCGCCTTATATGAAAGCGCTATACGAATCGACCTGCATCGGCTACAATGCGCTGGGCCTGCGTCGCTCCGAGGCCTTCACGCAAGACGAGATCGCGGACGTCAAGGAGGCCTATCGTATCCTGTTTCGATCAGGCCTGCCGCTCGGCAAGGCGGTCGTCCAGTTTACCAGCCAGGCCAGGACGCGAGCCGGTCGAAGAATCATAGAATTCATCAATTCGGAATCCAAGCTCGGCATCATCGGCGGCCGCAAGGCAGCGGCGAACCACCGATTCGCAGCTGTCGGCGGCGACTGCGCGGCTGCCGATGATTGATGCTGTTCGCGATGTCATTCTGGTCGAATCTGCGAGGTCCCCGACAGCACTTCGACGGTGGGCTGTTCCTGCCGGATCACAAAGCCGTGACCGCGAGATGTCCCATCGAGGACATCGAGGTCGACGGGCCCCTGCACGTACCGCTACAGGTCGGCCGCGGTTTACCAACGGCCGTCGAAGTGGTTGTAGGCGATCGCGTCCTTGGGGGGCAGCGTCTGGCGGCGCCGACTCGTACTGACTCCGCGTCCGTTCACGCGCCGACATCGGGCACGATCACGGCAGTGGAGCGCGTGTGGACGGCGGCCGACGGCTACCTGCCGGGTGTGGTCCTTGAACCTGATGGCCAGGATGAGTGGCACCCGCCACCGCGGACATGGGTCGGCGAATCCTTTATCAGGCAGTTGGCCGACTGCGGCGTTGTTTGCACGTCCCCGCGGGGTCCGGCCCACGCGGTGATGGCCCAGGCGGCTGAGGCCGGAGTGACAGATCTGATCATCAACGCGATGGAAACAGAGCCGTACCTCACGGCGGATCTCCGGACGCTGGTTGAGGAGCCCGGCCGGATGATTGACACGACCTGCGAGATCGCCGATGCCCTGGGAGCCCATCGCGCCTTGTTTGCGTTGCCGTTTCGCCATCGCCGCGTCGTCAAGCGAATGGAGGCCGAGGCACAGGGGCGATACGTCGAGATTGCGCCGCTGGCCAACCGGTACCCGCAGTGCGATCCAATCGTCCTTGTCAAGACTTTGCTGGACCGCGAGGTGCCTCCTGGCGAAAGCTCGCTGGAAGTGGCCGCCCTTGTCTTACCGCTGGCCACCGTGCGCGCCGCCGCACAGGCGCTGTTGGACGGCCGCCCAGTGGCTCGGACAGTGATGTCCATCGCCGGCGACGCCGTGGATCGCCCCGGCACCTATCGCGTTCCCGTCGGGACGCCCATGAGGCGCGTCGCCCAGCGCGCGGGCATCATCGCGCGTGTCGGCCAGGCCATATCGGGTGGCCCTTTGACGGGCATTCCGCTCGGCAACGATGAGGCCGTGGTGACAGTCGATACGACAGCCTTGCTGCTGTTCTCGACGACCCAGCACCTGAATCCTGTGCCATGCGTCCATTGCGGCTGGTGCGTGGAGGACTGTCCCGTCGGGTTGGACCCATCGGAGTTGATTCACCTGGAGGCCCAGGATTCGTGCAATGCCGTCGACCTGGCGCACCTGTACGCCTGCGTGGATTGCGGGTTGTGCAGTTACGTCTGCCCGGCGCAGTTGCCCCTGGCGGCGACGATCAAACGGACACGGCTGCGATTCGCCCAGTGGACACGGGCAGGCAAGCTACCCGTTGCACCCAGATAGCGGTGAAGCTCATGAGACGCCGTGCCGCGGTGGCGGAATGACGAACGATTGCTGGATCGTCGGTGGAGACTTCTCGGCCCGTGCCGCGCCGCACCGTAGCGGTGGCAACACGCACCAGGACATCCTGCGGTCGTGGCTGCTCGCGGCGTCCATGGTGGCCGCCTGCGGCGTGGCCCTGTTCGGCCCTGCGGCGATCAAGGTGTTGACGGTGGCGATCCTGTCGGCCGTCGCGGCGGACGTGGCGGTCGGCATCGCGACACGACGGCCGGTCATCGGCGGCCTGTCCCACGCCTGCCTGACGGGCCTGCTGTTGGCCTTGACGCTACCGGCGACTGTACGGTGGTACGTGCCCATGTTTGGCTCGCTAATCGCCATCGTGCTCGCCAAGGGCCTGTTTGGCGGGATCGGGCACTACATCTGGCAGCCTGCCGTGGTGGGACGCGTCGTAGTGCAGTTCCTATTCAGTGGACAACTGTCCTTGGTCGCGACGGCGGACCTGGTGCAGTCCCCGATCTTGACGCCGGGCCATCTGCTCGTCGGCGATATCTCGCAGGTTCAGGACATCACGATTGCCACGTACCGCGGATGGTCTGCGGCCGGCGAGCCGGTGGCTGGTGACGCTTGGCGGATGAAGCGGCCGGTTCAGGCCCTGCGCCAGTTTGCGGAAGCGAAGATACCGGCCGACGGCGATCTCACATACGAGCCGCTTCTGCGGGACGCGCTGCCGCCCTGGCAGGACACGGTCTTCGGCACCGTGCCGGGCGGCATCGGTGAGACGTGCTGCCTGGCCCTGATCGTGGCGGGGTTGTACCTGATCTACCGCGGGTATCTGCGGTGGCAGCTACCGGTGGCGATGTTGGCTTCGGCGGCATTGGCCGCCAGCGTTTTGCCCGTGGAAACCGCCGGCGATGGGGGTGGGTATCACTGGTTGCCCATCGTGGCGGTCGAGCACGGCCACGCCGTGGGCGTCGCCTACGTCATGTACCACCTCACCGCGGGACAGTTGATGCTCGGGGCGTTTCTGCTCGCTGGTGACATGATTGCGACACCGATGCGGGCTCGTGGGCAGTTGGTCTTCGCGGCGGGCATCGGCGTCTTGACCGTCTTCATGCGGCTCTATGGCCATCTGGAAGGCGAGTGCTACTGGTCCATCCTGATCATGAACTGGCTGGTGTCCACCATCGACCGCAGGATGAAGCGCCCGGTCCTGGGCATGGCAGCGTAGATGAGAATCAACAACCCATTGTAAGACAAGGAGTTATGCTGAGGATTGTGGGGGGCTCCACCTGTGGACAGCGGCCCTACTGGCCGTGGCAATCGCGGCACATCCCTGCAATGTGTGGTCGGAGACGCGGTTCCGGCTTCCAGAGCGGCGTTCCCGGCAATCGAAAGTCGTATCGATACGTGACTTGACCGATCTGTTGGACGTAGTATACTGTTCCTGGTTTTCGGGGGAGCATAGGTGCTGATGCGCATCTGTCGAGAACGGCGGCCCTTGATCGACACACCTCAGACAACGTGATTAGCGCGACGCTGTGCAACCAGGTATTGCGGCAGAGCAGGGATGCTGCGCCTGGGTTCGCGGCCGATTCGCATTGCGGTGGTGTTGTTGCTCCGATTTTACAGGTGCCAGAAACCCCATGATACACGTAACGCTCCCAGACGGATCGGAACTGGAGATGCCGAATGGCTGCTCCTCGGCGGACGTCGCGGCCGGACTCGGTGCCGGATTGGCCAAGGCCGCGCTGGGGGCAAGAGCCAACTTCGGCAACGGCGAAGTCACGCTCGACCTGGCGGCGCCATTGGCCGGGGATTGCAGGCTGCGGCTCCTGACAGCCCGCGACGAAGACTCGCTGGAGATCTTGCGTCACAGTGCGGCCCACGTGATGGCCGAGGCGATCTGCCGGCTGTGGCCGGAGACAAGACTGGTCTATGGGCCGCCGGTGGAGAACGGGTTCTACTACGACATCGACCTGCCGTATCGGCTGACGCCAGATGACTTCCCGAAGATCGAGGCCGAGATGGCCGCGATCATCAAGGAGGATCGCCCGTTTGCGCGCTACGAAATGAGCCGCGAGGAAGGGCTGGCCAAGGTCCGGTCGGAGGACAACCCGTATAAGGTCGAGAACGCCGAGCGGGCAAAGGGCGATCGGCTGAGTTTCTATGTGACCGGGTCGGCGTCCGACAACGGCTGGGAGGACCTGTGTATGGGCACGCACCTGCCCACCACGGGGAAGATCGGCGCGTTCAAGGTGCTGAGCGTTTCCGGCGTGTTTCTGCACGGTGACGCGACCAAGCAGCAATTGCAGCGAGTCAACGGGACCGCCTTTCACAACAAGAAGGATTTGAAGGCGTACCTGACGCAGCTTGAGGAGGCCAGGAAACGCGACCACCGACGGATCGGGCAGGAGCTCGGCCTGTTCACGATCGATCCGCTGGTCGGCAGCGGGCTGGTCTTGTGGAAGCCGAAGGGGGGCATCATCCGACATTTGTTGGAAGAGCACATGCGGACGAAGCTGCTCGAGTACGGTTACGAGATGGTCTATACGCCGCACATCGGGCGGCTGGACCTGTTTCGCACGAGCGGGCATTTCCCGTACTACCGCGAATCACAGTTTCCGCCGCTGTATGACTCCCAGGCCGCGATGATCCTGAACGACCTGTGGATAGCTGTGGCTGAGAGCGATCCCGACCAGCCGCCGCCACCCCAGGCGGATGCGCTACTGGATGAACTGAAACGCGTGGACAGGGCCGTCTACGAACGGCTGGTCGGCGATTCCTCGGACCAGGACCGAGACGGCCGCGCCTCGTCGAGGCGGTTTCAGGCGGCGCCGGGAAAGATTGAGCACAACCTCGATGTGATCCGAGGGCAACTGCAGGAGTCGGACGGCTTCCTGCTCAAGCCGATGAATTGCCCGGGTCACATCGGCATCTATAGGAGTGAGCCGCGGAGTTATCGCGATCTGCCGATCCGATACGCGGAGTTCGGAGCGGTCTACCGCTACGAGAAATCCGGCGAGTTGGCCGGCTTGACACGGGTCCGCGGGTTCACGCAGGATGACGCGCATGTCTTCTGCACACCGGAGCAGTTGCAGCGTGAGGTCACCGCCTGCATGGAACTGACGCGGTACGTCCTGCAGATCCTCGATCTGAACGAATACCGAGTCCGCATCGGGCTGCACGATCCGGATCACAAGAAGTTCATCGCTCGGCCGGAGGCATGGGAGTTGTCGGAATCGGCGATTCGCCAGGCGGTGGCGGCCAGCGGGTTGAAGTCGACGGAGGAAGTCGGCGAGGCGGCCTTCTACGGGCCGAAGATCGACTACCTGGTGAAGGACTGTATCGGCCGGGAGTGGCAGTTGGGCACGGTCCAGGTGGATTACAACCTGCCGGAGCGGTTTGGCCTGACGTACGTCGGACAGAACAACCAGCCGCATCAGCCGGTCATGGTTCACCGCACCTTGTTCGGCAGCATGGAGCGTTTCATGGGGATCCTCATCGAGCACTTTGAGGGGGCGTTCCCGATGTGGCTTGCGCCGACACAGGTGGTCGTCGCAACGATCAGCGAGAAGAGCGAGTCCTATGCCCGTGAGGTTGTGGGCGGGCTCCGCGCAGCGGGGCTGCGTGTCGAATTGGACGATTCGCCGGAGAAGATCGGGCCGAAGAAGCACCGCGCGCGAAAGACGAAGATTCCGTACATCGCCGTCGTGGGTGGGCAAGAGGCCCAGGCCCGAACGGTAAACGTGAATGATCGCGAAGGCCGACAGGTTGATAACATGGCGCTGCCTTTGTTCGTCGAATTCCTGCTCCAGGAGAATCAGCCTGGCGGGAGGAGGAGCGCTGAGGATCATTAGGACCCATTACTAGAGAGGAAGGTGATCGCCTATTTCCAACCCAAGAATGAATGAGCAGATTCGGTTGTCGCCGGTTCGTTTGATCGATGCCGACGGCGTGCAGCGGGATATCATGCCGACCTCGGATGCGCTCGCGATGGCCCGGGAGGCCGGGCTGGACCTTGTGGAAGTGTCGCCAAACGAGCGGCCTCCGGTCTGCAAGATTATGGACTACGGGAAGCAGAAGTACCTTCAGTCCAAGAAGCAGAAGCAGAAGCACCACGAGCAAAGGCTCAAGGAGCTCCGCATCCGGCCGAAGACGGATCCCCATGACAAGGAAATCAAGATCAGTCGGGCGCGGAGATTCCTGGAGAGCGGCGATCGCGTGCAGTTCACCATGATGTTCCGCGGGCGCGAGCGACTCCACAGGGAAGTCGGGCTCCGGATCTTCGACGAGATCGTCTCGCTGCTGCAGGACGTGTCCAAGATCGAGCGGCACGCGCGGATGTTGGGACGCCGGATGACGATGGTCCTGGTGCCGCTGAAGGCCGGAGCGACAAAGAAGGCCAAGCCTCCAAAGGCTACGGTCGAGCCAAAGGACGCAGACGGGACGTCTGCGGAATCGCCCGGTTCCGGAATCCTGGATAGGGCAGCGATGGCGATGGTGACGCCGCCCCGTGCACAGCCCATGGCCCAGGCGCCACCTCCTGAATCACACGCCTCGAGCGAGGGACCGGCCCCCTAACCGGCCAATCCGCGGACGCCTTCGGTCATGTGCTCACGTGCCCCACGGGAGCAGGTCGAGGTTGCGCTCGTTGATCGCGGACGACGTCGCTAATCCTCGCGCCCCGGGTGCGTGAATCGACCGCATTCGTCTGCCCGCGGCTTACCCGGTGGGAGCGGGCCCCGTGACACTTCCGGCAGCATCCGATCCTCGGTGCCACGGGCAACTCGTGCGTGTTTAGCGTTCAAACGGGGTGGCAGGGGCGCCGACAAACGGGGTGGCATGGGTAACGAACGACACGCCCCACGGGGGCGGGTCGTTCATTACCCGTGAAAACAGGCTCGAATGGACGC
>JAFGQA010000022.1 GCA_016935885.1 Phycisphaerae bacterium | reverse complement strand
GCGTCGGCCTGAACGCTTGAATAGCTCCGCGCGTTCGGATCAAACGTGTAACCCCCGCTCTCAGGCGCGACCGTGCCAGACCAATCGCGCGGGATCTCGAGATGATAGCAGCCACTCGTATCGGTTACGGCGCTACCGCCCCCGTTGTCCGCGGAGACGCGGACTTGGGGGATCGGCGAGCCATCGTCGGTGAGAACCGTTCCCGAAATCGTGACCTTCGATGCTTCGCTGGCGACGAAGTCCTGCTGGGGCACGTCGGTGGTGACACGGGAGTACGACCGGCTCGAACGGTCGAAGGCGTACTGGCTATGGTGAGGAGCGACGAGGCCGGACCAGTTGTAGGGCACGTCGAGCTCATAGGCGCCGTTCGCCTTCGTGACGGCGGTGATTCCCCCCGGGTTGGCCGTTACGGCAACGCCCGCGATGCCCATGCCGCCATGAGTGAAGACCTTGCCGGAGATTCTCGGCAGGACGACGACGACGGCTTCCTTGGTGCCGGTTTGTTCGCTGACACACTGGATGGGTGCGGTCAGGCCGGCGACGCTCAACATCAGCGCGACCGTATGCGTCCCTCCCTTGCGGAAGACGTGAGTGCGGCGGGAGAACTCCGACATGGGGCCGGTCTCCGCGACGTCGTCGAACAGCCAGGTAAGCACCCCGCCGGGGACCGCGGTACTGGCAAGCGTACTGGCCTCGCACACCACGGTCAACGGTCTTGCTCCGACAAGCGGTTCCACCGTGAAGCGAACCTGAGGGAGCGCGGCGGGGTCGTCGATGTCCTGGTCCCCCTCGTTGTCCCCGGGCGCGGCATCATCGTTCGGATCAGCCGATTCGTTGGGATCTGCCGCGACGGGAGGCCCTGCAGGATCCGAACCGTCCAGCAGATCGACCAGCCCGCCGATGAGCGGATTGTCTGAGCCGCCGCCCGACGAGGGGGGCCCCCCGCAGCCGGCCAGACACAGGAATGCCAAGATCGTCAGCGAAAACAGGACGTGCTGAGTGATGCTCATCCGCGCCTTCATACCTACTCCTCCCTCGGCAATGTGTTGCGACGAAGTGCCCGTGTGTCGCGCGGCTAGAATACGATACTCCGTTAATCTGGGCAAACAGAGTAAGCCAGGAAGGCTGGCGTCAACCACTGACTTTCGCCCATCATGGAGGACAGACTTCCCCAAGCCTCGGGTCCCAAAGACGCATTCGCCTGGGCCAATGGCGGATAGGTACATACTGTTAGATGTTTGTTCGTTGTTTTGGCGGAACACTGAACGACATTTTTCTGAGGTATCCAATGCGTAGTCTGTACATCGGAGGCACTCACCGACTCACACTGGACAGGAAACCTGGCGAGGCCCGTCTGGCTGGGGCCCTAGGCTGGGTGGGTCTGGGCGCTCTCGTTGCGTTCGCTTTGCTGTGGGCTTATCTGCCGGTCCTGGTCGGTCTCGCCGAGGTATGGCGGGAGAACCAAGACTACTCTGGCGGCCAAGTGGTTCCCTTCATCGCCCTGTATCTAATCTGGCGCAAGCGCGATGCCCTCAGGTCGTGCGAGGTCAGGCCCTGTGGGTGGGGGCTCGCCATCGTCGTCTCGGCCCAGTTCATTCGGCTTGCCGGAGAATTCCTTTCGTTCGGGTCCGCCGTCACGTATTCGTTTCCTCTGACCGTTGCCGGGCTGGTCCTGGCTATTCTGGGCAGGGGGGTCTTCCATGCATTGCGGTGGGTGTTGACGTTCCTTTTTCTAATGATGCCGCTTCCCTCGCGCCTCCACGTGGCCCTGGCAGGTGGGCTCAAGACCTTGGCCGCTTCCTGGGCGGCTTCTGTTCTCGAGTGGTTCGGGTTCACCATCGTCCGCCAGGGAAACGTCTTGCTCATGGATGGCAGCGTTCCCATCGGCGTGGCCGAGGCGTGCAGCGGCCTGCGGATGCTCACGGCCTTCCTGATCGTGGCCGCCACCCTCGTATTCCTGATCGACGCCCGCCCCTGGCAGAAGGCGGTGCTCGTGCTGTCGAGCATGGGGCTCGCGGTGATCTGCAATCTCGCTCGCCTCTGCGCCACGGCCGCGCTGTATCGATGGACGAGCAACGAGACCGCGGAACGTTTCTTCCACGACTTCGCGGGGCTGAGCATGATGCCCGTGGCCATCTTCCTCTTGCTGGCCGAGGCGGCGTTGCTCCGGAAAGGGACCAGACTCATGACGGGGGGGGAGCAGGGCCACCCGCTGCCGGCAGGGGGCTCGGGCCGGCACTGACCATGTCGCGGAGACCCCGAAAGCGTGCAGGCGTGTCGGAACGGTCCTCCGTCTTGGCGGTGTTGAGGTTCCGGCCAGAGACGCCAAGTGCCGGATCGATGAATATGCCGGAATATCAATGGACACTTGCCAATACGGTCTCAGTGAAAGAAGACGATATGTGTTTGACCGAATCGCATACGCCCGGTAGACTGTCTATGGTGGCGGTCCATATCGGCGGTTTGCGGGGTCTGCCCGTCAAGAAGCAAGGCGGTACCGCGATGGTCCTGCACGCTCGATGGATTACCGTGCTCCTCGTGGGGTTGCTGCATGCCTGCGCCTTCGGGGAGTTGACCACTTCCTTCACATATCCCTCTTTGCTCACGCCGACTGACGTTGCTGATGCCGTTGTTCTGACGGGGTCATCTGATGATTCCTTCGGGGGCACCCTCCTTGGCTACGGCGACGGTCGATTTGCGGAGAAAGGACCCATCTTCGGCGGATCATTGGAGTCGAACTCGCCAAGCGAGCCGGTGGCCGCGTGGGGCGACGGCGGCCCGAGCGGCGCATCGCTGATCTTGCTGGGACTGGGCACCCTTGGCGCTCTGGGTGTCGGCCGTTCGGCGCGGCTTGGACAGTCCGGCCCAATCGCGGAATGGTGGCATGGAGGCGGCCCAACGCAGATCGCACACGCGGTGGCCATTGACCCCGATTTCCAGCTTGCGGCCTCCTCGTCGTACTGTTGTCTAGATGGGGGGCCCGGCGGCTGTCGTCCGTGCCAGTCTGTCATTTTGCGAGAAGCCAGCCACCCTCGAGGAACGCCTCAGCACGACCCTCGACTGCGATTCCCGCGGGGTCCCCCGATCACCACCTGTTTCGTTGACTGAGGTCCTGTCGTTGCCTTTGCCTGCCGGATGGACGACCCGCCGGAGGGCAGGGCGCGAAAGTGAATTCCGGACCCGGCGCTGATCTCGCGCCGGGCCGTCAGTCCGTGATGCATGCGAGGGAAGAAGCCGGGAGGATCAACCGATGAAAAAGGCGCTCATCCCGGTTGTGTTCTTGTGTCTGCCGGCCGTCTCCAGCTTGCGGGCGGACATTACCTTCGACTTTGATGCCTTGGCTTCCTATGACTTCACGGGGTTGTCGTTTGCCGACCACGACGTGCCAATCAGCGCGTACATGTCGGGTGTCTACGGCAGCTCCGTCGAGACGATCGACGCGGTCTTCGGCAACGCCGATCCCTGGTTTGTCCTCACCTTCGGCTCGGCTGAGGGATGGCCTGGGTGGGATGGCACGCTCGAGATCATCTTTGATGAGGAGCCCATCACCGGAGTCCAGTTCCGGGGGAAGGTCTGGGAGATGAGGGGTGCCGACTTCCACCTTCGGGCCTACGACCAGGCGGATCAACTGGTCGGTGTGTACGTGTGGTCGCCGGACGACGAGATCTTCTCCAGCGGATGGATTGACTTTCCCTCGGCGACTCCAGTGCGGAGGCTCGAGTTCTCCGACGGAACGATACACGCGATCTTCATCGATGATCTGACGGTCAGGGGTCTCGGCTCGGCGGTTCCCTCTCCAGGGGCCGTGGTCTTGACCGTGTTGGGATTGGGCATACTGACGACGGCCGTCCGCGTCTGGGTGCCGAGACGCTCGCGATCCCCTGTTGCGGGGCCCTGAAGCGATTCCTGTCGGCGTGACGCTGTCGAGGGGCCTCGAAACGATGCTTCGGCCGCTGCGGGCGCCGTCGTAGTGGCGCTGAGGCCATGCCTTTGTCGATTCGGCGTGGAACGTGGCGAGGGACGCTGAGTTCCTCGCCGACGCGGATGGCAGGCTGCCTATGTCTCTATCCCTGCTGAGTCCACGCTGTCCGAGTTGGGTGTTCGGCGAAGTCCAACGCCCTCCCTTTCGTACTAATCATTGACCGTTTCCAGCGCCGCTTCGGGGTCGACATCGGCTCCCCGCGCTCTCTCCGCGGGGCGCGCCTATATGGAGGTCACCGCGTCATCATGTCCCGTCCGATAAAGACAGGCAGAAGAGGAAAGGTCAGATCGAGGGTGCTTCTCTTGGTGGCGGTCGGCGCGGGTGTCCTGTTCATTGCCGCGGGCACCGCGATCCAGATTCGCAAGAGGGTCCTTGCCGCCAGGGGACTCGTGCAAGGCAGGCTCGCCTTGGACCAGGGGCAATGGTCGCGGGCCTGCGAGCAGCTCGGAAGGTACTTGGCGCGACATCCGAACGACACGGCGGTCCTCAAGGAGTACGCTCGAGCGCAACTGCTCGTCCGACCCCTGGAGCTCGGGAACGTGGGCGCGGCGATCCGGGCCTACCGCCAGGTTCTCAGAGACGCGCCTCGGGACGACGTCGCCTTCGAACGGCTTGCCGCCCTCTATGACGCCCTCGAGAACCACAGCGAAGTCATCTACGTTGCGGGCAACCGACTCAAACACCTTCCCTCCGATCCCAAGGCCTCGCTCTGGCTTGCAAAGGCCTACGAGGCCCAGCAGAAGCTGGATGAAGAGCGTGGCGTCCTGGCGGGGATGATCGATACCCTCGAAACGGAATCGGTCAGTTGCCAGGAATACGTGGAAGCGTGCCGGCTGATGAGCAATCTGGATCTCGTGAGGAGCCCGGGAGATCCGGAGGGAACCGCTCGGGCGTGGCTCGACCGGGCGATCGAGTTCGACCCGAACTCGCCTAGGGCTCTCGTCAACCGCGCCCAATTCCTTCGCACGCACCTACCGGATTCACAGGCCGAGCGCCTCGCGGCCCTTGCGACGGCGCGACAGGATCTCGAGTCCGCCGGTGCCATGCAACCAACGCGGGCGAGCCTACGACTTCTCTTGGCCCAAGAGTGGATCGCGCATGGGGATCTCGATCGAGCCGGCGCCGAGCTCCGCTCCATCGACAATCTCGATCCCGCGTCGGTGACCAGGGATTTCGACGATCCGGACGACTGGGTGGTTTCCAAGTTCCTTGTCGAAGCTCAACTCGCCCTCCGGAAGGGTGCCGGACCTGAGGGCGTCCGCATGGCCGACGACGTGTTGGAGCGTCTGAAGTACCGCCAGCAGCGCAAGGGCGTCTTGCCGTCAGCCATCGAACTCTACGCCTCCGGCGGAGAGCCGGCCAGGGCCAAACGGTGTCTCGCCGAGTATCTTGACGTCACCGCCTTGGAGGCCGCGTCTCTTCGAGGAGCCGCGAACCCGGCCTACCTCAAGGCCATCGTGAGAAGGGCCGAGGGCAAGCCGTACCAGGTCATCGATCACCTGTTGGAGGGACCCTCGCCTGCGGCCAAGGATCCCGTCTGTTGCCGCCTCCTGGCCGAGGCATACGGACAAACCGGCCAGCTTCGACAAGTGATCGCCTCCATTCGGCTGTATCTTCAGTCGAGACCGGACGATCCGACGATGACGGCGCAACTCGCCCGCGCCTGTCTTGCCCAGGGGGACTGGACCAAGGCACTCGATGCGGCCGTGCGCGCCGAGTCGCTGAACCCGACGGATCTGGACACGACGTTGCTCCGGACCGAGGCGGAGATGGCCGCCCTCGACGATCAGCCAATCGACGCGAGAAAGCGGCGCATCGATCAGATCGAGGGACAACTGGACCGACTGAAGCGTCACCGTCCGGAGGAGGCGAATGTCAGAATCCTGCAGGCCCTAATCGCCGCGCGGCGGGGTCGAGATGACGTGGCGGAGGCAACGCTCCGAGATGCGATCAAGGAGTGTGACACCTCGGGGTCCGCCAGGCTGCGCCTCGCTCGCCTGTTGGCGCGGACCCATCGTGCCGCGGAGGCAGCCGAGCTGCTGCTTCAAGCCTGCCGGGCCTTCCCGGAGACCGCCGCGCCATGGCACGCCTTCTCGGAACTGCAGCGGTCGCGGCGTCGGTACCGCGAGGCGGTGGCGACGCTCCTGACCGGCTCCCGGAGCGTCGCGAGCACCGCGGACAAGCGATCGCTGGCCCTCCGGGCCGCGATGGTCGAGGCGCTTCACATCGATCGGCAATCAGGCTTGGCACGGCTCCGCGGGCTCGCGGAGGAAGACAGCCAGGATGTCCAGGTCCGCGCGCTGCTCCTGGAGTTCCCGGAGGTCAGACGAGATCACGCCGCGGCACGGCGCCTCGTCGACGAAATCCGAACGATTCAAGGCGAACGAGGACTCCACTGGCGCTACTACCAGGCGCTGGTTGATCTGTCGACAAGCCGGTGGCGAGGACGGAGCAGAGAGGTGACCGAGCACCTTCGCTTCTGTGTCGATGCGGATCCAGGCTGGTCCGCGCCGGTTCTCTTGTTGGGCGGAATGTACGAACGTCGCGGAGATCCGGCCCAGGCGGAGCAGATCTACCGACGATGCCTGGCGATCAATCCGAACGCGACGGACGTCGCCGATCGTCTCGTGACAATGCTCGAGGGCCAGAATCGTCTTGCGGAAGCGAGGGATCTGATCGAGCAGGTGGATGTGAGTTGGGCCCTCGAAGGTCGGAGGCGCGTTCGTACCGCGCTGCAGGCCGGTCGGCTGTCCGAGGCCATTGACGAACTGAGGGGCCGAGTGGGGGAGAATCCCAATGATCTGGGTGGGCGAATCTCTCTGGCCCGCCTGGTATACGAGCAGACCAAGGACGCCGACACGGCGCTAAGCTATCTCGACGAAGCCGAGGCAATTGCCCCACATTCGATGGCCGTCACGGCGGCACGAGTGGGCATCTTGAAGATGCAGGACCGTTTGCCGGAGGCCAAACGCGTGCTCGATCGACGGGTGGAGCGAGACAATGCTCCGGAATCGATTCTCTTGAGGGCGACGTTTCTTGCCGGCACAGGGCGTCCGGATCTAGCGGAAAAGGATTACCTCCGCCTGATCGAGTTGATGCCGGATGGGCAGGGCGAGGAGCTCCTCGGCGGTTTCTACGCCAATACCGAACGCCTGGACGAGGCAATCACGGTGTGGAGCAATGGCCTCTCGGCACACCCGGAAAACCTCTCGCTGAAACGCCGACTGATGACAAGGCTCTTTCGTCGAGACCGGGATGGGGATCGGGCACTCGCCGTCCGGCTGCTCGGCGAGTTGGAGCAGTCATTGCCGGACGACCCCGACCTCCTGGACACGCGTGCCGCCCTCCTGTTGTCCGAGGGAACCGAGGAATCGAATGCCGAGGCCCGCGTGCTGCTCGAGCGCGTGGTAAAGCTCCGACCGACGGCCGTCAACGCACACCTGAAGCTGATTGAAATGGTCGCCGACCGCGGCGACCACGCCGCCGCCAGGGACGTGGCCGTTCGCGCCTTGGGAGCGAATCCCTCGAACGTCAGGCTTCACGTCGTCAGGGCCCGGGAGGAAGTCGCGCTCAACAATCTGTCGACCGCAAGGGAGTTGGCTCGGGCCGCGCTCACCCATGAGCCAAGCGACGTCGAGGCATGCGAAGTGCTCACTCATGTCGCCGTTGCGTCTCGCGACCTGATGGCGTGCCGGACGGCACTGGCTGATGTCCGAGCCGCTCTTTGGATCAACCCGCAAGACGAACGACTTCGAGTGGCCCGAGCCAAGCTTCAAAGTGCCCTCGGAAAGACGAGCGAGGCGATTGCCGACCTCGAGACGTACACGGGTACCGACGACGGCAAGCGAAGCGCCAAGGCCCTGCTGATGCTGGCGGAGCTCTATCGTCTTCAGGGCGACGGCCTGCGCGGCGGCGAGTGCGTCGAGCGAGCCGCCGACGTGGCGCCCGACACACCGGACGTCACCAGAGCCCGCATCGTCTGGATGGGCGAGCGTCGGGAGTTAGACAAGATCCTGGAGCTGGTGTCCGAGCGCCGAGGTAAGGGGCATGCCGATGTCCACACGCTCTTTACGGCCGGTTTCGTCCTGGCGACGGCGCGCGACGAACGCCACGCGGCCAAGGCCATGGAGCTGTTCGAGGAGGTCGTCGCCAAGCACCCCCGTTTCTTCCAGGCCCATTTAGCCCTGGCCGCGATGGCCTATCAGACCGGGAACCCGGATCGCGCTGAAGAGCTCTGTCGAACCGTGTTGAAGGCCGATCCGCGCCATCCCCAAGCCTTGAATGACCTGGCGTGGATTCTCGCGGAGGCCAGAGGCCAGCACGAGACCGCGCTGGAGCTGGCCGATCGAGCGATTCGCATCGACCCGGAGAATCGAAGTCTGAGGGATACGCGCGGCGTGATTCTCTCAAAGCTGCCCGGACGACTGGCCGATGCCCGGGCTGATTTCGAGAAGTGCATCGAGTTGACCAGCCCGGAGACGCCGAACCGCGCCAAGGCGTTGTACCGCCTCGGCGGCGTATGCGTTCGCCTCGAGGACTTCGCCGTCGCCAAGCGCCATCTTACACAGGCGTTGCGGATCGATCAGGTCAGGCCCATCTTCACGCCGCGGGAGCGGCAGGAGATCGCCAAGCTCCTGGATTCACTTCCCAAAGGACTTGCTGGGCGGGGCTCGGCCGAATCGCCGCGAGGAGGTTGAGCCTTCAGGAGGATCTCGGTCGCGATCGAGCTCGTGAGTTGGGCAGGAGAAAAGTTCCCGACCGCAGCGCGCCGGTCTCCGTGGCAGCCGGCGCCGCGTTCCTCATGCGGGAACGAGTCGCCGTCCGGGACAACACCAGCGCCGCTTACGGCCGGTTGCGCTTCTTATCGATAAGGCCGGGCTCGCACGGCTCGGGCGAGACGCGATGGTCTCGACGCGAGTCGTGCGGTGCCCGGCTTTGCTTTTTCAGTCGCCTTCGTACTCATGCGCCCCGCAATCGAAGGCGCCGTCCCCGTCGTGCTTGAGGCCCGGGACGTCGACGGGTCGGGTGACCTCGGTCATGTC
>JAFGQA010000259.1 GCA_016935885.1 Phycisphaerae bacterium | reverse complement strand
GAGGTCCGTATCTCCGAAGCCCAGGCGCGACGCGCCCTGTCCATCCTGGTGGATAAAGAGATCGTGGAAACGCGGGTGTTCCGCTTCAACGGCTCCCCGACCGTCCACATCCGCATTCGACACGACGGTTTCTTTGAGGCGTGGGAGAAGGTCCTTGCGGAAAGAGAGCGCAAATGGAAATGCGCCACAACGCAGAACGGACCTGCAAATGCGCCAGAGCGCAGTTCGATCTGCGCTACAACGCAGATGGAACATGCTGAAACAGGCGAATCCCTAACAGAGACTACGGCAGAGATTACGGCAGAGAAACCAGAATCCTCAGAAGGTGCTGGCGCACCCGTTCAGGAATCTGATCCTTCGACCTATCAGGAATGGGCAGAGATGCTCGAGCACCCGCGCCAGTACGGGTCCAACAGACCGGCGATCTTGCGACGCATGTTTGAGCATCTGTATCCAGGAAAGGAGCCTCCGACCTACAGCTATGTGGGTCGTGTGGCCCAGGGGGTCGGTGGGGCCGGCCGGCTGGCTGAGTTGCTGTGGCAGCACAGCACGCGGCCTCCGACCGGCGATGTCCTGGCTTACATCCAAGGGGTGGCCAAGCGCAGCAATGGCCGAAACGGGAACGGGAACGGGAAACAGCGGCAAGATGCTGATACGACGACGGACTTCGAGGCGCTAGCGTATGCGGAAATGAAAGCCTGGGAGAAGGTGGAGGAGGCGCAGCGTGCGCGAGAGCAACTTGCCGCGAACAATTGAGGAGGCAGCGGCGCGGATCACGCGTTGCTGTTGCAATGTAATCAACGTCGGCACGCCGGACGAGACCCACGTTGGATGGGTGCGCTGGCCTGGGGTGCCAGTCGGACATCTCTTGTTCGGGAAGGCGATTCCTTGTGCCTGTCAACGCAGCGCGGTCGCAGCTCGCGAGGCCGACCGCTTGCGACGCCTCAGCAACGTGCCCATCGCGCTCGAGCAGGAGATGACGTTCGAGGCCTTTGAACCGCTGACGGACCCGTTGCAGAGAGCGCTGAAGACGTGCCGAGCTTTCGCGCAGGAGCCGAGAGGCTGGTTGATTCTATCTGGTTCGGTTGGCACAGGCAAGACGCATCTGGCGATTGCCACCGCTGTCACGGCGCGCCAGCGCGGTCTGGCCGTCCATTGGGATAGCTGGCCCTCGATGCTGAATATGCTGAGGGCCGGCTATGAGCATGGCAGCAAGGAGACGATGCAGGAACGGCTGACGATGCTCCAGACCGTCGGCCTCCTAGTGCTCGATGATGTCGGCTCGGAGGTCCGTAGTCCTTGGACGGACGAGCAGCTGTTTCTCGTGCTGAATGCCCGTCTGAATACGCGACTGCCAACGATCATCACGAGCAATCTGAATCTGAAGGAGATGCCGTGGGACGAGCGCATCCGAGATCGTGTGCTCGACGGGATCACGGTGAATGAGAACGGCTCGGTGTCTTATAGCAAGTCGCCGTGGGCGCGCATCCTGTTTCTCGGCAACGAGAGCTACCGCCGGCGGCGTGAGGCAAGAGGTAGGCTACTGTGAAAGAGAGGAAGTGGGTCATGCGTGCCGTGACGTGGGTCGTTTTCGCACTCATCGTGCGCGAGGTATTGAGGCTGACGTTTCTTTTGTGTGGGTGGTGGATATGAGTGCCATGAATGGGAAGGTGCGCGCCTACTGGCTGGCGACCACGCCTTCTGAAGAGATGTCGCGTATGCGACGGGAGGGCGAGGTCATGGCCTGCGCCGAGTGTGGGATCTTGATCGATGCCGATCTCCCTGTTGTGCGACGTTCGCCTGATGGTTCCATGGTTCGTCTCGCCTATCGGTCGCCCTATCCCGAGTTGTGCCACGATTGCGCCTATCAGATTCTAGTGGAGGGTGGTTGGATGGCGACGAAAAGCAAATACCGAGCAGCAGGGGTGGCGGACGTGTTTCGGGCGATCGCGGCTGAGCGGCGCTATATGAACGAGACCGTCGGTCGTATCGAGGACAATCCCTTCAGCCTGGAGGAATGGCTCGGACTGATGGAGGAGGGCCTGGGCGCGGCCTATCGGGCCTATCTGGACAAGAACGAGCCCCTGGCGCTTGCCAAGGTGCTACAGGTGGTGGCGACGGGCATTGCCACACTGGAGCAGCATGGCGTGTTCGAGAGAGGAGATGTGGATGATGATGGAGAGTTTGACCGAGCAGGGGCTGACCGTGTTTATGACCTCGCCAGCAGTGATTGAGCGCCTGCGAGAGCTGGCGCCCGACACGTTCCAGGTCGGGCACCTGAGCTCGGGGAGGGTCTACTATCAGTCTGGCACAGTGCGGCTCTTTCCGATGAGCAACCTGCCGAATCGTATCTTTCGCCTGACAGGGGCGACGTATCAGACGGTGCTCGACGCGGTTCGGGGAAACGGTGATGGAGCCTAGACCTGGCCCTGGCGAGCTCTGGATTCCAGGTGAGCTCGTGGACTTGAATACGTATATCCGGCTGGAGCGGTCCAACAAGTACGCCGCAGCGAAGGCCAAGCGGGGCGAGACGGAGACGTGTATGGTTTGCGCCTTGGAACGCCGGATGATGCTGGATGGCATAGGGCTGCCGCCCTACGCCGTCACCTGTATCTGGTTTCGCAGTCTGCGGAAAAAGGATCCCGACAATATCGCCTTTGCGATCAAGTTCATCCTGGATGGACTGGTCGCGGCCGGCGTGCTCGAGAATGACGGCTGGCGGCAGATCCACAGCCTCCAGCATAT
>JAFGQA010000258.1 GCA_016935885.1 Phycisphaerae bacterium | reverse complement strand
ATGGCGGCATGATAAGGATTGCGTATAGCATGGCCGTGGCCGTTACGCCAGGGCCCGCACGGTGGTTCGATGGCTGGGCAACGCCGCAGAGAATCGCCTGAGGACCCGCCCGTGACCGCTAACGGCCACGGCGGCAAGAAGAGGACCTGGCTCTGATCTCCCCTGCCGGGATGTGTCATAGGTCTGGAGCGAGAGAGAGAACCTCCGTCCGAAAAGCAGGATATCCTCTGGCGCAGGCTTGGCTGGGAGCGACGTGAACCGCGACAGGGCTTGTGTATGGCCAAACTCCAGAAGGAGAACCAACGAGGCGAACGCGGCATTCGCTGCAGCCCAGCGGGCACGTGAGGACGTGGACGCTGCTGCGAACGACGCTGCAGAGCTTTGGTGTGCCGTCCATGGCTACGGGCCGATAGGCCAGCCAGTGTGCAGTTCACGCTTGCCTGTGGCTGTGGCATGGGCGCCAAAGCCCGTGAACCCACCGCCGCGACGGCGGTACCACAGGTGCATCCAACCGTGGACTGCTTTGGCCAAGAGCCTCGAAGAGTGCATCACCTGCCTGAAACTGCCCGAATCGCATCGGCGTCGCGTGCGAACGACGAACACGTTGGAACGGCTGATCGAGGAAGCCCGGCGACGGACGAAGGTGATCGGTCCGATGGCCGGCGAACAGTCGGGCCTGTCGCTGATTCATGCGGTCCTGGTGGACGTGTCGAAACGCTGGCGTGGCATCAAGCTCACACCTGGCGATCTGGAAGAACTGAACGTGCTACGAAGCGAGGTTGTTCCCTTGGCAGCGGCCGGGTAGAAGTGTCGAATCGGAGTCACGCCAGACCCGAGTTTACAGATCATTCGAAGCGCAACCCCCCTTCTCTCCAAATATCGTAGGGCTCATCGTTCAACCTGTCTTCACCTCAGAGCGGGCTTGGTGCACCGCCGAGGCTCCTGCCAACGAGCGGGCTGTCTGCTCGGGTTGGAACAGGTATCGGTAGTACGCCCCGAATCGTCCGATGGTGAAAGCATGACCCACGGCGCCTCCGCGTTACTGAAGTACGGGAGAGTATTTTCGCCGGGTGTAGGTGCGAGAGAGGGTCCTCACGCCAGCATCCAGATGCTCACACCAGCATGCGACTACCCCGGATAATTCACCACAGAGCACGCAGAGATCACAGAGAAGTGTCAGAAAGCAGTTTAGCGAGGCTGGCGCAGCATGACTGGTAATACACACTGTCAAGACAAAAAACGCTCGGATTTCGCCATAATTTCCTTCTCAACAACACTCTGCGCTCTCCGTGGTCTCTGTGGTATGAATAAACCGGGCTACCACCGAGTCGCACACGTACACCCCGACCAAGGTCGGGGGCTCTCCTTCGCACCGGGGCACTTCTTCGCGCCGGCGATCAACCGGTCTTCGCGCCCTCGGGCGCCGCGCTATCCACCGGCACGTCTCCCGTCGGCACGTCTTCCACTGCCGCTTGCAGAACGCACTTCAACTGCTCGCTGTGGATCTCGTCGGTGGCTTGGAACCAGAACGTCAGTTCCGCCCCGCTGCTGCCCGGCCGGGCGAATTCCTGTTGCGTCCCCAAATGCTCGACCTGTGTCGGCGTGAACCGGCCGCGCGGCACGTGCAGATCGACGCGCAGGGCGTATCCGTCGCCGGTGATGATCTTGCCCACGCGGCGCCCGTCGGCCCTCACCAACTCAACGAACATCTTGCGATTCCAGAGCGCGGTCATGCCCGGCGCCGCCTTTCCGACCATGCCCAGGAACATGGTCAACGTCATCGGCTTCCATAGCTTCGGCTGTTTCGCGGCGATGGACTTCTGCGACAGATGCCACTTCTTGCCATCCTCTTTCCACGGCTCGGCGCCGGCGGGGTTGCCCGCGAGCCCCTCAACGTGTGCCAAATAGGCCCTCAACGCCGCGGACAAGAACGACCGAAACGCCGGTGTCGCGATCTCCTTGTGGTCGTGTACCAACACGCGTACCTGATCCACCGGCCCGATCGCCGGCCGCATCTGCACGCGCGACGCCTGACTGTAGGCCTCGATGTCGTCGCGATCGTCGAGCGTCTTCAAACCCAGCTCGGCCGCCAATGCCTGCCCGGCAAACGTCCCGCGCGGCACGCGAAACAGGAAATCAAGCAGCCATCGCCCGCCGGTCAAGGCGTGACAGAACCACGGCACCGCGCTCTGGGCCAGACCCGGCGGCGTCTTCGCCTTGATCTCCACGCGGGCCCGATCGTTCCAGCCGGTCGGCAGCAGCTTGTCCTTGCCGAGCCGCTCGATCTGCGCGACGACGTATTCCAAGGCCCTGCCTTCCCACTTGACCGGCTTGCCGTCACGTCCCATCCGTTCGCGCGTGTGCCACCGGCGCCCGTCCCGTTCCCACGGCATCTTGATCCGCGGCCCGGCGCCGGACAGCTCGTCCGCACTCACAACCGCCGCCGGCCCGACCGCCGCCGCCTTCCGATCAAACACCTCCCGCCGCTCGTGCGGACCCGCCGCCAACACCTTCGCCAGCAACCGCCCCGTGTGCGACGCCGGCACTTGCGCCACCGTCTCCGGCGATCCGGCGGCCACGACCTCGCCACCTTCATCGCCGGCCTCCGGCCCCAGATCGATGATCCAGTCTGCTGTCTTGATCACGTCCAGGTTGTGCTCGATACAGATCACCGTGTTGCCCAAATCCACAAGACGGTGCAACACATCCAGCAGCCTTCGCAGGTCGTCGAAGTGCAGCCCCGTCGTCGGCTCGTCCAGGATATAGACCGTCTTGCCTGTATTCGGCCGCCCCAGTTCCGCCGCCAGCTTGACCCGCTGCGCCTCGCCGCCAGACAGCGTCGGCGCGCTTTGCCCCAACGGCAGATACCCAAGACCGACGTCCTCCAGCGTTTGCAGCAGCCGTCGCAGCTTCGGCACGTTGGCAAAATGCTCCAGCGCCTCGGAGACCTGCATCTCCAGGATGTCCGCGATGTTCCTGTCCTTGTACCGAACCTCCAATGTCTCCCGTTGATACCGCGCACCGCCACACGTCTCGCACGGCACCCAAACGTCCGGCAGAAAGTGCATCTCGTGGCAGACCTGCCCGAGCCCCTCGCAGTCGTCGCACCGCCCGCCGGGCCGATTGAAGCTGAATCGGTTCGCCGTGTACCCCCTGACGCGGCTGTCCGGCAGCTTGGCAAACACCTCGCGGACCAGATCAAACACACCTGTATACGTTGCCGGATTCGACAACGGCGAATTGCCGATCGGCTGCTGATCGACGTTGATCACCTTGTCCACGTGGTCCAAGCCGTCCACGCGGTCGTGCGATCCGGGCGTCATCCTCGCACGATGAATCCGCGAAGCCAACGCCGGGTACAAGATCTCCGTCACCAACGACGACTTGCCCGATCCAGACACGCCGGTAACACAGATGAACCGACCCAACGGAAACGCCACGTCGATCCGCCGGAGGTTGTTCTGCCTCGCGCCCTTCACGATCAGCCAACGCCCGTCGCCCGTGTCGGCTGATCGCTCGTCGCCGATGCCCGACAGCTCGTAGCTGATGGCCGATGGCTCGTAGCTGATGGCGGATGGCTCCGTGACCTCGCGTCGGTTGCTCGGCACCGCAATCGCCGCCTCGCCGGCCAAGTACCGCGCCGTCAACGATTCCACACCTTGACGTTCTAACGCCTCGACGTCCTGTTGCACAGACGTCCCGGCGTCTTGGCGTTTCGACGTCTCGCCGTTTCGACGTTTTGACGTTTCGACGTTTTGACGTTTCGCCGTTTCGCCGTTTTGACGTTTCGCCGTTTCGACGTTTCGACGTTTCGACGTTTTCACGTTTTGACGTTTGATCGCCATCGGCGAACCGATCGCCACAACCCGTCCGCCTCCGGCCCCGGCGCCCGGCCCAAAATCAATCAGATGGTCCGCCGCCTCAATCACGTCCCGGTCGTGCTCGACCATCAGCAGCGTGTTGCCCAGATTCCGAAGCTTGTTGAGCGCCCCGATCAACCGCCGGTTATCCCGTGGGTGCAGTCCGATCGTCGGCTCATCAAGCACATATAACACGCCGGTCAAACCGCTGCCGATTTGTGATGCCAGGCGGATGCGCTGCGATTCTCCCCCAGACAGCGTCGGTGCTGCCCGCCCCAACGACAGATACCCCAATCCCACGTCAACCAGGAACCGGAGGCGCGACTTGATCTCGTGCAACAGCTCGCCCGCGATCCTTGCTTGCCGTCGGTCCAGCCTCAGCGACTTGAAGAACGCCGCCGCCTCCGCCAGCGACATCGCGCAGACGTCGACGATTGTATTCCCTGTTTCGCCGTTTTGACGTTTCGCCGTTTTGACGTTTCGCCGTTTCGACGTTTCGACATTCCCGCCCAGCCGAACCGCCGCCGCGTCCTGCCGAATCCGCCCGCCACCGCACGCCTGGCAATCCACCTCCGTCGCCAGTTCCTGTAGCTTCGTGCGGTACTCCCACGAGGTCTTCGTCGCCTCGTCGATCGCGGGATAGAACCCCTTCCACTGAAACCGCAGCCCGTCGGCGCCTTTAATCCACCGCTCCCCCAACCCGAACAGCAACGCACGCCGCTGTTCAGCCGTCAGCAGCGAGCAAGGCGTCTCCGGATCGAAACCGATCGCATCGGCCAACGCCACCAGCATGGAACGCAACAGCGGCCGATTCTCGACATCATCCCAACCGGTCACGCCCCCGGACAGGATCGACGCATCCGGCTGCACGATCACAAGATCGGCGCTCGTCCCACGCTGCATGCCCAGGCCGTCGCAACTCGGGCACCACCCCAGCCGCGAATTGAAGCTGAAATGGTGCGGCGTCAATTCGTCATAGCTCGTCCCGCACACATCGCACGCCAGATGCTGCGAAAACCGCATGGCCCCGTTGCCCGCCCCGCCAACGCTTGACATCGCGGCTTTCGCATTGTGGCCTTCGCGTTTCGGCTTGCAGTTTTCGGTTTGCGGATTCCGGCCTTCAGATTCCGGCGCCTTGACAACCGCCGCCACCAGCACGCCCCGCCCCAACGCCAGGCAGTGTTCCACCGAATCTGCTATCCGAGACCGCGACGCCGGCCGAACGACGACCCGGTCGACGACCAACTCGACAACATGCCGCCTACGCGCATCAACACCCATGTCCGACGACAGCTCGAATACATCTCCGTCCACGCGGACCCGCACATAGCCCTGCGACCGGCACCGCTCAAGCACCACCTCCCACGTCTCCCCCGTCCCGCGATCGATCGGCGCGCACAGCAGCAGCCGTGTGCCCGACGCGAGTGCCATCACCTTGTCGACGATCTCCTCGCTGCTTTGTGTTCCAATCGGCACGCCACAGCGCGGGCAGTATGGCTGTCCAACGCGGGCCCACAGCACCCGCATGTAGTCGTAGATCTCCGTCACCGTGCCCACGGTCGATCGCGGGCTCTTGCTCGCCGCCTTCTGCTCGATCGCGATCGCTGGCGACAGCCCATAAACGTGATCCACCCTCGGCTTCTGCAACTGCCCCAGAAACTGTCGGGCATATGCCGACAGCGATTCGACGTACCGCCGTTGGCCCTCCGTGTAGACCGTGTCCATCGCAAAGCTGGATTTCCCGCTGCCCGACACGCCCGAACAAACCGTCATCCGCCCGCGTGGCACACCGACGGTCACATCTTTCAGATTGTGCTCCTTCGCGCCGACCACCAGGATTTCGTCGTCACACCGTCCGTCCCACCGTGCGGCGGACGCCTGCCCCACGAGCGCGTTTCGCCTTCTTGACTTGCTGGCCTTCTGACGGCTCCCCGGCAGCACCTCCTTCAACGCCGCGCCTGTATACGACACGTCGCAAGCAGCAACCTGCTCCGGCGTGCCCGCCGCCACCACGCGACCGCCCTCCTCGCCACCCTCCGGACCCAGGTCGATCACCCAGTCCGCCGTTTTGATCACGTCCAGGTTGTGCTCGATCACGATCACACTGTTCCCCGCGTCCACGAATCCGTGCAGCACGGTCAACAACCGGCGGATGTCCTCGAAATGCAGCCCCGTGGTCGGTTCATCCAGCAAGTACAGCGTCCGTCCGCTCGATCGCTTGACCAATTCCCGCGCCAGCTTGATCCGCTGCGCCTCACCGCCGGACAACGTCGTGCTGGACTGCCCCAGCTTGATGTAGTCCAGTCCCACGTCATGCAGCGTCATCAGCATGGCACGGACCTTGGGGATCGCCTCGAAGTGCTTCAACGCCTCCTGAACGTCCATGTCCAGCACATCGTGGATGTTCTTGTCCCGGTAGTGAATCTGCAGGGTCTCGTGGTTGAACCGCTGCCCCTCGCACACCGGGCACCGTACCCAGACGTCCGCCAGGAAGTCCATCTCCACGCGGTTGGCTCCGTTACCCTGACAGGCCTCGCAGCGCCCCCCGCCCTTCTCGCCCGTCGCCACGTTGAAGCTGAACCGCCCCGGCCTGTACCCCCGCACGCGGCTGTCCGGCAGCTTGGCGTACAGTTGCCGAACCTCGTCGAACACCTTCACATATGTTGCCGGATTGCTTCGCGGCGTCCGCCCGATCGGCGATTGATCGATGTTGATGACGCTGTCGAGGTGCTCGGTCCCAAGAATCGCATCGTGTTCGCCGACCATGGCTTTGTGATTGGCCGACGTCGGTTCGCCGGCTGATCGCTGATTGCCGATCGCCGACAGCCTTCTCCTGATGATGTCGTTGACCAGCGAGCTCTTCCCCGAACCGCTGACCCCCGTCACGCAGACAAACCGGCCGAACGGGATTCCGACGTCGATGTTCTTCAGGTTGTGATGCCGTGCCCCCTTGACGACCAGCCAGCGCACGTCCCCGCCTGATTCGCCGCTCGAAGAGCCCCCGGCCTTGGCCGGGGGGCACACGCGCGACCCGTGCGCCCGGGCCTTCCCTCGCCCCCGCCGTTTCACACCCTGTCCCCTGCCCACGCCCATGTCAAACGCCGGCCGTCTCTCGAAGCACCTGCGAATCCTCAGCCATCTCGCGCCTTCCTCAACACACGATTCACGGCAATCACGAAATCGATCATCGCCACCAACGTACGAAACCGCTCCGAGGGCGTCTTCGCCTCGGCGAGGAACTGTTGCAGCATCCGATCACGCTCCGCGGCTGGCATGGACCGAATCCGCTCGTTCATCAGGTCGCACAACCGCGCGGCTCGCCCCGTGGCCTCCTTCATCCGACTCATGCCCTCACCAACGAATATGACCCACGACGGCCATCTTTCATCGACTGCCGGGTCTCCCACGCACCGGCCGCCTCTTGGGCACCGCAATCTCCTCGATGCCCTTCAGATACCGCCCTGTCAGCGACGTCTCCGTCCTTACGATATCTCGCATCGTCCCCGATGCCACCACGTTGCCGCCACGCACGCCAGGCCCCGGTCCGAAATCCACAATGTGGTCCGCCGCTCGCATTGTTGCCTCGTCGTGCTCGACGACGATCACCGTGTTGCCCATGTCGCGGAGTTTCTCCAAGCTATCCAGCAGTTGGCGGTTGTCCCGGGCGTGCAGCCCGATGGACGGCTCGTCCAGGATGTACAGCACGCCCACCAACCCCGAGCCAATCTGGCCAGCCAGCCGAATGCGTTGAAGCTCGCCACCGCTCAGCGTCGGTGCCGTCCGGTCCAGTGTTAGATAGTGCAGGCCAACGTTCAGCAAGAACCCCAGCCGCGCCCGAATCTCCTTCAGCACCTCCTCGGCCACAATCTGCTGAACCGGCGACAGCGACAACCGCTCGATCGTCTCGTATGCGCCCGCCACCGACATCGCACACAGTGCCTGCATGTTCGGCCCACTGCTCTGTGCCGCCGGGCCGTGAATCGCTGGGCCGTGAGTCGCTGGGCCGTGAACCGCTGGGCCGTGAATCCTTTCTCGGCCCCTTCCCCTCGATCTGCCTGTTTCCGCTGCCTTGATGGATAACCTCACCGCCAACGCCTGCTTGTTCAATCTCGCCCCGCCGCAATCCGGACACGGCCCCCGCCGCATGAACTTCTCGTAATACTCGCGGACAAACGACGCCTTGGCCTTACGGTACTTCTCGCGCAACTCCTCGATCACCCCGGCGAACGTCCCGCCGTGCTTCCAGACGCCCCCCGACCACCGCCACTCAAACGTGATGTGCCGATCGCCCGTCCCGTACAACATCGCCTCACGGGCCTTCTTCGATAGGTCTTTCCACGGCCTGCTGAGGTCGAATCCCACTGCCTTCGCCACGCCCTGATACACGTGCCGCCGCCACTTACCGATCTTTGTTCGCATCGGCGCGATGCACGGTGCCCAGAAGTTCAGCGACGGATCGGGGACCAGCAACTCGGGCACGAAGTCAAACAGCTCTCCCAATCCGTTGCACGTCAGGCACATCCCAGTCGGCGAGTTAAATGAGAACAACTGCGGTGTCGGCGGCTCGAACGAGATCGAGCAATGCCCGCACGCGTACTTCGACGAGAACACTTTTTCACGAGGGTCCGAGGGCTGAAGGCTTCGAGGGCCCGACGAACCCGTGACGCGGCCGCCGACGGCCAGGCCGCCCGTGTCCCCAGTACCAGGCCCCCTCTTTGCGCGCCCTGCCTCATCTACAACCGCCACGATCAGCGTGCCCTTGCCCACGCGCAGCGCATTCTCCACCGCCTCGGCCAATCGAGACCGCGCCGACGTGGCAACCACGAGCCGGTCGATCACAACCTCGATGTCGTGGCGTTGATTCTTCTGCAGCGCCAAGTCCTCGCGCAACTCCACGACTTGTCCATCCACCCGTGCCCGGACATACCCGGCCCGGATCAGGTCGTCGAACAGATCGCGAAACTCGCCCTTCTGGCCGCGGGCCACCGGCGCCAGGATCAGCACGCGCGTATCGCCAGCAGCCTCGTGACGGTTGCTCACGCTGCGCGTGCCAGCAGCCCGTGGTGGAAGGGAAGACAGCGGTTCGGAAACGCCGTTCCTGACCGTGAAAACCACCGGCGAGACGCCGGTGCCACAGTTTTGCCACGGGCTGCTAGGGGTGCCACTGGCAGCTTGCCTGCCAGTGCCCACTGCTCCCTCCATACTGCCGACGGCATGGCCAGGACCGAACGCGCTCAGGACGCCTTCCACGATCTGCTCGCGCGACTGCGCCGAGATCCTCCGCCCACAAACCGTGCAGTGCTGCGTCCCCACCCGCGCGTACAGCACGCGCAGAAAGTCGTGAATTCCCGTGATCGTGCCGACCGTCGAACGTGGATTCCACCCGGCGGTCTTCTGCTGAATGGCGATGGCCGGCGACAGGCCCGTGATCAGATCACAGTCCGGCTTCTGCATCTGCCCCATGAACTGCCGGGCGTACGAAGACAACGACTCGATGTAGCGCCGCTGCCCCTCGGCATACAGCGTATCGAATGCCATTGAGCTCTTGCCGCTGCCGGAAACACCCGTGAAGACGATCAACGAATTCCGCGGCAACGACAGCGAGACAGACGCCAGGTTATGCTCCCGCGCGTTCTTGATCTCGATCGTCCGTGGTTCCATAGCGCAACCGCTCTCGTCCCCTGCCAAGAAGCAGACAGGACTGGACCTGTGATACTTCCGGCGGCATTCGATCCTGTGTGCCACGGGCGGCTTGTCCGCCCGTGCGGTCCACCTGGTGGGCGCAGGGGACAGGCACACTGGCAGGCAAGCTGCCAGTGGCACCAGCCGAAACTGTCACGGACCCGACAAAGCCATGCTCCCTGGCGGATTAACACGT
Organism: Phycisphaerae bacterium; assembly: GCA_016935885.1. The sequence goes on along the minus strand of JAFGQA010000258.1, from coordinate 13,027 downwards.
TGGACGATCGCATTGTATGTCGGGGCCCGTAATGAAGCACCGGCTCCGGCGCCGGTGCTACTGTCTGGCGATAGGCGCTACTTCTACATCGCTACATCGCGAGGTGGCTTGTCATCGCATTCAGGAGCCCCCGACCTTCGTCGGGCGGTGGCTGTGGAGCCCGCCCGAGCGTACCCCCAGACCAACATCAGGGCCTCTTGGGACCCACCACGACGACCCTGCGCTGTAGGACTAACCGACGCGCTTCATCTCTTCGAGATAAGCGTTGGGATTGTTCGCCCATTTCTCCGCCTCCAGGGGCGTGACGATCCCTCTTCCTACGAGGCTGGCCAGCGAGCGTTCGAGCGTCGTCATTCGTTCGTTCGGCACGTCCTTGGTCCGCGTCTGCATTTGCGAATAGAGTTGCTCGGTCTTGTTCAGGCGGATCAGATTCGAGACCGCATAGATGTTGTTCAGGATCTCCATGGCCACGACGCGGCCCTCATTGTCGGCACGTGGTATCAGCTTCTGCGAGACGATATGGCTCAGGCCCAACGACAACTGGCTGGCCACCTCATCCTGCTGGTTTGGCGGAAACAGGTCCAGGATCCTGGTCACCGTCCCACGCGTGTCGCGGGTGTGCAATGTCGAAAAGACCAGGTGCCCCGTTTCCGCCGCGGTGAGCGTCCACGTCGTGGAATCCCGGTCGCGCATCTCGCCCACGAAGATCACGTCCGGATCCTCACGCAGACAATCGCGCAGACCACGCTCGAAGCTCGGTACGTCACGCCCAACCTCCCGCTGCGATATGACCCCGGCCTTGCTGCGCAGACGATACTCGATGGGATCCTCCAGCGTGATGATGCGGCACGGTCGCGTCTCAACAATCCGATCGATCAGTGAAGCGATGGTCGTGGATTTGCCGGCTCCCGTGATGCCGGTTACGAGGACGAGGCCCTGCTGCTTGGCAAGGATGTCGCGCCACACGCCGTTCGGGAAACCGATGTCCTCCACCGGCGGCGCGGTCGGCTCCAACGCCCGGATCGCTACCGCCAGGCCGTCGTTCTCAAAGAAGCAATTCAGGCGAAACTGCATCGCCTCTGTCGTGCAGGAGCTATCCACCGAGCGATGGCGCTCCAGCGTTTCCAGTTCGCTGTCACTCAGCAGGCTTGCTGTTAGCTTCTCGAGTGTGTCACGCGTGAGCGGCGGGCCCTTCATCTTCTGTAACAGGCCATCCATGCGATAGACCGGCGCGCAGTTGATCTTCAGGTGCAGGTCGGAAACGCGCAGCTTACCGTGCTGCGTGAAGTAGTCGAGAAGATCACGCATGGTCAGGGCGCGCCCACCCTCCACGGTGTAAACCTTGCTGTCCAGCGAATACTTGGAAGACATGGCGAAGCCAACCCCACACCGCATTCGTGATCAGGACCACGCCCGGCCAGCGCCCAGTTCCACATCATCAACGTCCAGCGGAACTGGCGCGCCGGCTTCACAGCCACATGAGTCTACCCCTCCATCGCAGCAAAGACCAGTGACATTCATGCTTCGTGCCGCGCCTCGTAGCACTTCGGGCACAACCGCCGGCCTTTTGGCAGATGGTACACCGTGTCAAACGCACCTTGACACGCATCACAGATCCCCTCCGCCATCGGTGGCCGAGGCCGTCCGTCTGGATGGCACCTGCGTTCGTAATCCTCCTGCCTGGCTCGTCTCTGCCGAACGCGGTGAATCCAGATCTTCAGACCGGTCCAGACGGCGACCGTCAAGACGAACAGGATGGCCAGAAAGGTCAACAGGCCGATGAGGAACCTGATGTCCAACGCCCATGATTCCAGCATAGCCTACGCGGTGTCTCCGGATTGTCCGCGGCGCCCTGCATGACGGTCGCCACGCCGCGGCGTTCAAGACCCAGCCCGAAACGAGTGCAGGATCACGCTTCACGTTGCGGGGCAGGAACGGGTCCATGACGGTTTGGGCGGGTGCCACTGGCAGCTTGCCTGCCAGTGCGGATGCCCCATGCGTCCACCAGAAACACCACACGGGCGGACAAGCCGCCCGTGGCACCGGGAATCGAATGCCGCCGGAAGTGTCACGGACCCGGCAGGAACCTACCCCAAAACCTCCTGTGGCACGAACGTCTCGCCCGTGACGGCACACCGCCGAAACGGCAGGGCCTCAGGGATTCTACGACACGCTCTGAAGAACACATGCTGACCGGTTTGCACAAGGATGGGCCACGGGCTGAGGGGCGCTTCGTCGCAGAAGTCGGTCACTTTCAGTCAAAAGAAACCGCCCGACACGCTGACGGAGAAGCAGCGCGCCGGGCGGGCCTTGTCAAGAAACTCGGTCCGGGGCAAACCGCTGATCAGCTTTCCTCCTCGGTATCCTCTCCGCCTTCCTCAGCGTCTCCTTTTCCCTGCTCAGTCCCTGCCTCCTCATCGGGAATCTCTGCTTCATACCGCTTCAGCGTCTCCTTGAGCTCCGTCGCCACTTTCGGGTCATTGCACAACTCGACCGCCTTCCTCTGAAACTTGATCGCTTCGGCCTTCTTGCCGGTATCCCACAGTGCCCGGGCGTACGTGTCGACGACTGCCGCTTCCTTGCCTTCGCAGGCCTTGTAAGCCCTCTCGGCCGCCTTCATCGCTACTTTCAGATCACGATACGGCAGCCTCGGTTCGGTCAGGATGAGCCACGCGAACTCATTCATCAGCATCGCGTTCTTGCCCCCGCGCTTGACAATCTTCTTGGCCAGCTTCCTGGCCTTCTTCAGGTTCTCGTCCCCACCCTGCGCGACAAGCTTGAAGTACTTCTTCATCCCATCGATGAGCTTCTGTTCATCGGCCTTCGTCTTGGCGTCATACTTCCCGGCCAGGATCTGTTCGAGCCGCTCCTCCAGGCCCTTCGGATCGCCGTGCCAAGCGAGCGCACCGGTCTTGTCGACGATGAAGACGTACGGCACCTCCTGGACCTTGACACCCCCCATGTAGGCTTTGGCGGTCTTGCTCTCGTCGTCTACGCCAACAACGATGCCAAGGTTGTCACCCCAGTTGCCGGCCAACGTTTCGACCTTGCCCTTCTCGTCCTGACTCACCCCGATGATCACCACGCCCTTGTCCTTGAGCTTGTTCTGGAGCTTTGTCAGTTGCTTCAAGCTCAACACACACGGACTGCTCTTGATCGTCAGGAATTCCAGGACATACACGTTCTTGTCCTTGCCCTTCTGGAGATCCACCGGCCCGCCCTTGACCCAGTGCTTGATTGTCAAGGCGGGTGCCGGATCGCCAATCTCGAGTGCCAAGGCCGGCGCGGCCATGAATGCCGATGCCAATCCCAATACGACGACCCACCGAAGACGCTTCATGATGTATCCTCCTGCAGCCAAAGGAACGACCCATCTCACAAAGGCCGCTCGCACGCGCGCTGCGGCCTGATAGGCATTGTATCGCGAAAGAAAGTCGGCGCACAGGCCCGTTGCCTTGATGGCCCCTGGCAAGAGGAGCCACAGGCTCTCGGAGGAAGAGCCACGGGCTTTGGCCCGTGCGGCCTGTCGCGCCAGCGTGGAATACTCGCATTCTGGAGCAGCCCCTTGCACAGACTGGGCGCTCACCCCGGCGGAGAAGCCGAGCGGGCTTCAAGCCCGTGGTTCGTCCTTGCGAGAACCGGTCAGTTTGAGTGAATCAGCAACCACCGGCAAAGCCGGTGGTTATTGGAAGGGCCCCTGATAGGGGCCGGCGATCAGGCCAGCACCGAACGGGCTTCAGCCATGACATCCGCCCCGAACGGGGCGGAGGCAACAGGTGCCACGGTGGTGGCACTTCCGGCGCCCCTTCGCGGCGGGGGTGGACAGGTGGCCCGGTCACCGGGGGTTCTGCTGCGCTCCACCCCCGGCTACGATCCCCGGCCCCGTTGGGGCCGAGGCGGACCAGCACTCTGCAAACACGCACTTCGCAGACACGTAACCCAAGCGCGCGGCGCGCACCACAGAACGCTGAAACGGCAGAGCCTTGCCGCTCCTCACCGCCAGTGGGTGTCGTTTGCCGAGGCAATCATCCCTGGACGGGACTACTCCGGATCCAGGAGCGGCTCCGGAATCTCGCTCAGCCTGGTATAAGTCACGACCACCCCCTGCAACATCCCGGTCAGCGTGTTGTAGTCGGCGGAGATCGTCGCGTTCTCGAAGCCCACCGGCTGGCTGAGCGTCGTGGCCCTGAAATGGAAGGTATCGCCGCTGCGCGTCGGATCGGGCGCGTTGTCGGAAAACATCTCCTGCCCCGGTGCGCCGCGTATCAAGCGGCCGTTGTAGGCGATGTAGAAGTTGCCGTCCCCGCCGATGGTCCGCCGATAGAGGATCGCCCCGATGATCTCGCCGTCATCTCCGAATCGCAACACACTGTCGCCGTAGTAGTTCGACGTGCCCCACGCGCCGCTCAGCGCGCCGACGGTCTGGTCGCGCTCCAGAACCATCGACACTTCCCTCGTGACAGGGTGGCACCCCACGTCATCCATTTCGACGACAACGCTCTGCTCGGCAGTCACATATCCCAACGCGCTGACAGCGATTTCAAAACGGCCGACCGCATCGAACGCCAGGACCACGCTATCGCAGTTCCCGGTGCAACCGCCGATGTAGGACTGCCCGCCGTCGATGCTGAAGACGATCGTCGCCGCGGGGATCGTTTCGCCCTCCGCGTCGGTGATCGCCAGCACTACCGACGCCACGGGATCAGACGAACAGAGCTGCCCATCGCTGCCGATCTTGATCTGGTCGCACGTCCCGCTTGTCGCGAGTGTCGGTAGCAGCAGCAGGACGGGCAACAACGCCCTCGTCTTCGTTTTCGCGTACATACATGACGATAGGCGCCCGAAGCGTCTGAAATCAACGGGCGGCCCGAATATCAATGGATTCGGAGTGCCGCAAACCAGCCCTCTCCCGCCAGCCACCACCGTAACGAGTCCGCCTCGGAAATCGCGGTCCAGCGCAGGCCAGCGACGCTTGGCGCAAACAACATGGGGTACCGCCGCGTGTCAGCGACGATACCCCATGATTCAGGCGCCCGGTCGAATCACTTGACGGGACACGAGTATTGCGGACACGTCTCTCCTCCGTACCACGTGCCGCCGAGGGTCCCACAATAGCCCTCCGTGGTAGTGGCCACACACGTGTAGCCCACGCAGCAAGCACCCTTTGGCGGCGGCGGTGGGCCGCTCGCCTCCATGCGGAGGGTAGCGGTCGTCATTCCCGAGTAGCCGGCCAGCGCGCCGTAGGGCGTGCCCATGAAGTCGATCCGATAGGTGATGTCGAAGAAGCTGTCCACCGCGTAATCACCGGTCGGCAGCTCGGTCAGTGTCGTGTGACCGGGACTTGGCAAGCCGAAGCTCGACCCGGCGGTGATCGTGAGATACTCGAAGTCCGGGTCACTGACCCCAGGTTCAAGCTCCCCGTCCATCATGTACATCTCGGTCGGAAAGGACTGCACCGGATCACCCGGCGTGCGCGGCCCAGTGTGCACGACACAGTTGAGATCAACGTCGAGGTAACGTTCAAACCCCTCCAACTCACCGGTGCCGGTCAGGTGCATGGCCAATCCGGACTCAAACTCCTCCACCTCACCCCCCAGCGACCCGCCAGGGTAGCGATAGACGTTGAAAAACCAACTGTGGATCGGGTCGAGTTCGATCGTCGTGCCCGGCGGCAGCCCGTCGATGATCTGATGGACCTCATCCGGGCTGAGGTACGGGCAGTCCACCGGGGGCAGGTCGACCGTGCCTGTCCCGTTGTCCGGGCTGATACACCCGAGCTGAATCACGTCGATCGTGATATCGAGCACCATCCGGTCACCTGAGTTGCCGATTGCCCAGACCGGGTAGTATATCCGGCCCGGACCCGTCCGATTGGAGAACACCATCTCGTAGCCCATAAGGCTGTTGGGGCAGCTAATCCACTGGCTGCTGTCGGCTGGGATGTGGTCATCGCAATCGCAGTCGTCCATAAGGATAATGCCCCCGCTGGCCACGTCCTCGTTCAGGGGGCAGACGGTAATCTGCACGTTCTGAGAGGTGTACGGCAACTCGATGTCATACCACACGGCATTCCAATTGAGCACGCCGGGGCAGTCGACGCTGGCACACGTCAGGTCGGCAATGAGCGTCACCGGATAGGGAGAGTTGACGACCTCGGCATCATCACAATCGTCGTTCGGCGGCGGCAGGCAACAACGGATATCCATGACGCCCTGACCGGCGTTGGAACCGTAACCGCCGACCTCGATCAGGTACTGCCCCCCGTCGACGACGGGGACAGTGCATTCCGATTGCAAACCGCAGGTGTCGTCGTCGCAGCACAGCATTGTTCCGAGCGGATCGCAGGTGCATCCCTCGTACACGGCCAGCTTCGTGTCGTAGCTGCTGCCGCACAGGCTGACAATGAGGTTGCCCGTACACGAAGCGCTGTAGCAGAACCAGATGTTCGGGCTGGTCATGCAGGTGCCGCCGCCGTCAAACGTCGCCTCGGTCGTGTCGAACGCGTAGTCGACCACGTCGCCGATCGCCTTCGCCTCCTCGCAATCGTCGTTGTCCGGCGGCTTCGGGCACAGGGTCTCGCAGTACGGCGGGAGCACGCAGTGCGGATGGTCCGGCGTCGGACCGGCGTGGCATACCTCCTCGCAGCACTCATCGCCGCCCACGATGTCGTAGCCGGGTGCGAAGTCAGGCGAGCACGAGGCGCCAATCGTCACGGTGTGCAGCCAAGGCTCGCCGCTGCTCGAGAGCAAGGCCGGATCGTATCCGGCGTCTCCAGGATTGAACGACACGGTGTAATGCGGCGGATCGACCTGCGTGAACGTAAACAGCGGTTGGACGAAGAAGTAGGAGTCAAAGGTCCCGCCATTGGCGTGCGTCTTGGTGGCGGTGAGCTCCCCAAGATCCTGAGGCCCGGGCAGGCTGACGGCCACATCCCAGTCCTCCGGATCCAGCCCGCCGTTGTAGGTCACTGTGATAGGCTGGCAACTGACCAGTTCCAGCAGCGTCAACTCCAGGGGCGTAGAATCGACGGAATCGGGGGGCGGATCAATGAAGCACATCCGCTCAAGCCTCGTGACGATGGTGTCGCTGCCGAACGGCCCGCTGCCACCGTATGGAGGACCACCCAGCGCGACGGTCCCGTCGAACGGATCAGAACCAGGCCCGAAGAAGTCGGCCGGAAGCGGCGTCTGCGCGAATCCGTAGCCCGTTTTCCCGTCACACGCCGTGACCCAGCAGTCCTGACCCGGCTCGATGCATGTGAACGGAGGACACGTGATGTCCGCACACAACTGGCCTTCGTACCACGGGCCGTCGCACTCCGACTCGGTCGTCCCATCAATGCAGGTCAGGTCCTCTTGGCAACAAGCCCCTGTGGGCTCGGACCCACAAGGAGTGCCGGCGCCGCCATTGGCCAGGATGAGATTCACGAACGTCTGGACGTCTGAACCGTTAACGAAGTGGTCCTCGTTCGCATCGGCGCACTCATCCGGCGGGTACGTGAGAAGTGCCTCCACGAACAGGTCGAGGTCGTAGAAGTCCACGTTGTTCGAGCGATCCATGTCGCCGAAGCACTCGCAGCAACCCTCCACGAAGTCTTGCTCGGGGTTGTAGTGGAACGGACAACTGTCACACGCATCGCCCACGCCGTCTCCGTCCGTGTCCACCTGCTCGCCGAAATCCGGGTCCGCCCACCAGGCTCCCTCCGGCGGGTTCCCGACGTCCGGGCAGTTGTCGCAGAGGTCGGGGATGCCGTCCAGGTCGTAGTCCTGATAGCACCACCATTCTTCTTCTGGGCACTCTTGGCAGGGGAATGCGTATCCGATGTCGAGGGCGTTCAGTTCATCGGTCGGCAGCAGCCCCTGTTGGGCCGCCGATGCGTACAGCCAAATAGGGCCTAGTGGACCCTGGAAGCGCGTCCAGTACACATCGGCTGGCGAGTACCCCGCCGCGGGTGGCGGCGGCATGTTGGGGTTGGCTCCAGTCAGCGAGGGTGAGCCCGCCGCCAGCGAGAACAACGCAACCTCCCAACCAGGATCCAGCACGCCGGGCGTCAGGCCATCGAACAAGACCAGCGCATCGATGTCGTCACCGGGCACCAGTCCGATGTCCATCACGCCCCGCGCGAAGATCGCAAAGAGGGGAATCGGCAAGGCCGGCGGCGGCGAGATGAGGATATCGTCCGGCGTGACGCCATCACCGCCGGCGGCCCAGGCGTCGGACCCGGTGCACATCCCCGGGAAGGGATCGTCGGTCGGCATCATGATCGTGATCGAGTTCCAATCGAGGGAGAAGTAAGCGAACAGCGAGACGCCGTCCGGGATGCCGTCCCGGCCTGGATCGATGGCATCACCCGTGTCCGCCTCCAGGGCATCCAGATCGTCTTCCGGTGCGCCAAGAGCGGAGCAGGCCACGGCCGGAGCCTGCAAGCCGAGGTTCAGCTCGTCGTACACCAGGACGTTGGAGTTGAACGGCGCCGGAATCAGCCGGAGCAGATTCGCCCCGCCGCCGATGGGCGGCACCATGCGGGGACCCACGTAGATGTCCCCCGCGGCCTCGTTGCCCGGGTCTCCGCCTGCGCCGTTGCTCGGGGGCCCGCCGGCTCCGTTGATGCACACACCCGAGAATGGCGACACAACCGCGTTGAACTCCACTGCCGTTCCAGGCACGCCCATCGAGCTCGGGTCCACGCTGAACAGGAGCGTATCGCCGCCGTCCTGTCCAAAGGACACGGCGTTGATGTTATCAGCCGGCATCAAACCAAAGATGCCTGGGCCACCCGGCGGGGGAGGAGTCGGGTTGGGTGGGTTGAACGGCCCCATGTAGGGAGGGCCGGCAGGCGGCGCTGCGATCGCCAACGCGGCCGACATGCGATCGACGTTGGTCAAGTTCGGGGCTCCAGGCAACGGTGATCCCGCTGCCTCGAACAACTCGCCCTCGTGCTGGTAGACCCACGGGCCGACGGGACCCAGAGAGAACACGTCATTGGGCCACGGATGGCACGGATCGGGCTGGAGCAGCCCCTCGGCACCGAAACTCACGGAGAAAACCACCGGGAACTTGGCCTTGTACTGGGTGAGACCGGGGTTGCCTGTCGTGCCGACGCCGTGCGTCCCCTGCTCCAGCCAACCGGCGAAGCAGCCGGCGACGTCGAGCAGCGCGACCCTGCCCGTGATGTTGAACGAGTGGCAGTAAGCCGCGCCCCACGGAGGCAATGTAGTAATCCCATTGCATTCCACCGTTAATGGTGTGGGGTTGAACAGGCTTTGCCCAAGCGCCGGGACCCAGACCTCCAGGTAGAGGTTGAAGAAGCTGTCCGCCGGGAAGTCGGCCGTCGTCGATCGCGCCTCGATCTCGCCGAGGCTGCTCGGTACCCCACTCGGTGCCGACGCGCCGGCGTAGAGTATGATGGGGGTGACGGTGTTGAGCTCGGTCAACATCATGTCGGTGATCTCGCTGTGAACCTCGTACGCCCCACCGCCGGAGTTGTACCCGGGCGGAAAGGTCCCGATCTGCATATCCGACGTGCCCGGCGTCGGCGAGCCCGTGCACGCCGTGCCGTCGCCCAAGGGGCCGGATGGATCCACCGTTTGTGGGTGACGGCTGCTGTGAGTGATGCAGGTAGGACCGCTTGCCCAGACGACGTGCGTTGTCCCGCCGTACAACTGGCTGAGCGTGATCTTGAAGACGGCCGTTGTCTGGGGGATGTTATCATCCTTGGCCGGTGGGAAGGTCTGGGCCTCCGCCGACGGCACCATCCAGCAGCAACAGAGCACCAGCATCACGAGGATGCCGCGGCCCAGCCTCGCCATGCCGGGCTCGAACTGATGAGAACCGGTTTTCTGTGGGATGTTCATGACTACCTCCGTTCCGTTCTGTGTTGAGATGTGCGTTTCGCTGACACTGTGAAAGGACGGACTCTCCAACTTGGGCAAGGCGAAGGCCGTCTCTTCCTCCTCACCCAATGGCATTTGAGAATACGATGGACTGAGAAACACCGTTCCCGCTCGGCGCGATTGCGGGGATTGCGCCCGAAGATGCCGGATCCACGGTGGCACTTCGCTGCGACATTCGTTATTCGCGCAGCGTTCCTCATCGCTCTTATCCGAGGGCCCGACCCAACCGACGTATCGTGTTACGCAAGCGGCTAGGCAAATGCGGAAGTGGAGGAGCCCTCTCTAAAAGACAAGGTGGTCGTCGAAACCCACCTTGCTAGCCCGTGCCCGGCATAGGATGAGTTTACTTGAACAGCGCCGATCGTTGCAAGCGGTTTTTGATGTAATGGGCGTCGATTTTGCGAAATGCAGCCGACGGCGATTATAATCGGCTAATGAGACCCAAACGTCTAAGAACGTCCCAGGTGCCTCGCCCCCTCCTGCCTGTGGTGGAAGGGGCGCCAACCTACTGTGCGAAGGCGACTTAGATACTTCATCGGAAGATTGTGACAGAGGCGTCTCGCCTGTGCTCTCACGGCCCTCGGCGGCAGTGCCACGCTGAGGTTGCGGAATGAAGCCCTGAAACGCCCGACTGGCCGCCCGGCCCCACGCCCACCCGTCTGACATCGGGTGCGTGACAGTTTAGCAGCCTGTGGTAAAAGGGAGAACAGCCGTTCGGAAAAGCCGTTCCTGACCGTGAAAACCACCGGCTTTGGCGCCGGTGCCACAGTTTTGCCACAGGCTGTTAGGCGGGTGCCATTGGCAGCTTGCCTGCCAGTGCGTAGGCCCCCGCGCCCACCAGAGAGACCGCACGGGCGGACAAGCCGCCCGTGGCACCCGGAATCGAATGGCGCCGGAAGTGTCATGCACCCTCTGACATCTCGCTGGTTCGCCCCACTCCTGCCCGCGGGGAACGGGGAGCAAGACTATCTGGTGCATGACAAGGGAACGCCCCCGGTCGGGCGCCGCGACGAGAACATCCGAGTGTGGTCGAGGTGTCAATGATGCTGAACAAGCTCAGTTGGCTCATCATGTGTATGGTCCTGGTGTGTGCCTGCGCCGCACACGAACAGATTCAGTACTTCGAAGTCATCGATCCGGAATTGGGGAACGTCAACTACTACCGGATGACCATCCGCGGCTATGGCGGCCTTGGAACGGACTACCACATGCAGGCGGGCTACTTCAGTGCCGCGTCGGTGGACGTCCTCCGCGGCCAAATGCCCAACATGCCGGAGGTCGACCTGCCGCTCGAACAGGACGCGGCATTCGAGCAACTCGTCTCCCAATACTACGCCGCCCTGCTCGAACAAGGAGAGAAACTGTCCGCCCTGCAAGGCTCGCAAGACGTGACGAGCAGCCTCGATGACACCGTCCTGGCCCACGCCAGACTCGTCTGGTTCGGGCAGCTCTCACCGGGCGACGTGGCCGCCATGGGCATGAACAAGACCACCAACCCCTTCCAGTTTCGCAAGCTCGTCTTCTGGGCGGCGTCCAAGAACGTGGACCTGCGGGCCTTCGGCAACGAGATTGACTCCATGATCGCCAATGCAACGTCACTCGTCCGCGCGCGAAAGGCCGAGGGCCGACGCCGGCAAGCCCGCAAGAACGGCCTCCAGCAATTCGTGCAGGATCTGGTCAACAACAATCCTGGCCTCGCCCCGTACGCCGGCTTGGTGGACGCCTTGTTCGGTGAGCACGAATCGGACACGGGTGGGACAGAGCCGAAGGAGAACGGGCAATGAACTGGCTGATGGACAATCCAGTGCAGCACTCCTGTGTCCCCGCGGTCTCGGCGGCGGCGCCATCCCCCTGTGATGCCGCCGGTCCGGCGGTGGCGTCACGTGTCGGAAGTTCGTGCTGCCATCTCGATGCGGTCTTTCACACCACGGCGCGCAGTCGTCTTGCCCCAGGAGCCACCGAGTTCGCTCGGGGGGGGCACCCCGGGGTCCGTGACAGTTGGGGCGGGTGCCACTGGCAGCTTGCCTGCCAGTGCGTATGCCCCCGCGCCCACCAGAGAGACCGCACGGGCGGACAAGCCGCCCGTGGCACCCGGAATCGAATGCCGCCGGAAGTGTCACGGGCCCGGCACTCCGTTGAGGTGTTTGGCTACCGCCCGACCAAGGTCGGGGCCTCTTGGGCACACTTGTCGCGTGCGCTGCGCAGCTTCGCCAGATGGGCACCCCTGAAGTGGGTGCTGGCGGTACTTCTGCTGTTGTGCGCAGCCTGCCAAAGTGGATTCACCATCAAGGTCGAGAAGCTGGAAGGCGTCTCCGGGCGATGGGACGGCGACTGGGACACCGTACTGTCTTCGGTCCGTGACGTGCTCCTCGACCTCGACCAACTGTGCGTGGAATGCGAGGTTACGTATGGTGACGTGGCGGTGAGGCAGGTCCAGTGTCCACTGCCCTCGACGCAAGCTGCCATCCGATCGCTGCTGCCGTTGGTGGAGGACCTGATGGCCCGTCGTGCCCGCGGCGAAGTGGGCGGCCGCGTCCTTGCCGCACAAGCGGACGCCCTCCGGCGTAGGGCCGTCGAGCTGACGCAGAAAGTCGCCGTCCGCTCATTGGACCACGTGATCGCCACGGAGCCGGACAACGACCGACGATATGCCATGACAGTCTTGGCCGAACGACTGCCGGCAGAAGTGCAAGACTACACCATGAAGCTGCGGTCCCTGCCGGCCGGCTCGGCGGGTTTCGGCGGCTTTCGCCAGGCAGGCGTCTATTCCATCAACCCGGGCGACCCGATGTACGACGCCGTGCTGAAGGCCCCCGCGGCCAACAGCCCGCTGACGTCGGTCAGTACCCGCGCCACCGGCGATGCCGGAACGATGATCGTCCAGGAGTCACCGGGCCAGATGCGCCTGTATCAAATCAGCAACGACCCGATCTCCGTGATGCGCAACGCCACCCTGATCCTCGACAAGGTGCTCCAAGCAGCGGTGAAATTCGATTCCGCGGGAGGTTCCTAGCAGATACGTCCGATATACATGGGGGACGACCCAGACTTACTACTCAGTGCAATAAATATATTGCATTTGGTTGATTCTGTGTTATACTTCATGTATGAATACTTGCGATACACGTTGCCTT
>JAFGQA010000257.1 GCA_016935885.1 Phycisphaerae bacterium | reverse complement strand
TAGATTCCCTTCTCGCTGGACCGAGAATCCCTTCTCGGTCCTTGACTCCGCAAGATAGCATTCCCGTGGGAAGTAGGTGCGAGAAGCGATTCTCGCACCAGCCGCGACTCCGCCGCCTGAAGCCACAGCACCCGGCGAGCACCCCAGTTCCGGTCATAGAAAAGCCACCCAGCCCTGCCGCCGAAGAGAGAGCCCCCGGCCTTGGCCGGGGGGCACGGAAAAACTCGCTCGCCCGAGGCTCCCTTCTCGCACCAGCCGCATCGCTGGACCGAGAATCCCTTCTCGGTCCTTGACTCCGCAAGATAGCATTCCCGTGGGAAGTGGGTGCGAGAAGGGATTCACACACCAGCCGCGACTCCACCACCCAAAGACCATGACGCACGGCGGTTTGTGTCCTACGGTGTGAGCAGAGTGTTGACGAACAGTTGAACGTCCAGGCCGTTTGCACAGCCGTCGTCGTTCCTGTCCGCGGTAACGATCGGCAGCGGCGCGTCCGGCAGGCGTAGTAACGCAGCCACTAATTCAGGCACGTCGTCCATTCTGACCGCCGCATCCCCATTCATGTCACCAAGCAGGGCCGGCCCGATCTTCGAAATACAGTCTCCCGACGGGATCGAGACATACATGAAGCCCTCGGGATCGAAGGCGATGCCGTGAGCCGCCACGCATTGAAGGAATACCGTCGATTCCCCGGTTGCGAGATCAACCTCCATCACGCGGTCACTGCAAGCGACAAACATGTTCCCGTGGAAGATACCTGCCGGCGCGATGGCCTGGCTGACGGCGCCTTCGAGGCCGCCGGCGAAGTCCTCGTCGATCGGCGTACCGTCAGGGGCGATCTTGCGCATCACGCCGTCGCCGGAGCAAGTCAGGAAGACATCGTCATTCTCGTCAATCGTCACGGCTTGCGGCGACTGGCCGGGACAGCAGTAGAACGGCTCGACGACGCCCTCTGCAATCACGCTGAGACAATCACCTTCAACGCTGCCGACAAACAGCCGGCCAGTGCTGTCAAGGGCCATCTGGCCTATGTGGGCCAGCGTATCGTCCACGTATTCCTCGCAGATGCTCCCGTTGGCTGGATTAAGGAAGTAGATCCGGTGAAAGCCGTCGTCGCAAAGCCCCCCCACGACGATCAGATTCGGCTCGCCGCACGAGCCGAGCCAATAGCCGTTCACATCGACGAGGACCGACTCCGGTTGGCAAAGCAGGGCGCCAAAGGGTTGTATCGAGCAACCCTGCTTGACCCGCGTGATCTTGCACATGCTGCAATCCAGTCGGCCGGCAAAGAGGCGGGCCAAGATGGAGCCGTCGCAGCCGTATTCAGGCGAGATGCCGTCATACGTGAAGCTCAGCAATCCCGGGGCCGGAGGCGGTTCAGGCGGTGGCGGGACGTCACAATACGTGGAGATCGAGTAGTGGTCGGCCAGACACGTTGGGCAGTCCCGGGCCACCAGGATGTCGAAGTCGGTGTCAATGGTCCCGCCCAGGCTGCTCATCGAACGCCACACGGCCACCCAGTTGCCGGCACCGTCGGCGGTCACCTGCGGCTGCTCGTCGCTCTCCGAATCGGTGAAAGCGTTGTTGTTGAGCGGCTCGGGATAGGTCCAGGTCAGACCGTTGTCGGTGCTAAGAGCCACCAAGATGTCGCCATCGGTGCCGATGCTCCCGTCGAGGCTGTCCCTTGAGTGCCACACAGCCACCCAGTTCCCGGCACCGTCAGTGGTCACCTGTTGGTAAGTGTCCGGCCCGGAGTCTGTGGCGGCATTGTTGTTGAGTGACTCCGGATCGGTCCAACTGTCACCGTTGTTACTGCTCCGGGCCATCAGGACGTCGCGGTCATCTCCAATGGTCCCACCCAGGCTGTCGAAGGACTCCCACACGGCCACCCAGTTGCCGAAACCGTCGGTGGTTACCTGGGCCATGGAGTCGCTCCCCACATCTGTGGCGGCGTTGTTGTTGAGCGGCACCGGATAGGTCCACGTATCGCCGTTGTCGTTGCTGAGAGCCCTCAGAATATCGTAGTCGGTTCCAAGCGATTCGTTCCCCCACTCCAAGTCTTCGTCGGACTCCCAGACTGCTACCCAGTGGCCGGCACCGTCGGTGGTCACCTGCGGATACCCATCGATCCCAGAATCGATGGCGGCATTGTTGTTGAGCGGCACCGGATAGGTCCACGTATCGCCATTGTTGTTGCTGAGAGCCATCAGGATATCCATGTCGCCTCCGATGGTGTCGCCCAGCGTGTCGCGGGATTCCCACACCGCGACCCAGTTGCCGGCCGCGTCAGTGGTCACTTGCGCCATCCCATCGCTCCCCGCATCTATTGTGGCGTTGTTGTTGAGTGGCTCCGGGTCGGTCCAGGTTTGGCCATTGTTGCTACTGAGCGCCACCAGGATGTCGAAGTCGGTGCCGAGCGATCCCTCCCCCCACTCCAGGTCTTCGTCGGACGCCCACACGGCCACCCAGTGGCCGGCACCGTCGGTCGTGACTTGTGGATACTCGTCACTGCCTGAGTCTGTGGCGGCATTGTTGTTGAGCGGAACCGGATCGGTCCAAGTGTCGCCGTCGTCGGTGCTCCTGGCCACCAGGATGTCGGCGTCGTCTCCAATCGGCCCACCGAGGCTATCAAAGGAGTGCCACACGGCCACCCAGTTGCCACTCCCGTCGGTGGTCACCTGTGGCTGCCACTCGTCCCCCGAATCCGTGGCGGCGTTGTTGTTGAGCGCCGCCGGATCGGTCCAGGTGGGACACTCCGCCACCGCGGGCTGACACACCCCGAGCAAAAACACGGCGCACGCCGTGATGGTGATAACGTCCGGACTCGTCTTAGCTGTCATCATTGTCCTTCCTCCTAGCCCCCGTTCTGCCTTTGGGACTCCGACGTGAAATGCACCTCGAACCGAGGCTAACCGAAGATTGGACACGCTTCAACCGGGTCCCGCGCCGAGGTTGACCCAGATGCCGTCCCCAACCCCGGCTTGCCGTTTGGCGGCCCGCTCGTTACCCGTGGGAACACCTTGAGACTCCTTTCCCACGGGTAAGCTGCGCCGCTCACCGCGGCTCCGCTAACCCATGCCACACCGGCCAAACACGTGCGGGTCCGATGACCCATCTTACGATTGCGATTACGATTTGATGCTTGGTGAGTCGCGATGGCCGGCCTGCCGCCGTGGGCCCACCGCAACGACGGAGCCCGCAGCACCATGATCAGCACCTTCGAAGGCAAGACACCCGAGATAGGAGAAGGCAGCTACATCCACCCCAGCGCGGACGTCTTCGGCAACGTCTCCATCGGCTCCGGCTGCTGGATCGGGCCCGGGGCCCGAATTCGCGGCGACTACGGCCGGATCGTCATCGGCGACAACACCAGCGTCGAGGAAAACTGCGTCATCCACGCCCGGCCGAACGAGCAGACCACGATCGGCGACTGGGTCACCATGGGGCACGGCGCGATCGTCCACAACGCCACCATCCACGACTGGGCGATCCTCGGCATGGGCTCGATCGTCTCCGACTGGGCGGACATCGGCGAGTGGGTGGTCGTCGGCGAAGGCGCCGTGGTCAAGCAGAATCAGCAAGTGCCCGACGGCCACATCGCCGTCGGTGTGCCCGCCAAAGTGATCGAGAAGCAGGTCACCGAGGACTACAAGGAGCGATGGACCCGCTTCAAAGCGGTCTACGTGGACCTCGCTCGCCGCTACCCCACGGGGCTGACATAGAGAGCCTATCGCGGAACCGTGGCACAGGCTCCAAAGCCTCTGTACCACTAACGATTGGAATCTTCGCGTCTCGCGAAGAAACCTGTGGCACCGGCGTCTCGCCGGTGGGCCGTGGGCGGGACGCCCGTGCCACACTTCGCTTGCGGCCGGAGGCCGCGCTGTGTTCAACGCCAAGACGGCCACGCTCGCGAGCCGCTGCGTCCTCCTCGGTGTTCGTTGTGCGCAGGGAAGACGGTGCGGGGCCGCCTTTGCTCCCGGCGGCCGAGCACCGCTTGTTCTTCGTTGGAACTCCGCCGACGCATTGCGTCGGACATGTGGTCAACCCTCGTTGTTCCAATCGCCCTCCCAGTCGGGGGCGTACGAGTCGTAGTCGCCGAGCACACCTGCGGCCTCCTCCAGCACGGCCTGGAAGTAGCGGTCGCAGCCTTCCATCGGCACTGTCGTGCAGAAGCAGGCGCCAACCAGACCGAAGCCAACCACAGCCGTGCGAAGCTTTCGAAGGATTCTCCGTTTCATGATCCAATCTCCTTATGTTCAATGTCGCCTGCACCACGCAGGCCCGGAGCGAGGTTGCCCAGACCCTCAGCAAGCCCGCACCTGTTTCTCAACTCGGTTTCACACGAGGGAGACGGGTCTGACGCAGCCATAAGCGGACTCCCTCAACCGTCAACACGTAAAGCGAGCAGCGAACCCGACAAATGCCGCACTCTTTTCGTGTTGATCGCAGGCGGTGTGAGGAGCCCCGGCAGGCTCTGTCAAGGATCGTCGGGAACGACAGCCGGCAGGCAGCGAGCCACGGGAACGGCGTGGTATACCGTTTCGGCCGATCGTGTCACCAACATCACGGCGAAGGCATACAAGGCGACCTTGCTGAAGCGCGACAAGTGGTGGGAGGCATGGCCTGGGGATATGCCAGGCGCCTGTGCCGGACGATCAACCCAGGCGCCCCGGCGCGAACGCCTCCGCCCCTTCGGCCGCCTTACCAAGGAGCAAATCCGCCGCCATCTTGCCGAGCGAGTACGAAGCCGTCACGCCGTGGCCGCCGAGCCCGGCGACATGAAAGAGCCCCGGTTCCCGGTGGTCGAACCCAATCACGAACCGTCGATCGGGGGCAAAGACCCGCTGGCCCACCCAGCTCGACTGGATCGAGACCTCGCTGAGCTTCGGTTGCAAAATGGCCAGCTTCCAGGCCAGGTCCTCCAACACGGCCGGATCTTCAGTGTAGTCCCCCGGCTCAGCGGAGGTCTCGTCACAGGGCCCCAACAAGAGGCCACCAGACTCGGGGCGGAAGTAAAGGCCATTCTCGATGTCGTAGACGAACGGCCAGCCGGGATCGATCTTGGCCATCGGTGTGGTCACGAACAGATGGCGGTTCAGCGGCGTCAGCGGGAGCCGGCCCAACCGCCCTGCCCACGGGCCGGCCGCGTTGACCAGGACGTTACACGTGAATGCGCCCCGATTCGTGCGGACGCACACCCTGTCGCCCTCGTGTCCCCATCCGAGGACCTCTGTGCCCAGGCGGACGTCCTGGCCTGCCAGGTAGGCGTGAAGAAGACCCGCCAGATCCACCGTGCCGTCCTGTGGACACCACCTCCCCAGGCCTCGGGCCAAGGGAAAACGCCCGCTGACTTCCTCATTCCCCAACCCGAGCAGCATGGCGCCGCACTTGTGGTAGTCGGCGAGGTGACCATCACGCAGGAACTCGGCCCCCGCCGTGGTGAGCGGCTGTAGCGCTTCGTCGTCGGCGTGTTCGCGAATGAACGCCGCGTTGCGGCCCGAGGAGTGCTCGCCCGGCGTTGATTCCTTGTCGAGGATCATCACGCGAAGGCCGGCCTGGCCAGCCAAGTGATAAGCCGTGGCCGCCCCTGCCATGCCCGCCCCGACGATCAGGATGTCCGTGTCAATCTCGGCCACGTCCGTACGTTACCGGCGGCTCCTCAGGTTGCAACGGGACGTCCGTGGCCGGGCGTTCGGAGCGAGGGCCACCGCCAGATCTAAGTCGCGGCACATCCAAACATAGGGGAGGCCCGGCCACTGTACCGCCGGCGGAACGCGCTGTAATCTCACGTGAGAGCCATCGCCCGGCCCCTGCACCGGCGACCAACGTCGAACAGGTCCGATGTCCTCCTGCACACCATCCGGGCGAGGCTGCGGCAGGAACGGTCACATTATCGCAACTGCTGCTCTCACATAACGTCATAATCGCCTCACGGGCGATACCGTGTCATACGTGTCATCATCATACTGAGGGTCCACGGCTGCTTCCAGCGGCGCTTGCATGGTGGCGGAGCCGAGCTCCCCCGACTGCAGAGGCCGGCCGCGGACCATTGCAGATTGGCTGGCATTCGCAGCTCGGGAGTAGGGCCAAGATCAGAGGATTCAAGGATCGGAGGATTCAAGGGTTCAGGCGTGGGCGCCGCGCTCGGACCCTCAAGCCCTTGAATCCTCGAACCCTCGAACCCTCGGCGGCATCTGCGGTGTGAATGATTCGGCGCGGGCGGGACGCTCACTCCCGGTCCCCCTCGTCGATCGCCACGATCGGAAGTTCGTCGCGGCCGAGGACGGTGAGGGTGCCGTGGTGGTCCGCGGCCCATCGCTCGAGCCACGCATCGTTCGCACTGGACGCCGTGCGCACGAGGTGGATCGAGACATCGCGGCCCTCCGCCCAGTCGCTGAACTGCAGCAGCTCGTCGCGATCCGGCTCACCAGCCGTCAGGAGCCAGATCGTGCTCGGCTGGAAACCAAGTGACGTCTGCATCATCTCCAGGACGCTCCCCTCGCCTCCTGGGCGGAGGGATCGGAGCATGTCATAGGCACGGACCTTCTGCTCGCTTGTGGCGGCCTGTGTTCCCAAGCCTCCCGGCCAAGCCCGCAGGCCCTCGTCGCTCTGTGCGAGGACCGCGAATCGCTGCTTCGGCGAAAGGCTGTGGATCAACTCCACAACTTGATCCGCCAACGTCAGGCGGTCCCCCACCGTGCCCCGGGCGAGGGACAACAAAAACACGACGCGCTGCGCGTTGAAGTCCATGGGAACGGTGACGCGCAGCGGGTCGCCCGCGGGTGGGACGATCAACTCCTCGCGACCGTAGTACGACCCCGCCAGGGAGGCCTGGACGACGACCGACTTGCCCGTTTGAGTGGGTTCGAACTTGGCCGTGACGGGAGCGGCACCCAGGTCTTTGCCATCGATGATCACGCGGCCGCCCGGTGGAACCGTCAGCAGCTCGACCTCGGACAGCGTCTCTGTAAGGACCAGCCGGACCACCTCGGGATCACCTCTCCCCACGAGCGGCAGGTGGACGTTCGTGGCGGCCTCATCATGGCCCGGCGCGGAGGCGACAATCGCCAGTTCCTTGCCCAGATACGACGCGTCAAGCCGGATGTCCAGTGGCGTGACGCCCTGCGGAATGCCATCCGCGACGATTCGGGCACCCGATGGCTCGGTCTCGACATGCAGGGCGGGCCCGGAGGCCTCCAGGGCAAGGCTGAGCTCCACGCGGCTTCCCTTCTCCGGCGGCCTCAAGGTCTGCGAGACCGGCTCATAGCCTTTGCGCCTGATGGAGAGATAGGCCTCCTTCTCCGGCAGCAGCGACAGGGTCAGCGGGCTGTAGCCCTTGAGCTTGTCATTGACATACACCTCGGCCCGAGCCGGCTGCGTGTCGATCGCCACGTCATAGGGCGTGCGTACGAGCTCGATGAAGACCTCGTCCACACCGCCATACACGGAGAGGGGACGCCTGTCGGAATGATAGCCGTCCGCCTCGACTTCCAGCCAGCGGTTGGCCTCGGCGCCCACCGGCAACGGCAAGGTCAGCTTGCCGGATGGGTCGGCTGGGCCGACGACCCTGCCGTCAAGCTTGACGCCCGCCCACGGTGGGTTGACCTTCACCGTCACGAGACGGTCCGAAGGCTCTTGTTCCGTCGTCAGTGGCTGCCCGCCATCGTCACGCATGACCGTATAGACGGTCGCGGCTGCGGTCAGCAGGAGCCCAGCGGTCATGCCGATCGCCAGATCCCTGGCGCGTCGTCGGCCCCTCTGTGGCGGGGTGGGTTGTGCCGTCAATCGAGGCGTGACGAGCACAGGAGGTCTCCACGGGGCGCTCTGCTCGCAGTCAAGCGTACTGTCGGGCGCCTCGCCGCCGGGACGATCTTGCGGTAGCCCGGCGCCGGCATCCGAATCACCGACCCGGTCGCCCGTCGAGGGCGGCACGGGCAAGCTTGGCTCTCCGCGCCGGCATGGACCGCAAATCCCCTCGATGATGGAGATGGCGTCATCCGACTCTAACTCGCCACCGCACCGTTCGCACAGGAATGGGTTAGGACTGGTCATCAAGACCGCTCGATCCTTCGAGGCGTTCCGTCAGTTCCGATTCGCCACCTCTTGTCTGCGACCAGACGACTGCATCCACCGTGCTGGGCGGCGGCGCAGCCTCCTCATCTTGGTGTAGTTATCGTCCCGTCAAGTCCCATAACTGTAGCTGACCCGGGACTTCAGGGCAATCGCAAGGTCGCCCCAGGCCCCGCGCGGCAATACTGAGAACCGTTCTTACGCGCAAGCGTGGGAGTTGGGAAACGGCTGAAAGCGGCCTTCCGGCCATTCTTGGGGTTGCCCTGCCTGGAACTTTTGATCGACATTCAGCCTGATTCACCTCGTGGGACGCGAGTTGTCGGTTGGTGGCACTGGCAGCTTGCCTGCCAGTGCGCATACCCCATGTGCCCACCGGAGAGACCGCACGGGCGGGCAAGCCGCCCGTGGCACCCAGAATCGATTGCCGCCGGAAGTGTCATTCACCCGCGGCGATGTTGCGGGGGTCAATCGCCGTTGACACGCCGGTGGGCCAGTCTGAAGATGAAGGAGTTGCGATGCCAGACCTCAACGGGGTATCCAGGAGCGGATGGAACTCTGCCGGCTTCTGTTGGGCCCCGAGCCCGCCAGAGAAACCCGGGGCGCAATATGCCACGCCTGGAAATATGCTATCGCGACCGGCGCAAGGCGGTTGTGGAGGTCGCCAAGTCCGAAGTGATTATCGGGCGTGACGCCGCCTGCGACATCCCCCTGGAGGACTCGATCACCTCCCGCTACCACGCAAGGCTCTATCGGGATGAGAGGGAGCAGTACTGGCTGGAAGACCTGCACAGCAAGAATGGAACGCTGATCAACAAGAAGCCGATCACGACGTCGCGCGTTCACAGTGGCGACCGGATCAGCATCGGAGCCTGCTGTCTGACCTTGACGACCGAAAGTGCGCCTTCAGTCGTCCTTACCGACACCAACTCCGGGACGCTTTGTGGCAACACCAATTGCTGGAGGGCGGATGAGCGCCTTGAGTTGCCCCGGCAGCGGCTGGAGAGGCTGTACGAGTTGAACGAACGCTTGACGGGGCGGTTCGAACGCGACGACCTGTTGGGCGAGGTGCTCGATGTGTGTGCTGAGTCATTGCGATTCGAGCGGGCCGGGATCGCCGTGTGGCGGGGTGAGGGTCAGGTGCTTGAGTGGATCAGGCTCAAGGATCTGCGCGGCGGCGCGCGGGAACTCCGAATCAGCCGCAGCCTCGTCGATCGCGCCCTGCACGCGGCGGAACGCGTCCTGATCAACGATACCGCGGACGAGCAGGTGGATCCGACCGCGAGCATGATCTCGAACAACATCCGGTCGGCCATGTGCGTGCCGATGGAATACCACCAACAGGTTCGGGGCGTGATTTACGGCGATCGGGTGACATCGACCGGTGGCTACGACAAGGAGGATCTGGATTTCTTCGCCGCCCTGGGTCGGCTTGGGGCAATGGGGCTGGCCAACGTTCAACTGGTCGAGGAAATGCACCGGCGTCAGCAGATGGAGATGCAGCTCCAATTGGGCCGGCAGATCCAGGCACACCTGTTCCCGTCCCAGCCCATGGCTGAGCCCGCGTCGAGCACGTCTCCCGGATTGAAAATCGATGCCCTGAACGACCCGGGGCAGGAGATCTCCGGCGACTACTACGATTACTTCCGCCGTGATGACGGGTTGGTCGCCGTGGTGATCGCCGACGTGGCCGGCAAGGGCCTTCCGGCTTCGCTGCCGATGGCGAACCTCCAGGCGGCGGTGCATCTCACGTTGACGGAGGAGACAGACCTTGCCCACGCCGTTGACCTGCTGAACGAGCTGATCTGCCGCAACGTGGCCGACTCGCGGTTCATCACCGGGATATTCGGACTGCTGGATCCGGCCGCAAGGATATTCCGGTACGTGAACGCAGGGCACCCGTGGCCCTATGTGCTGCGCAGCGACGAGCGGAGCCGCGCCCATCCTGGCCTCAAGCCTCGAACTTCACGCCTTGTGGAGAAACCGGCGATGAGGTCCGGCTTGCCGCTGGGCATCGATCCAAACGTGGTGTATGAGCCCGGTGTGATCGAGATGACGGACCTGCCCGCAACGTTGTTCCTGTATACGGACGGAATCGTCGACGCGGAGAATGAACAGCGCGAGCGTTTTCAGGAACAGCGGCTCGTCAGCCTGCTCGAGGCGAATGCAGGCCAGCCACCCGATCAACTGGTCACCCGGGTGCGGCGATCGATCGAGCAATTCACGCGGAACCACCCGCAGACCGACGATATCACGATGGTGGCGATTCGGTTGGGATGACCCGGGAGAGATTCGGGCACCGATGTTCCGTGTGCCTTTCCCACCGGCCGGTTTGCGGACGTGTCTCCTGCCTTCGGTGCCCACTCGTCAGTGGTGGACGTGCAAGGCATCGATGCGAGCCTGGGCCCACCCGGGCGGCTGAACGTCCTGTATCAGCTTGAAGAGATCCTCCAGACATTTCGGGTCGTAGCCGGCGTTGGCCATGTAACGGGCCGCGGCACGATCGGCTGACACCTCTCGCCGTAGCGATTCCTCGGCGTGGCGACAGCTCGATTTCAAGCTGTCCTTGTGTACGACATGACCCATCTCATGAGCGATCACTGCGGCCAGGAGATCGTTGTCGTCCCCGATGCGCCGCTCGTACAGTCCACGCGTGATGTAGACCAACCCGCCAGGCAACGAGAAGGCATTCACCTTATCGGAAGCCAGCATGTGAAAGTGCCATTCGATCGCCAGCTCGGGGGTTGCTTCTGCCAGCCGAGACCCCACGGCGTGCATTCGATCGAGGGCGATGGCATCGGGGATGGTGCCCCCCAGGCGTTCTTCCAGTGTGACGGCCGCTCGTTGGCCCAAGAGGGCCTCCGCCCTGCCCGACAGGCCCGGCGACCACGACCGAGGACCTCCTGCGCCCGTCTGGCACCCGGTTGCCAGCATCAGCATGGAAATGAGAGCGACGATTACCCGGACCATCGACGCCATCGACGTTGCCCCCCAACAGCGAGTGTACGGGATAAAACGTCAAATATAACTCGGCGGTGGTCAAGCGACTTCAGGGTGAATCAGGGAAGTGATAGGACGCGCCGAAGGTTGCTCCTGGCTCGTTGTTCGTACTTGGACCTGAAGTACTCCGTGCAGAAGATGCTCGGCCGGTCCAGGAATCGCCGGAAAAGCGCTGCCTGATTCTTCTCATACTCGTTCTCATCCTCAATTCCAGCCGCGGCATACTCCTGTCGTACTCTCATCCCGTTCTCCCTGAACTCCTCAAAGGAATAGCCCAGGCCGGCCAGGTCACAATCCACGAGCAGTTGGGCGTCCACGTCCAGATCGGCAGGAAGACCTTCGTGCTTGGTTGCAAGAATCAGGCGGTGCACGCGCTCGACGAACAACGTGGGTAAGCCGATCTCGGCGGCCACGTCACACGCCAGCCGTGCGCTTTCCTCTTCGCTGTCCAAGCGCCTGACATCGCAGATTACATCGTGGAACCATATCGCGTAGTCCACTTCGTCGGGATGGGTGCTGATGTGGCGAACGGCGTCGAATTCGGTGAAGCACGCCTCGATGTGTGCAAACGTATGATAAGCGCGGCCTGGTTGTGAGTACAGGTCGGCGAGGTGCTGGTATCGAGCTTGCCGCTCTTGCAGGTCGCCCGAGGCCTGAAGCCGCTTCCACAGATCGCACCATCTGTCCCAAAGGGTCATGATGAGGTCGTACGTTATTGCATGGCTCGGCGGGTGGCAAGAATCGCGAAAGTCGAAAACGAAAGGCAGAATCTTGGAATGGCTCACGCGGAGGCGCAGAGACCGCGGAGGGTGACATAGATGCCGGCCAGGCCTGCCCTGGCGCCGGGACTGCCGATTCCAGGGTGACCGTCATGGGTGTCGCGGGAGCCGGTGAACCCCAGGCGGTACACCCGCGCCAACGCCGACTGCACCATACCGGATGCCACCGGCCCGCGGATGCTGCGCGGATGCCGACCGTCCGACGTATCGCCGTAGACAAACGTGAGCGTCTGCCCGCCGCGAAGGGGCTTCTCCCGAACCAGCGCCGCCACTGTGCCGCGGCCGGGATCGACCTGGACCTCGGTGTTCACGTTCGGGTCCGAGCAGCGCACGGTCACATACCCCGGTGCATCCGGGCGGCGATCACGGGGCGGCGTCCAGCCCCAGAAACTCGATATGTGACAGACTACACCGCCCCCAACCGCGATGCCCTTCTCGTCGGTCGTGAAGACGAAGGTCATCGTCACCGGGGTGCAGACTGGAACGACGTCTGGGGAGACCGCGACGGTGCCTCGCCCGGCCGCGTCCGTCCGGTGACCCGCAGGATTGGAATCTGTTGTCGCAGGGCGAGCTGGCCGTGTTGAACACGAGCCAGTTCGAGTCGTCATCATGCAACGTGCCGGCACAGCGCGGATCACGGGCAACTGGAGCCGTTCAGCAGGCACGTGACAAACGGATCGGCGTCAGCGATATCGACATAGGTGTCCATGTTGATGTCACCGTTATCGATCCGGCAGGCCGGGAAGTCCAACCCGTACTGCGTTGGATCCAACACGGCCAGGACAAACGGTTGAACATCGAGGCCGTCGAGCGCGCCGTCGCAGTTCATGTCGCCGGGTTTCAACGCCGGCATGACCATCAATACCACTGAGGTGGCGGTGTAGGTGACCAGCGGGTCGAGCTCCTGGGGAAAGCCCGTGAGGTCCACCGTGTCAAATGCACCGGTGACGCTGGCGGCCGTGAGGATTTCGAAGGTATCACCCGCGCTGGGCTCGAACGCACCGATCAGTTCGACCTCCAGCGTTCCTGCCAGGCTTGCACTGCCGGAGACATCCAGGTAGTCGAAACCGGTCCCTTGGGTGAGACCGCCGATCTCGACCTTCATCGCAGCAGCCGCGGCCTGGGTGTAGTTGCCCACGACGACGAGTGTCCCGGCGGAGAGTCCGGGCGCGACAGTGCCGGCCGTATTGACGACGTTGCCGGTGATCGTGCCCGCTCCGGTCAGCAGGCCGCCGCTGATCTGCATCGAAGCGGGGCCGATGAGCAGATCGCCACCGTTCAGGACCGTCTGCCCGGCGGTCTGGACGCAGCTACCACCGTAGCCCGTGTAGAACCTGAGCACGCCCGTCTGGACCTCGACCGTCCCCGTGTTGTTCATGGCCGCTTGGATCGTGCTCGTTCCGGTCCCGGCGGACTTAACCATGGTACCGGCGTTGTTGAGGGGCTGGGCGTAGCCGCCAAGGCCGACATCGGCCTGGAAGTCCATCACGCCGGTTTCGAGGTTGTTTACCACGGCGGAAGACCTGCTGAAGCCGCCGAGGAAGGTGGCCGTGGCCGCATTGTTGAAGGTGCAATCGCTGAGCGTCTTTTGGTCACCGTTCGTGTTAACAAGCACATCGCCGTCGGCGTTGACGGTTCCCGTGCCATCGAATCCGCCGCCCGCGTTCCAGGTGAGCAATCCACTGATCGTGACGGGGCCGGGGCCCTGGAGTGTCCCGCGTCCAATGGTGAGGTTCGTAATCTCCACCGGGTCGCCACTGTTGAAATTGGCCGTCGCGTCGTTGATGGAACTCGGGCCGATGCTGAACGTATCGAACTGAATGGGTCCGCCGATCGGAGCGTCGAAGTTCGCAGTGCCCTGGGGGATGGAGAACGATGAGCCATAGCTGACGATGTCGGCCTCCTCGGTGAAGGTCACGTCCTGGCCGGCGGATATCGTGGTCGCGGTGGCGATGTTCCAGGTTCCGCGCACATAGCTCCACCCCGCGGCCCCGGTCGTGAAGAGGACATTGTCGGCGACGACGCTGGAGCCGGCGAGGAAGTTGAATCCGCCGTTGACGAACTGGAACGTTGTGCCCGGTTCGCCCACGAAGTCGCCGGTGCTGCTGCCGTAGTTGCAGAATTGCAGCGTGCCGGTCTGTACGTGAATCAATCCGGAGTTGTTGGTGTACGCGCGGATCTGGCTGTTTCCGGTGTTCACCGACTTGATCAGCGTGCCCTGGTTGATGAACTGGTCGCCGGACCCGCCGTTGAGAAAGTAGGTGCCCCCCTGGTGCTCGTACGTCGAACCGGGCCGAATCTCGAAGACCGAATCCCCGGGCAATTCCACGCGGCCCGTACAGACCGACGTGCTGTTTCCATCGAGGATGAGGTGATGTCCGTCGAGGAACACTATGTTGCTGATTTCGACGCCGCCGTTGGCGTGTGTCTCGCCGGCCCCTGTCAGCTCGCCGCTTCCGGTCCACTCGAACAGCCCGCTGATGTCGAGGCGGTCGTACGCCCAGAGAGTTGTGTTGGCGTTAGCGAGGAGCAGATTGCCCTCGACGAAGGAGGGAAGGACGATGGCAAAGAAGCATGGGTTTGTCGCGCCTTGGATTTGCAGGCTCTCGCTGCAGGCGAGGGTCGCGACTTGCAGCGCGTCGGCGGAAAAGGAGACCGTCTCGTCGCCGGACACGTTGATGCAGACGTGGGAGTTTTCGGCGGGCGACTCGCCCTCGAGCCAGTTGGCGCCCACGTGCCACGATCCGCTCGTGCCTTGCCAGTGGTACACGTTCTCGCATTCGTCTGGGACGGCGTCGAGGTCGCAGTCTTCGCTGGTCCCATTGGCGATATCGCACTCGTCCGGGATGAGGTTCGGTTGGCAATCGCTCGACAAGCCGCACCCGGGCTCGCCAACGCACGGCGACGGGTTGGGGATCGTGCAGATGTTGGTAACGCCCAGGTGATAGCAGTCGATGTCGCAGGCGTCCAGGATCCCGGTGCCGTTGCAGTCGATGATCTCGAACGGGCCGAACTTCGCCCACTGGTTGCTCCAATTCCCGGCGTTGTCCCGCGCCTTGATGCAGAAGTAGAACTCACCCAGTGCCCACACTTCGACCGTAGCGCCCACACCGCAGGTGTCGGTGCCCCAGACCGGGTCCGCAAACTCGTCGGGCTCGACGCCGTTCGGGTCGTCGGTGACCAGGAAGCTGTACTCCGACACGCCTGTGACGTCGTCGCGCGCAGGCCACCACTCAAAAGTGATGCACGGCAACGAGCCGCCGTCGCCGAGGGGGTGTGTGAGCGAATTGCAGTAGGGCACGGCACCAGGTGGTTGGGTGTCGGCCGGAAAGCTGGACACATATGCTGGACCGCCGACATTGTACGCCGTCGGCCAGAAGAGGTCGGTAAGGTCCGGGTTCTCAGCCAGGAAGGCGCTGATGAACTCGGTGACGGTGATGGGCTGGTACACGTCGGTGACGCGGAAGATCTCGTTGGGGCCCAGGCACATCAGGTCGAAGATGCCGTCGAAGGACGTACCACTGGTGGGATCGTCGTCGTGGTCGTCCTGCGTCTGGTCCTCTATGTCGCGCAGCAGGGCGCCGACGAAGCCCTCGGTCAGGATCGGGTCGTCGTAGGCTCCGTCGCACGTTCGCGGCGATTCCTGCGATAGCGTGTAGAGCGGGACGAAGGGCTCTCCGCTCGGTTCGTGGGTGTAGCGGTCGGGGTAGTCGCGCGTGACGATGTCCGCGAGCCAGTTCGGGAAGCCCTCGTTCCAGGCGTCGTGGTCGGTCTCCTGACACCACATGCAGTGACCGCAATCATCCGGATAGTCGTCGTCGCAGATGTTGTTGCAGTAGTCAGGACTCGGAGGGTCGGGATCATATGCTGACATGATGAAATGATGGCCGTACTCGTGGCTGACGGTTGCGTTGTTCCACTGGTGCTCCGTGCTGATGTGGATTTCCACGCTATCGCGCTCGTACCACGCGCCGCCGCCTTGGCTGTCGTCGGGCCACTCGACCTGCACCTCCGGCGTGATGTACGCGGGCTTCTCCTGGATGAAACGGCGCGTGCGGACGACGGTGTTGAAGATGTGCAGCGCAGGATGAAAGCTGGTGGGTTCGGGAAAGTACCAGCCGAAGTCATGGTAGCTGCCGGTGAAGTTTTCGATCTCGCCCGTTTGAAACGTGTACGTGTACTCTTCCCACTCGTTGTCCGTGACGTCGACGACGCCGCCGACCTCGGTTTCACAATACAGAACCAGATCGGGGTCCGGATCGGTGGGGCTGCCTTCCCAACTGAACTCACCGGTATCGAAATAGCCGTTCTCGTCGGTGTACCCGGACCACATATCTTCGTAACCAACCGTGTCATTGTCCCGAACGCGGACATCGATGTTGTCCGCGCCGACCGTGGCCGACGGAATGTCTTCGGGGTCGTCGGTGTCCCCGTCCGGCGGATTGCTCAAATCGCGCCCTGGTCGCGAATAAACGATGCGGCCGACGAAATGATATGTGTCGCGGGCGCCTGCACCGCGTGGCTGACCTTCGCCGCCCTCTCGTCTGGCGTCGATCTCCGCTTCGTCGGCTACGGCTGCGGTCGTCCCAGGAATCGGCACCAGGCGATACGGCTTGCCGGCCTGCGCGAAGTGCGCTGGCCCAACCGGAGCCGATTTGGCGACTCTCCGTCCGTTGTACGTCAGACTCAGCCCGATCGGCTCGTCGGCGTTGGTGGGCACGGCGCGGAACGGTATCCGCACGACGCCCGGCTGGACCGATACGGGATCGCCCGGCGTCTCAAGCGACAGCAATTCCCAGCCGTCACCCAGCAGCTTGAAACTCGCTAGCGTGCCCGCCTTGTACACCTGGACCTCAAACACGCCCGCGTACTGCTCGCCGGAGGCGGCCTGACGCATCTCGTTGAGGTCCATGCGAATCTCAACGGGTGGACCGATATCCGCCCGTGCCGAGGTGCCGGCCACGAACAGCACCGCCCCGACGGTAAGTAGCAGTCCATTCGCTCTGTTCCTTCGATCGAATCTCGTGTTCATGTGGGTCTCGCTTTCCTAGCTGTGATAGTGTTTCATTGCCGTTGGGAGGGCACTCGCCGCCACCACCTTCAATACCACTGATGTCGCAGTGTGCGTCCCCAGCAAGTCGAGTCCTTGGGGAAAGCCTGTCAGGTCCACTGTGTCAAATGCGCCATTGACGCTGGCCGCCGTGAGAATCTCGAAGGTATCATTGGGCTCGGGCACGAACGCACCGATCAGTTCGACCTCCAGCGTTCCTGCGAGGCTCGCACTGCCGGAGACATCCAGGTAATCGAAATCGGTCCCTTGGATGAGGCCGCCGACCTCGATCTTCATCGCAGCTCCCGCGCCCTGCGTGTAGTCGCCGCCGCCGACGAGCGTTCCGGCGGAGAGGCTGGGCTCAACGCTGCCGCCAACGTTGACGACGTTGCCGCTAATCGTGCCCGTGCCGATCAGCGGACCGCCGGTGTCGTAGCGCGTATCTTCGACCGCGATGGCGTAGGGTGATCCAGCCGAAGCTCATGAGCGGCAGCGCAATGGCGCTTCCGGTACCGCACGCGCCGTCACCGCACGCGCCGATGGGGTCGGCCAAAAACTCCGGGACGGAATCGTCGGCCACAACGTCGAGGGGATCGAACCTGCCCCGCAGCGCAATCGTCTCGGCCGGCAGATCGAGCACAAAGGACATCTCCGAGACGCCGTCGGGAAGCTGATCGGCGGGAATCTTGACGACCTGCACGATGTCCTGTGTCGGCTTCAGTTCGGCCGCGCCGTCGCTGTTAACGTGGCCAGCCAGGTCCACGGTCACCAGGTGATCAATGGTCACGTTGCGGCCGTCGGCCGATTGGGGAGCCCGCTTCGCGGACGTCTTCGCCCTCGCGGCGCGCGGCGCGGCGAAGTCCATTTCCGGCATGGAGACATTCGCCTGAACTCGCATCGTCACGGCGGTGGCCTGGAACCCGCCGCCGTCGTCGACCTCCGCCTCGATCGGCTGATCGAACGACACCTGAAGGTCGTTCAGTTGCGCGGCAACGTCCGGCGTCGAGACGTACCGATCCCACAATCGGACAGACGTCTGCAGATCAAACGGCGGCGGGTCGCCGAGCCAGAGCACGTCCATGGCCCGCGGCCATTGAACCACCAGCTTCATGCAAAGCTCCTTGGCATGTATCATCTCCCAGAGCAGGTCTGCCCATTCCTGCGAGCCCTGGTCCGGCACACCGGGCGGTGTGCCGACCTCGACGCACTGCGAGCCCACACTCGTGCGTATGCGCAGCCGGCAGGGATACGCGCCGGCGGCGAAGTACGCGTTGGGGTCCGAGCCGGGCGCCGGAAACACGATGTCGAGCGTCTGGTTGCCGATGTAATCCGCCCCCATCGGGTGGTTGCCGACCCAGTTGACCTGGAACACCCCCTTGGGGTCATCGATCACTTGAATGTCGGTGCAGAGACGACCGTCGCCCCTGATTGGCAGGCTGCCCGTCCAGCCGTAATGGAGGTCGTAGCAACCGCCCTTGACGCCGAACGTGAACTCACCGGGCCCGGTCTCAAGAAGTTGCCGCGGGTTCGGGGGCAAACCGATGAAGACGTCACACGGTCCGCTCAGGAGCAGCCCATCCGGACTGCCCCAGCCGTAACCCATCGTCAGCGTCGCGCGCGAGCTCCACGCCGTGTTGAATTCGCTCAGCCGAATGACCGGAAGGACGACCGGGTTCGCGCAATCAAACACGTCCCCATCCTCGTTAAGCGTGCATTCGTCCGGAAGGTCGCTGTTGCTGGGTCCTTGCCCGGCGGCGAGAATCGCCAGCGTGGTGAGGATGCCCGGAAACGCTGGGGAGGGCCCACCGATCAGAAACGCGCACAGCGCGACGTCGGAATCGATCACGTCGGTGGCGATCGTCCCGTGTGACTTGATGATGTTGGGCTCGTTCGCGTCCACGAACAGATGCGTCACGACGGTCGCGTCCGCACCGATGGAGTTCGGACAGACCGGCACGTCGAAATCCGCTTCCAGGTCGATAACGACGTTGCCGCCGTCGTCGCCAAGTGGCTCCCACGTAGCCGTCGGCCCTTCAGTGACATTGAGGTTGCTGGCAAAGCGCGCCTTGAAGACGTCGAGTAGCAGGTGCTTGTCGATGAAGATGCCCCATGGCCTACCATCGGTGCCGGCGGTATCTCCCAGGAAGAAGGTATCCCACGAGCTGTCCGGTGGTGCCCCGGGATTGGCGGGATTGTCGAACTCGATCCGGATCGCGATTCGACCGAACGAGCCGTCGGCGGTGATGCCCACCTGTTTGATTGCCGGCTGACCGTTCAACAGCCCCTGGAGCGGATTCATCACGTCGATCGTTGAACAGACTAACGCATTGAATCCAATTGCCTGCAGGAGTCCACCACTGCTCGGCGTGATGCACAGGTTAAGCATGCCGTTGCCGTCGACATGGGCCGTCAGATCAAAAACGAGCGATAGCAGCAGTGGATCTGCCGGGGTGTAGT
Organism: Phycisphaerae bacterium; assembly: GCA_016935885.1. Next base: position 1,282 of record JAFGQA010000257.1, on the reverse strand, counting down.
CCTGCGGTCCACAGGTCGGGTCGACAATGCACGCGGCCGTCTTGGTGTAGATCTCGACCGGCGCTACGATTTGAAGTTGCTGGAACGTTCCCTGGAGCTGGGGCGGCGCGGGAAACTCGAGGTGGTCCAGCACGACATCGACGCTTGAACCGGGCAGTTGAAATGGGTTCAACACACAGACCTCCTCCTCCACGAGTCGGTGCTCCACCAGTTCGAGGAGCTTCGAGGTTTGGATCTGAAACTCGACGATATGCGCCGCCCGAGCCGGCCCCGCCGCACACAGGCCGCAGGCCAAGGCCATGGCGGCCATGCCTGCCCCTGGCCGCAGCCGGTGGGCTCGACTGATGGTTACAGTGCCGCGAATCTGGGGTTTCCTGTCGTAGAACATCGTTTTATCTCCTTTCGCGAGGCATTCTGGCACGCTGGGGTCGGCCAGACGGGCCGGCCATACGCGTCCCAGGAATCGGCACCAGGCAATACGGCTTGCCGGCCTGTGCGAAGTACGCCGGTCCAACCGGAGCCGCTTCAGCGACCCTCCGCCCGTTGTAGGTTAAACTCAGCCCGATCGGCTCGTCAGCGTCTGCGGGCACGACACGGAACGGTATCCGCACGACGCCCGGCTGGACCGACACTGGATCGCCCGGCGTTTCGAGCGATAGCAGTCTCCAGCCGTCACCCAGCAGCTTGAAATCCGCCAGCGTGCCCGCCTGGAACACGTGAACCTCAAATACGCCCGCGTACTGCTGGCCGGAGAAGGCCTGACGCATCTCGTTGAGGTCCATGCGAATCTCAACAGGTGGACCGATATCCGCCCGTGCCTGAACGCTGATCGCCAGAATCGACATGCCGAATGCCAGCACGGTGGCACGGTGGGGTTGCCGCGGCGACACCACGAGTACTCCTCCATTGTGGCTGAGCGTCGGCATCCGACGGCTGCGAAATCCCTGTCAGCTCCCCAGATTGGACGTCTTGGAGACCAGCCCGCGGCGTGACGCCTTCCCTTCGTTCTTCATCCACTCACAACGCGCAAAGCAGCGTCCCCGCGCCACCCAAAATCCACGCGTTCTCTGCAAACGTGGGCCGCTCGAGGCGGGTCCATGACAGTTCAGGCGGGGGTAGAACCGAGCCCCAAGCGCGAGCGCGGGGTCTTCGTGGGCGGACCGTTGGCCTTCAGACCTGCCTGTCGGTAGACAGGCCCTGGACTTTGGCACTTTGGGGTCTTGATGGGGTGTCGGCTCAGGCTGACGACCTACCGGTGGTAACGATTCCGTCTTGAGAACTC
>JAFGQA010000256.1 GCA_016935885.1 Phycisphaerae bacterium | reverse complement strand
GGTCGCTCGTCGGCGATCAGCAATCGTCACGGGGCGGCCGGCGGCGGCCGATTCCGAGCCGCCCGGGGAATTTCTCGCTGATTTTACTTGCGAACAAAGACCGACCTGCTACAATGCTACATCGATGTAGCTCCGTACTATTCTAACATGCGGAATTGGGCGGCGCCCCCGCCGTCGGGGGATCGCGACTGAACAGCGGCCAACTCGCGAGGGAACGGTCATGCTTGATCCGCAAGCGGACGGCGAATTCGAGACCCGTTATGAATGGATGCGCCCTGGTCCGCTCCAGCAGCGCAGGGCCCAGTGCCCGCTGATACTGTTCCCGCTGGGACCGTTGGAGTACCACGGCCCGCACCTGCCGCTGGGTACCGATCCGATCAACGCTACGTACGTCGCGCATGCATGCTGCCGGAAGCTGCGCCGCGGTGTCGTGCGTCCCACGATGTATCTGGGCACGGAGCGCGAGCGCGATCCCGAAACACTGGAGTCCCTCGGCTTCGAGCGCGACCAGTGCATCGTCGGCATGGACTTTCCGTCCCGGCAGTGGAACAGTCACTACCTCCCCGAAGAGGTCTTCGCCCTGGTCGTCGGGGCGGAGGTTCGCTGCCTGATTGCCCAGGGCTACAAGTACGTCTTCATCGTCAACGGCCACGGCGCGGTCAACCACAACGCCGTCCTGGAGCGTCTGTGCGCGGAACTGAGCCGCACCACGCCGGCGCTGGTGGATTACTCCATGGCTTTTCTGGACGAGGTGTTGGCCGCGGGAGCGATCGGCCATGCCGATTCCGTCGAGACGTCGCTTATGATGCACTACCATGAGCGTGCGGTGGATCTGGGCACGCTGCCGTCAAGAGACGTGCCATTGGCGTACGCCGATTTTTCCATCGTGGACGGCCCGGGCTTCACCCCGGCCGCGAAGCCGAATCGCGAGGTGCCCCGCGACAGCGACCCGCGCTGGGCCAGCGCCGAGGCGGGCAAGGGGCATTTCGAGCGAACCGTCGCCGAGGTGTGCGGCAAGATCGAGAAGATGCTGAGTCCGTCATCATAGCCGCAAAGGAAATCACCATGCCCGTGCGCGAGAAGCTGGCCCTGGAGGGTGGAACGCCCGTGCGGACGATGCCTCTGCCCCAGGAATGGTGCGGCGCCCATTACATGGACGAAGAAGAGATCGCCGCGGCGGTGCGAGTCTGCAAGTCCAAGACCCTTTTCCGCTACTACGGTCTGGATTTGCAGCATGAAGTGTCCCGGCTCGAGCGGGAGTTTGCTTCCTACGTCGGAACGCGATACGCGCTGGCCGTCGGCAGCGGCACGGCCGCGTTGCAGGTGGCGCTCGGCGCGCTGGGCATCGGCCCCGGCGACGAGGTGCTCGTCCCCGGTTACTTCTGGGTCGCCACCGTAGGGGCGGTTGTCCGCAGCGGCGCGATCCCGATCCTGGTGGACTGTGACGATACCTTCAGCATGGATCCGAACGAGGCGGTCCGGAAAATCACCCCACGCACCAAGGCCGTCCTCGTCGTGCACATGGGCGGTGTGATCGGTCGCATCAACGATCTCGTCGCACTGGCCCGGCGGCATGGGCTCAGGGTCATCGAGGACTGCGCCCAAGCGTGCGGAGCCAGCCAGAACGGGGTCAAAGCCGGATCGTTCGGCGACATGGCGATCTTTTCGTTCCAGATGAACAAGCACATGACCTCGGGCGAGGGAGGCATGGTCGTCACCAACGACCCGCGCCTCCACGACCGCGGCTTCGCGGTGCACGACCTGGGTTACCCTCGCAACGACGAGGGCCGGTTGGTCTTCAACGATCCGGCGTCGCAGCTCTGGGGCATCGGTTGCCGCATGAGCGAGCTAACCGGCGCCGTGGCCCGCGTGCAACTCCGGAAGCTCGATCGCATCGTCGGGGCGATGCGCAATGCCAAGAATAAGATCAAACAGGCCCTGGCCGGCGAGTTGACCTTCCGCGAAGTGCTCGACCCGGATGGCGACGGCGGTTCGTTCCTGATGACCGTCTTCCGCACACGCGTAGAGTCGCTGAAGTTCATCGAGGCGTTGCGGGCCGAGGGTATCGTCGCGGCCGGCGACGGTCTCTATCCGGTCCACATGGACCAGTGGGGCCTGCACCTCTACTACAATGTGGTCAGTCTCGTGAAGAAGCGCGGCCTCTCGGCCGTCTCGCCATGGGATCTGGCAGAGAACCGCGCGTCGGCCGACGTCTCCTACGCCAAGGGCGCGTGCCCTCGCCTGGACGATCTGCTCGACCGCACGGTACTCATGTGCGTCGCTTCCGTCCTCACCGAGCGGGACGTGGAGGACATCATCACGGCCTACAGGAAGGTTGCCTCGGCAATCCGTGAGTAGACGATGGACTTCTCACTCAGTTCGTTGGACGTCGGCGTCGTTGGCGCCTCGCTGCTGGCGGTGGTCGCCGTGGGTTTGTGGGCAGGTCGCAACCAGGAAAAATCAGTGCGAGGCTACTTCCTCGCATCCGGTCGGCTCCCCTGGTACATCATCGGAGCGGCGTTCGTCTCCACGAGCGTGTCGAGCGAACAAATCGTCGGCACCGTCGGCGCCGCCTACAAGAACGGCATGGCCATCGCCAACTGGGAATGGTGGCTTGTGCCGATCTACGGGCTGCTGACGATCGTGTTCGTTCCGATCTGGCTCCGCAACCGCATCACCACAGTCCCGGAGTTCCTCTCGCGCCGATTCGGCCCGTTGTGCGCCGACATCTACAGTTGGGTCATGCTGGCGGCCTACGTGTTCGTGTTCCTGGTGCCCGTGCTCTACGGCGGAAGTCTGGCGATTGCGTCGCTGACCGGCTGGAGTTTTTTCGCGGTTCTGTGGGGCATGGTCGTGTTGGTGGTCCTCTACACAACCAAAGGCGGACTCGCCTCAGTCATTTGGACCGACGCCCTGCAATGCCTGTTGCTGGTCGG
>JAFGQA010000255.1 GCA_016935885.1 Phycisphaerae bacterium | reverse complement strand
ACTGTGGCACCGGCGTCTCGCCGGTGGTCTTCACGGTCAGGAACGGCGTTTCCGAACCGCTGTTTTCCCTTTTACCACGGGCTGCTAGAGCACTTCACGCTTGGATGCACCTGTGGCACAGTTCTGAGACAGCTTTTTGGCGGTCAAGCGACCGTCTTCACCAAGCCGGTTTCGATCGTCGCCGACGTGTCATTCCACCGTCACTGACTTCGCCAGGTTTCGCGGCTTGTCGACGTCGCAGCCGCGCAGGACCGCCGCGTGGTAGGCCAGCAGTTGCAGTGGAACGATGGTGATCATCGGTTGCAGGGGCTCGGGCAGGTCCGGAACGTAGAACACGTGCTCGGCCAAGTGGGAGATCTCCGTGTCGCCCTCGGTCGCCACGGCGATGACGTGGCCCTTTCTTGCCCGAACCTCCTCGATGTTGCTGATCACCTTCTCGTACTGGCTGTTCTTGGTGGCGATGAAGACCACCGGCATGTCCTCCGTGATCAACGCGATCGGGCCGTGCTTCATCTCGGCGGCGGGCATCCCCTCCGCGTGGATGTAAGAGATCTCCTTGAGCTTCAACGCACCTTCCAGGGCCGTCGGATAGTTATAGCCCCGGCCAAGGTACAACCAGTTCTCCGCGTCCTTGAATGCCTCAGCCACCTGGCGAATGTCGTCGCTCTGGTCGGTGATTCTTCTGATCTTCTCAGGAATCGAGACCAACGCCTTGACGTATGCCAGCAAGTCCGGCTGCGACAGGTACCGCCGCCGACCCAGTTGGAGAGCCATCATGGCCAACACGAACACCTGGCCGATGTAGGCCTTCGTGCTCGCCACGCCGATCTCGGGACCGACGTGCAGAAAAACGCCGGCGTCTGTCTCCCGCGCGATCGTCGAGCCGACCACGTTCACGATGCCGAGCGCAAGGGCGCCTTTCTCACGGGCCTCGCGAAGTGCCGCCAACGTGTCGGCCGTTTCGCCGGACTGGCTGATGGCAATGACGACGGTGCCTGGTTTGATGATGGGATTCCGATAGCGGAACTCAGACGCGTATTCCACTTCCGCGGGGATGTGAGCAAGCTCCTCGAAAAGGTATTCCCCGACGAGCCCGGCGTGCCAGGCGGTTCCGCACGCCGTGATGATAAACCTCTGCGTCTGGACAAGCTCCCGAGCGAAGGCCCCGATCCCACCGAGTATGATTCGCCCTTCGTCGGGATCGACCCGGCCGCGCATGCAGTTGGCCATCGCATCGGGTTGCTCCATGATCTCCTTGAGCATGAAGTGCTCGTGGCCGCCGAGTTCGATCTCCTCCAGCGACAGTTCGAGTTCCGTGACCTCCTTCGTAACCGGCAAGGCCTCCAACGTCATGGTCCGAAAGCCGTCCGGCCAGACAGTCGCCATTTCGCCATCGGAGAGATAGATGACCTGGGTGGTGTGCTGGATGATGGCCGCCGCGTCCGAGGCGACCACGAACTCTTCATCGCCGACGCCCAGGATCAACGGGCTGCCCTTTCTGGCGGCGATGATCTTCCCCGGCTCCTCGCTGCAAATCACCGCAATGCCGTAGGTCCCGCGCACATCGCGCAACGCCTGTCGCACGGCCGCCTCGACGTCACCCTTATAGAAGTGACCGATGAGCTGGACGAGCACCTCGGTGTCCGTGTCGCTACGAAACGCGACGCCCTGTTGCTCCAGGTAGGTCCGGAGAGCGCGGTAATTCTCGATGATGCCGTTATGGACCAAGGCGATGCGACCGCTGGCATCCAGGTGCGGGTGGGCATTTCCGTCGGTTGGCTCGCCGTGGGTCGCCCAGCGCGTGTGAGCCAAACCGCAATGCCCTCTCATATCATCCTCGGAGAGCCGCGATTCCAACACAGCGATCCTTCCCGCGGCCTTCTCCACTGCGAGGCCGTCACCGTCCAGAACGACGATGCCGGCGGAGTCATAGCCTCGGTATTCCAGACGTTTGATCCCCTCCATGAGGATCGGACGCGCCTCTCGAAAACCCGTGTACGCCACGATGCCACACATACGGTAACTCCATCATCAAACGCCCGAGGGGAAACGCCACCCTCCCTCCCCTCTGCGAACCTGGATTGTAGTCTATCGACCGGGTGTTGGGGGACGGGTCGTTGGATTCCCCGGGGGACCTTGGCCTCTTGGACCCTCATCGGCCTTGGGTTGCTACGCGAGGGACCGAGGCGAGTTCGTCGCGATCCGCGGCAGATCGTCCATCCTCCGCCCAGGACAAGCCCGCAGTCATGGTCCATGTCCAGCCCTAACTTCTTCTCAGATAGCAACTTATGTTCCTCTGGAAACCTAATCGGCTCAACGGCCGGACCGCTTGCCGCTGGCAGAACCGGACCACGCCATGCCCCCCGGCTCATCACGCCGCCGAGGCCCGGGCAGCCCGTAGCGAAGCTGTGGCACCACTGTGGCAAAAGTGTGGCGCCAGCGTCTCGCCGGTGGTTTTCACGGTCAGGAACGGCGTTTCCGAACCGCCGTTTTCCCCTTCACCGCCGGCTGCCACGCAGCAGCGCGTGGAAGGTTGTGGCTAATGACCGCTCCGTTCTGGTCGACCGGTCGAAGCCGATAGGCGATTCAACCCGATCGTGGCCTCCACGATCGTGGGAGCATCTCGGCGAGGGCCATTCTCAGCGCACCCGGTAAGGCGGGTCCGTGACAGTGTAGGGGGGTGCCACTGGCAGCTTGCCTGCCAGTGTGGATGCCATGGACCCACCGAAGAGATCGCACGGGCGGGCAAGCCGCCCGTGGCACCCGTCACCAAATGCCGCCGGAAGTTTCACTGACCTTGGCGAGGCGGTTTTGGTGTTTCCAACACGCAGCCAATCGCATATAAGGTCACTGTGTGAGTGGCTATCTCAAGACTGCGGACCAGGCTTGCCAACCTGCTATGAACGGCCGGAAGGTCGGCTTCGCGGTGGCTTTGAGACGGCGTGTCACCACTGCGGCGCAAGGCGAGTGGCGAGTGTGTCCAAGGGCCTCCGATGTCGCTCGGGGGTGAGATCCTATGGGTCGCGAAGCAGCCTTCCCAAGCAGGCGCCCGGGGCCCTCGTCGCTTCAATGGGAAGAGCGTGTGCCGCAACGTCAAGAAGGGCCCGCGCCTGTAGCTCAATTGGATAGAGCATCGGACTTCGGATCCGACGGTTGGGGGTTCGACTCCCTCCGGGCGCGTATCGACAACAGTGGCTTTTCCCGCTGAGACAGTGTTTTCGGCTGCTTCCACGCGGTTTTCCACCGCTCAGAGCCGCCCCAGTGACACCTGCTTTCACTGCACGCCGCTGCACCGAATCGCGTCCGTTTGTGCAGGTTTCCGGCAAGCTATCCGGCAAGACAGAATCGGCGTCCGCCACCGCATCATGCGTCCCTGTCGCTCGCATGGGCTCGGCAGTGCGCTTCGGCGTGGACAGGTCCGGCAATGATTCCACGGCCGTCGCCAACTCGCCGCGTCCGGTGTGGGTGTAGTGGTCCAGCGTCAAGGTAACGGTGCTGTGCCGAGCCAGCTCTTGCGCTTGCTTTGGATGGACTCCAGCAGATGCTAAGCCGCTGATGAACGTGTGCCGCAGGCTGTGGAAGTCCACGACTCGCCCGCCGCCATCCACCACAGCCAGGAAATCCGACTGGCGACGTTCTCGCCGCTCGCGCCGGCTGTGCGTTGCCCGAATCCACGCCGCTCGCGCCTGTCGCGTGTCCGCCCCGAGCATATCCGCCGTCCGGTCAGGCACCCTGAACACGTGTGCGTCCGACAGCTTGTGGGCAAGAAACCCCCGCAATTCGGCAGCCGTATCCCGCCGCAACGGCTGCACATCGTCTCGCCGGTGCTTGCTGTACGCCGCTGCAACCGTCAAGGTCGGCTCCGCGCCGTCAAGGTCGAAACTCCGAGGTGTCAGACTTCGCAACTCATTCCGCCGAAACCCCGTCTCGCAGCCAAGTCGATAGAGCCAAGTCCGGGCCGGTCCGTCCATGCCGTAGCGCTTCGGGCCATCGTGTATCACGGTCAGAAGCCACCGCAACTCGTCGGGTGTCAACGGACGTCGAATCCGCCGCCGGTCGGTCCGTGCATTCATCCGGGACAGGTGCGCAAGCGGGTTGTCGAGCGTTCGGCGTTCCCTGCAAAGCCATTGGACGAAACCCTTGATGGCCGTGAGGTAGTGATTCGAGCTGGACGCGCTCATTCCCGTCTTCCGCCGACCGGCGAGATACCGCTGCACGGCATCAGCCGTCAGGTCCGACAGGTACAGGACGCCGATGCCATCCAGGATTGAACGGATGCGCTGGCACGTCATCGCGGCGTGTTTCTCAGTGTTCCCTTTGTCCGTAAGCGCCCGCTCATAATCGTCCAGGTGTCCACGCAACGGCTTGTGAGCCGCCACCTGATGGGACTCGATGAGCCCGATGGTGCCGAGCCGCTTTCGGGTCCTCATCGGCAGGGTTTCCAGCCAGCGAGCCATCGCAGGGTCCGGCCGCTCACCGGCAATCTGCGTCGCGACAAGGTCCACAAGCCGCCGCCCGAACGCTTCGGACGCACGCTTATCCTCGAAGGCGGGCATCCGCCGCACAGTGTCCAGGTGGTCGGTGAACTCGACATACCACCGCGGGGTCTGCCGTTTCCGTCCGGTCCGGTCTTTGTAATGCGGTTTGCATAGTCGCATGATGGCACCTACTTCCGACGCTTGACGCGAGTCAACCGCAATTCAAAACCCACGACCCGTCCGACTTTCTCAGCCGTGTCGATTGTCATTCCGTGCTCACCGGCCATGAATCGCTGAATGGGGGCGACGTTGATTTCGGCGTCCCGCGCCACAGCGTAGAGGGACGACCCGGACGCTTTGATTGCACGACGTATCATATCGTTCCATGTCAGTTTCTTCGCCATCGTCGTCACCTCGTGTCCGAGTCTACCCTATCAAGCATACTACAAGAACCGCCGAGTGTCCAATCATTTAGCGTAGACCAACGATCTCAAGCTGGGCGGTTTGTTCATTCTCTGTTCAACTCGGTGCATTACCTTGCATCATGACCACGATATCCCGCAGCGCCTCGGCTTCGGCGTGCTCCCGCGCCTGTCCACCGTCGAATTGCCGGATCGCCGCCCGTGTTTCCCATTCAATCCGCCAGTCCAGCCGCAAGTCCTCGGGTCGGATGTCGGCCTCGGTGCCCGATATTGCCAGGATGGACAACAGAGCGGGTTTGTGGCGTTTGATTTGATCCAGAAGATCCAGCGTCAGCCTCGATCGGGGGCGGCAACCGGCACCTCGAAGCTTACAGCGAGTTTGAGGTTCGGGTTGGACGCATACTTGCTCAGGACCTTTGTGTAGAAGTTTGTCCACTTCTGGGGCGGGACTGTTCCAGACCAGCGGAGCATCACTTGTCCCGGTGGCGTAAGGCCAAGTCCCGGCCCAACCGGCTCGGTCGATTTCGCAACGTGCCGATCACACGGAGCGATTGCTTGAATGACACTTCGATCTTGAACCGCAACCCGTAGATTCGAATGATCTCCAAGGGATCCAGATTCACATGCGTCCGGGCTCACTGACGCGCCAGTACAAGGACCCTGAAAACGGCGTCGGGGCATACTGGCAACTCAGCTACACTCGTCGGATGAAGAGCCGAACGGAATACGTCCGCCGAGCATGGGTCACGAAGGTTTGGCAAAGCTGCCGCTAAGCCGAAACGCCCTGCTCACGTACTATTCCATGCATGCCTGGTATCCGCCTGGGAAAGCGAACGGCAAGGCGAGCATGGACAAAACTCGGACCCGATACGAATTACCAACTGGTAGATGATAGACGCGTTTCCAGCGCGTGCCGTTTCTCACTCCGTGCTAGTACGGCGTTTCACTAATAGAACGACTGCACGCTCTGCCGAGAATCCTTTCTCGGCACCGGCTTCAGGACCGAGAAGGGATTCTCGGTCCAGCAATCGTAGT
>JAFGQA010000254.1 GCA_016935885.1 Phycisphaerae bacterium | reverse complement strand
ACTGTGGCACCGGCGTCTCGCCGGTGGTTTTCACGGTCAAAAACGGCGTTTCCGAAACGCTGTTTTCCCTTTTACCACCGGCTGTTAAGGCGACAGCAGTCTATTCACAAACCCCTGGACGTCGCTCCCGTCCAGCTTGTCGTCGTCGCTCTGGTCGAACATGCAGACCAAAACGTCATCCTGGTCCGGAAAGTCCTTGAGCAGTTCGCCGACGAACTTGGCTATGTCCGTGTAGTCCTCGTCGCACGCATCAGGGACTTCGTTCTCGTTGCAGTCATTGCACCAGGACTCGCCGGGCGCGCAGTTCGCGATGTCTTCGGCGTCGCTTATGCCGTTGGCGTTGCAGTCAACGAAGACGCTTGTCATGCCCAGGTCGCAATAGTCGCCGAACCCACGCGTCGGGCTGCTGCCCCGGACGCGATAATAGTAGTCGCCGTCGGCGCGGCCGGTGATTTCGTACCACGTGTCCGTGATGCTGCTGGACAGCGTGTCGATGCTCGACCACGACGCCACCGGGTAGATGTCGTCAACGTAGAATCCTTCTTCAGTGGTGTAGGAGTCGGTCGTGTAGCGGAACCGCACGTAGATCGACCGCCCCGCGTACGCGTCCAGGCTGTATGTCTTCTGCGTCCAGCCGCTCGATCCGGTGAACTTGTCCAGGACGTCGTACTGCCGCCCGTCGATGGACACCTCGACAAAGGCCATGTCCCAGTCCGTCTCGATGGCGTACCACGTCCAGAACGTCAGATCATCGCCGGTCTCGACTGGCAGCGGATCCGTCGTCGTCATGGCTGCGATCCGCTCGTCGCCGGTAGGTGATTTGAAGCTGTGCGATCCCGAATGCGCCCGGGCCGTACTAGTCAAGAACTGTTGCATGCTCCAGTTTCCGGTGCCCGATTCCGCCCCGTCGGTCAACTTCGACAAGCCGGTCAATTCCTGCAACGCGTACAGGTCCGCCCCGGCATCGGGATTCTGCTGCACCCACGAAACGGTGAAATCGCCGTCGGCGTCGACCGGCGGTGTGCTCAAGATGGGCGGCAGCACGAACGGCGTGAGCTGGCTCTCCGCGTATGCGGCCTGTTGGAGAATGTAGAACGCCCCGTCCCAGTTCTCGTTCAAGATCTGCTGCAACTGGGACTCCGAGGGGTGGAAGCTCTGCGCCATCTCCACCGTATAAGCCAACGTGTTCTTGCCCAGCTCGTAGTAGCGGTACCCATAGATCCAGTCGTCGGAAGCGCCGGTCGTCGGATACAGGTCGGCCGATTGCTGCGGCGTGTACGTACCGCCGCTTTGACCGCCAATCTGCGCCGCCATCCCCTGCCCGAGCGAGATCAGCAGCGCGTTATCATCCGTCGTGGCGCTCCCGTTAAACCCCCACGGCCATAGCACCAACTCCGAATACGTGTGGTACGAGATCGCGATCGTCACGTCACGGGCGTTGAAGAAGTCCCGAACCGCCTGCGTCTCAGGCTCGGAAAACGGCGAAGGGCCTACGTACGTCGAGTACCCCTGCTGATGCGTCTGCGAACCCGTCCCGATCGAGCCCCACTCCCCGTCCTTGTCGCCATCCGCCGAACCGTCGTAGTTGCGATTGAGATCGACGCCGATCCCGCCCGGATATGTGTGCCGGTTTTGCCGCCAGTCGTGCCCCTGGTCATGGTCCCACACGTATCCGTCCGGATTCACGCAGGGAATGACCCAGATGCGCTGGTTGTTAACCAGGTCCGTGATCGTCGGATCCGAGCCGTAATTCGATGTCAGCCGGTTGGCGATGTCGAGCGCGATCTCCAGGCTCGGCCATTCTCGTGCGTGGTGCAGGCCCATGAAGACCAGGCCCACCTCACCTTCGTCCACGCCTGGGTTGTCGGAGATTTCCAAACACCAGATGTTGCGCCCCGCGGCCTCCCAACCCGTGCCGATCGACGTGAGCTGCGTGATCGCGGGGTAACTCGTCGCCATCGCGCTCAGCGCCGCCTCCATCGCGGGGAAGCTGTGATAACTGGCTCGGGCCCTGTCCTTGGCCTGTTCGATATCCTCGATCACGACGCCAAACGGGATGCCGGCCGCGGTCAGCCTGCGCATATCCCGGTCCGTCACCACCAAATCGAGCGACCGCCCCGGATCGACGGTCCCGGCGTCATCCAAGCTCCGGAGCACCTGCTTGAGCGCCTTGACCGAGGCCGCCGAACTGACATCCACGCGAATGAGGCTCTTAGGGCTTCCCGCTCCCACCGCGTCGGAGGGCTCGCCAGGAGTGACGTCCCCCACCGCTCCGCCACAGCTCCAGATAGATACCGACACGGCGACAATAAGGTGTAGCCGCTTGATCATGTTATCGCTCCCTTTTGCCTTGGTGGTGGTTCTTCCCCAGGCGGCGCTCGTGGTCCCTAAGGCTTCGGCCGCATTGCCCCCTGGTTGGCTCTGCCCACAGTCTAGCAGATCCACGGCCAGCAAGGCAACCGCCGCGGGAACATCGTGATTGCCGAATTCGCCGGCGCCGATCACGTCTCCCGTGCGATCAACGCCGCCCCGAGCGCGCCGGTGTACTGCGGATGGTCCGGAACAAGCACTTCGCGACCGAGCACCTCGGATATAAGATCGACAATGATCGGATTATGCGCCACCACGCCGCCGGTCATCACCACCTGCCCCGCCAGCGGGTCCATCTCCAGAATCCGCCTGGCGACCGAGCGGAAGGCAGCCTTGACGATCTCGGGCAAAGGCGTGCCGCGAGCGACCAAGGCCAGCAGCTCGGTCTTGGCGAAGACCGTGCAGAACGATCCCAGCTCGACCGTGCCCGTCGCCTGGCGGGCAAGGTCGTTCATCGCCGACAACGGCGTATCCAGACGATTGGCGATCTCCTCAAGAAACGCGCCCGTGCCGGCGGCACACTTGCGGTTCATCTTGAAGCTGCGGCGCTCACCGCCGCCATCCAGCACGATGACCTTGTTGTCCTGCCCGCCGATGTCAACGATGGTCATGGCACGGGGGAAGCTCGCGTAGCATCCACGGGCGTGGCAGGTAATCTCGGTCACCGTCCTCGTGGCAAGATCCACATTGCGACGGCCGTAGCCGGTGGCCACGACGCGCTCGATCGGGCGGCACGAACAGACTTGCTTTGTCCGCCCACCGCCGTCTGCGTCCGCGGCACCAAGTCCCGCGGCAGTGACGACCTCCTCGAAGCACGCCTTCGCCGCCGCGCCGAAGTCGGCGCCGCTCTTACGCAGCGCCCTTCCGCACACTTGCCCGGCAGCGTCGAGCAACACCGCCTTCGTCGCCGACGCCCCGACGTCCAGACCCAATGTCCAACTATTCGCCATCGCTGGCTACCTTAAACCGGTCTCCGAACCCGAAGAGCCGCGGGCTTCAGCCCGCGCGGCCGCTCCAGTAGAGGAGCCACCAACCGCGCCGGCCGCCACAGGCGGCTTGCCCATCGGGTGCCACTGGCGGCTCGTTCCTTGGGTACCACTGGCGGCTCGTTCCTTGGGTGCCACTGGCGGCTTGTCCGCCAGTGTGCCGCGTCCACAAGCGGCTTGTCTGTTGGGTGCCACTGGCGGCTTGCCCGCCAGTGCAATCCAGCACGTGACTCGGCACGAAACACTGGCGAGCAAGCCGCCAGTGCCACCCGGCAGGACACCTTCAGATTAACACGTTGATGTTCGGCAAACCAGCATCCGCCGTGTTGGACTCCCCCTCGTAATGCCGCCAACTCGACCATTTCCACTCCCTCGGATGATCGACCATGCCCCGTCGGACAGGATTGAGGTGTACGTAGTCGATCATCTTCCTGAGCGATCCGTGGTCGAGAATGTTTCGATCATAGCCCGATCCTTCCTGCCAGAATCGAAACGCCGTCCTGCCGGGTCGTTCACGAATCGTCAGCTTCTCCAACAGCGGGTCTTTCGAAACGAGGAGATCCTGCTTGATGCGATAGGACGCCGGCCGCTTAATCGCGTACAGCAGATCGGAGATTCGGGCAGTCGGTTCCGGACCATGCCCAGGCTCAGCACTGGCGGGCAAGCCGCCAGTGGCACCCAGTCTCTCAGGGAAGACGATCAGATGAACGTGTTCCGGCATGAAGACGAAGGCCAACAGAGAGAAGACATGTCGGCCGACGGCCCGATCTACGGCCACGGCGAGCCGTTGACATCGGTGATCGTCATCGAGCAACGGCAGTCGGTTGTAGCATGAGAAGGTGAGTTCATGCCCCTGCCCCGGTTCATCGTGGTGCTTGACGCGCTTGCGGTGGCTCGTTGGAAGCTTCATCATCGGATCGGAGCATACCAGGCAAAGCACTGGCGGGCAAGCCGCCAGTGGCACCTGACACCCGGCCGTAGTGTCAGATGGGTGCCACTGGCAGCTTGTACGTGTTTAGCGGGCGGGGAGAGGTTGAAGGAGAAGGTGGGGGCGGAGGCGATCGGCGAAGTCGACGGCCTGTTGTTGGCAGGT
>JAFGQA010000253.1 GCA_016935885.1 Phycisphaerae bacterium | reverse complement strand
AGCTTCGCCCGCACAGGCTGATTCTCGGGCGCCAGGCGGCGTAGGCCAGGGCACGCAGTAACTAGTTAAGTGCCAAAGTCCAGCCCCATCCTTTCTGAAAGAAAGGATGGGAGGCCGTCGTGTGATGTGGTCCCACCCTTTGCTTCGCAAAGGATGGGGCACACTCAAACGTGAATTGCCATAGCCGTTCGCTATTCGCAATTCGCAATTCGCTATTCGCTATTCGCTATTCGCTATTCGCTATTCGCTATTCGCTCCGCTCCTTCGCGATCCCGTATTTCTTGAGACGGTACCGCAGGTTGTCGCGGCTGATACCCAGGTTCCGGGCGGCCTTGGATTGATTCCAGCCGCACTCGCGCAGGGCCTTCACGATCAACGCCTTCTCGTAGCCCCACAGCGACGAGTCGCCCTTCGTGTCCTGCTTCAGCGACGCATCGCCGGCGATCTCGCGTGGCAGGTGATGGGGGGCCACCTCGCCACCGTCGGCCAGCAGGACCGCCCGTTCGACGACGTTTTGCAGCTCTCGGATGTTGCCGGCCCAGTCGTAGCTGGCCATCAGTGCCATCGCGCCGTCACCTACGGTGGGTTTGGGGCTACCCAAGGTCGTGGCCGCAAGACCAATGAAATGATCGACCAGCAGCGGGATGTCCTCCCGTCGCTGGCGCAGCGGCGGGATCTCGATCGGAAAGACGTTCAGCCGGTAGTACAGATCCTCGCGGAAGCTCCCCTTCTCCCTGGCCTCGCGCAGGTCGCGGTTGGTGGCCGCAATGATCCGCACGTCGGTGGAGATCGTCTTCGTCCCGCCGACCCGGACGTATTCCTTCTCCTGCAGCACGCGGAGCAGCTTGACCTGCGTGCTCAGGGAGATGTCGCCGATTTCATCCAGGAACAACGTTCCGCCATCGGCCATCTCGAACCGACCCATCTTGTCCGCGTGTGCCCCGGTAAACGCCCCCTTCTCGTGCCCGAACAGCTCGCTCTCGAGGAGCGTCTCCGGCAGGGCGGCACAGTTGATCGCGATGAACGGCCGGTCCTTCCTCGGGCTGGCATGGTGAATCTGCCGAGCGGTTACTTCCTTGCCGGTACCGGTTTCGCCGAGCAGCAGCACGGTGGCGTTGCTGGCCGCCACGCGGTGGACCATGTCGGTCACGTGGTGCAGCGCCGCGGAGTTGCCGATGATCGCGTTGTTCGGTGCGTGGAGGTTATGGAGGCTTTCGCGCAGGCCGCGGTTCTCCTTGATCACGGTCTCGTGCGTGGCGGCGTTATGGGCGGCGTTGGCGGCGAGGTTCGCGAAGATCTGGAGCAGCGTCAGGTCGTCTTCGGTATAGGATGACCGATCCGGAGGAGTGGGGAGCGGGTTGAGGACCTCGACGACGCCGATGACCTGATTCTTGTAGACCAGCGGGGCCGCCATCAACCCGCGCGTCTGGAAGCTGCTTTTGGCATCGATGCCCCGGAAGAACTCCTGAGACTGGCTGACATCGCCCACGATCCGCGCGTGGCCCGTCGAGGCCACGGTGCCGGCGATGCCCAACTCGGCGTCGAATTCCTCGCCGAGCAGAGCGGGGCCGCGATCACCGACCGCCGCCCTGAAGACGAGCCGGTTCCGCCGTTTGTCCAGCAGCAGGACGCTGGACGCCTCGGACCGCAGGACGACCGCCGCCTTCTGGGCTATCGCCTGGAGGACCTCACCCATATCGAGGGAGGCATTGATGGCCGCTGACGCCTCGACCAGGGCGGAAGCGGCTCGGGGGGAAAGCCCGCGGCCGCCGAGATAGGTGTGGTTGTCCGGCACGTTCAATCTGTCCTGTTGGGTTTGGCCGTGTCTTAGCGAGGGGAGGCCTCCATCTGCCCGCCCGCCGTCCGAGAACGTGCCCGAGATCATGCACACGATAGCACGGCACGAATGCACGGCATGGATGGGAGAAGGCCGGACTTCGCCGCTAAGGCCTCGCGCGAGAACAACACGACCGATTGTGCCGCTTGGCCGGTCTGCCGGCTTGCCGTTTGGCGGATCAGCCGTTTAGGTTGTTCCTGCGCGACGCCTAACTCCTGAAACGAACGATACTTTTGACCACCGGCCACGTCAAGAGTAAATTGCTCGCCGGCACGCGGCACCAGCGGAACCGGCGGCATGAGAACCACAGAGAGCCTCGCAGAAGCGCCTCGAACAACGGCGTCACCACAGACGTAGGAACGGCAGGATCAAGGTGAACGGAGAACAACACCGTCGCCACGGCCACGGACCGCAGGATGGAGTGGAGACCACATCGGATGAGAAGCTGCTGGCCGACTTCCTTGCCGGTCGGGACGAGGCGTTCACGGCCTTGGTCGAGCGCTACAGCCAGGATCTCTACAAGTTCGTGGCGAGATTCGTCCGCGGCGCTGCCACGGCCGACGATGTCGTTCAGGAGACCTTCGTGCAGGTCTACCAGGCTGCGGCGGGTTTCGATTCCTCGCGCCGGTTCCGGCCCTGGTTGTTCACCATCGCGGCCAACAAGGCCCGCGACCACTTGCGGGGCACGAGCCGCAAGAAGGAGGTCTCGCTCTCGATCGGCTCGCCGTCGGACGACGCCCAAGACGTCAGCTATCTAGACTTCCTGTCCGACGCGTCCGTCGCGCCGACAGACGTGCTCGAGGCGAACGAACGCCGTGATGCCGTCCGCGACATCGTGACGCGGATGCCCGATCATCTGAGGGAGGTGCTCGTGCTGGGCTATTACCACCACTTTCCCTACAAGGAGATCGCAGAGGTATTATCGGTACCGCTGGGCACGGTGAAGAGCCGCCTGCACGCTGCAGTGTCGTATTTCGCCACAGCGTACAAAAAGCGAGAGCAAGAAACGGGGTGATTGCGAACCGGAGCGGACCGGAAGCAGTAGAACGGAAGGAGGCGGGACCTCGCGAGAGCGGACCCAAAGGCCCCTACAAACGACCATGGCAGATCTGAAGAACGATCGAGAACGCGAGTTATCGTCAGACTTGCTCGGCTACCACCTGGGTATCGCCGACGAGGAGACTCGGACCCGCATCGAGGCCGTCCTTGGCGATGATGAGGCCATCGCGTCGGCTCGCGAGACGTTGCGGAAGATCCTCGCCCCGCTCGATGCTGACGAGGTGCTCCCACCTCCGCCGGACTTGGTTGCCAACATCCTCGATCGTGTCGAAGAAGCGAAGAACATCCTGCCGCTTCGCCAGCCCGATCCGGCGAAGGCGGCGTCGGTGCTCCCGGCCTCAGAAGGCTCGGGGAAGGCTGGCCGTCCCTTCTTGGTCATGCGTGAGGTGGTCGGCCTGGCCGCGGCGATCCTCATCTTCGTTGGGATCTTGGCTCCGGGCTACCAGACGGCGCGGATGGCCGGCCAAAGAATGGCCTGTGCCAACAACCTCCGCCAGGTCGGCAACGGCTACGCCCAATACGCCGAGACCTACGGCAGCTTCTTGCCCTACGCAGGCGCCGTGCCCCCGGATGCGTACTGGGTCCAGCCCTCGAAGCCCGGCGCACCTTGTGTCAGCAACTCGCGGCACGCCTTCCGGCTCGTTCGGGGCCGATTCACGCCATCGAGGGCCTTCAATTGTCCGGCCCGCGACGGTGACGTCGTGCTGGACCTGGACTCACCGGGAGACCCACGGGACCTTCAGGGCCTTGACGACTTCCCAGATCCACGGAACAACAGCTTCTCGATGAACTTCGTCACCAAACCGTATCACCAGAACGACTTCGTAGCGGAGATGCCCATCGCGGCCGACATGACGCCGCTGGTAGATCAGGACCGCCGGCTGGTCCCGCTTGGCAAGATACCGCTCAACTCGCTCAGCCACGGGTCGTTGAGAGGCCAAAACGTCCTTCGTGCCGACATCAGCGTCAGGTTCTTCAGAAAGCCCCAAGTCGGCGTGGATCATGATGACATCTACCGGCTCATTGGTGTAGAACAGTATACGGGTCTGGAACGTCCCAAACTGCCCAACGACGTGTTCCTGATCCCGTGACGGTTTCCACCGGAGCCACGGCAATGACGGATCGAGCCAACACGCCCACATCCTGGGGCCGCATCGAACTCCGCGAAGGTGACATCACCAGGTTTGAAGGCGACGCCATCGTCAACGCCGCCAACAGCTCCCTGCTTGGCGGCGGCGGTGTGGATGGCGCCATTCATCGGGCCGCCGGCCCCCGACTTGTCGAGGAATGCCGCACGCTGGGCGGCTGTCCGTGCGGGCAGGCCAGGATCACCAAGGCCTACAGACTGCCTTGCAGGCACGTGATCCATACGGTGGGGCCCGTCTACCGGAGTGGCGACAGCGGCGAGCCGGCGCTGCTGAGGTCCTGCTACTTTGCCAGCTTGGAGTTGGCCGTCGAGAACGGCGTCCGCACGTTGGCATTCCCCGCCATCAGTTGCGGCGTCTACGGTTATCCGATCAGGGATGCCGCCCGTATCGCCCTGTCGACAACGGCCGATTTCCTTCGAGATCACGGCTCAGTTCAGAAGGCGGTATTCGTCCTGTTTGGCCGCGATACCTTCTCAGACTACGAGGCCGTCCGAGACGAACTCTGCGCGGCTGGCTGACGGCGTGCCGAGAGGGTGAAGGTGGAAGGATCAAGGATCAAGGATGAAGGATGAAGGATGAACGGAACTGTTGCCTTCCGTGTCTTCGGTTCTCGTCTTGTCATTCTTGCCTGCCACGCTCCCGCCCGGATCGCAACCGACCCTTTCATCCTTCATCCTTCATCCTTCATCCTTCATCCTTGTCCATGCCTTGGCCCCGCTCCGTGCGGTTGGTCCCGCTCCTTGCGTTTCTGGTCGTCATCGCGTGCAGCGCCACATGCAACGTCGTGTTGCCGGTTCCCGGCGAGGCCATCACTCCGCCGTCGGATCGTTGCGATCAGCTTGTCGTCCCACCTGAGGGCGCCTTCACGGTCGCGACGTTCAACATTCACGGCGGACGCGGCCGCGACGGGTTCTGCGACCTGGCGAGGGTCGCGGCCGTTGTGATCGGCGCGGATTTCGTCGGGATGCAGGAGGTCAGTCGCGGCAATCTCGCAGACGGCTTTCTCGACCAACCCATGATTCTCTCCGGACTACTGGGCCACCCGTCGTTCGCCTTCTTCACCGTTGTGGAACGCGCGCCGTGGGACGGAGGAGGGTCATTCGGCAATGCTTTCACGAGTTCCCTCCCCGTCTTAGCGCAAGAGGCGTTCGAGTTGCCGAGCATAGGGAGCGAGGGGCCGCGCGGCCTTGGATGGGTCCAGGCGCTGGTCGGCGGACGTGCCGTGGATTTCTTCGTCACCCACCTGACGCTGACTTCCGACCCAAACAGCGATATCCAGGCGCCACAAGTTGATGCCGCGTTGGAAATCATCGATGCGATTCGTCACGGCGATTCCACGCCATGCGTGCTCATGGGGGATTTCAACACCTATGAGAACGGTGTGATTGTCTCCCACCTGTTGGAGCGGTACAACGAGGTGGTCCTGATGGCCGACGCCTGTTCTGAAGACACCGCTGATCGGCGGGATTACATCTTTGTTTCAAGGGACATCGAGGTCGTCACCGCGTGCCTGGTTCCGAACACGGCTTCCGATCATCCGGCCGTCGTGGCCGTCTTGTCTACAACGCCATAAGAGGGCCATGAGAGGCGAGCGGATCATACCACGATGGCGAGTGGACAGCCGGCGGTTCCAGCCGGGATGGGTGCGAGAAGGGATTCTCGCACCAGCGGCGGGATTCTCGCACCAGCAGGATTCTCGCACCAGCGGCGGCGGGATTCTCGCACCAGCGGCCTTCCGACCATTTTTGCCATTGTCCTGGGCGGACACCGGACGTCTGACGCGATGAACATGGCACACGCCCACACCGAGGAGACGAGTGCAGGACGGCACTTCTGCTACGCGCTGGTGTACTGCCTTCTCGCGGTGCCCGTCTGCCTTGGCTGGCTGGGCAGGACCGACGTCGTATCCATGGAGGGCATCGTTGCCGACGGTGCCCGGCACATGGACCGCACCGGCGACTACGCGGTGCCGCGCCTCTACGGACGGGTCTATGCCTATAAGCCGCCGCTGGCTTACTGGCTTGCCCTCGCGTCTTTCAAGCTGCTTGGCCGCGAGACCGAGTGGACGCTCCGGTTCCCGATGGCCGCAAGCGGCCTGCTGATGGGTTTGGGCGTGTTCTTCATCCTAGGAAGGAGGATTGGCCCGCGGACGGCTTGCATGTGCGCGTTGGCTGCCCTGACCGGTGCGCTCGTGATCCAGAAGGTGCGTGTAGCCGAGTTCGATATGCCGCTGGCCGCGGGGGTGGGCATCGCTGTGGCCGCCGCGTGCGCGAACGTGTCTTGCCAACGGCAGAGCGCGCTGCTGTGGATGATCGGCTACGGCGGCCTCGCGTTCGGCTGTCTGGCCAAGGGCCTCCCGGCAGTGATGGCGTATGCGCCGGGGCTGCTGATCGCCGCTGTCTTGACCCGGACAGCGCGGCAGTTGCTGTCGCCGGGCCACGTGATCGGGCTGCTGTTCTTCGTTGTGCCGGTCGGAGCGTGGTTGTGGTGCGCCTACCAGGCGCAGGGCGGACTGGTGTTCGAACAGCCGATCCGCGAAGCGATGACACGCGGCTTGGACTGGGATTGGAGATCCCTCGGTGTCACACTCGGCAAGCCGTTGGTCGTCGCGGCGCTGTTCCTGCCGTGGAGCATCCTCCTGCCCATCACCGTTTCCCGGCGATGGCGGCGGAACCTGGATCGGACGAGACGCCGCCTGACGACGGCCGCGTGGTCGTTCCTGGCAGTGGGAACCGCGGCCTTCATGATCGTGCCCGCCGACAATCCGCGCTACTTCCTTCCGCTGTGCGTGCCGCTCGGCATCCTGTCCGGCCTGGCGGCCTCGGCCGATCTGCGCCTTCTTCGTAGACTGGACAGAGCCCGCCACGTCACCGCCGTCGTCTGCGCGGGCGCTGGAGCCGTTTCTCTGTTGGCGGTGGTCGGGGGAATCGGCGACGGGCAACTCCCGACGGCAGATCGGGTTTGTCTGGGACTCCTGGCGTGCGTCGTGACCGCCGTTCTCGTCGCTGCCATTCGCCGCGTCGGGTCCGCCTCGGCCGCGGGCCTCCTGGTCGTTACCGCTATCTCCTTCTGGGGGATCGACGCCACGGTCGTCCAGCCTCATCGGGCGCAGTCACGCTCGCTTCGGTCCGTCGCGGCGGATTTCACCACGCATCTGCCAGACGACATCACCATCTGGGCGGATGTCGGAGACAGCTACTCCTCCTTGTTCTTCTACCTGCGCAGACCCGTCAACACCTTCTCCATCCGCACCGGAAGACCGCCTGCTGGCGCGTATCTCGTCTTGCTCGCGGATCAACTGCCCATTCTCGATCAACGGACAGACATCGCCTACGCGATCCTCCATCGGGCATCACGTGGGAATCGCGAGTTCCTTCTCGCCACGGTGCGCTCGCCATAGGGAATCCGGACGATCAGGGTGACTCCCGAAGCGATGAAACGACCGAACGCACCGCAACACCTACAACGTGGATGCCGAGCTACCTGACCTGCTGTCCAGCCGAGCGGCGGTAGGCCGCTTTGATGGTGTTGGCCAGGAGCATCGCGACGGTGACCGGGCCGACACCGCCGGGGACAGGCGTGATGGCCTTGGCGATGGGGGCCACTTCGTCGAAGCGGACGTCGCCGACGGTCTTCATCTTCTTCTCGCCGGCGCCGTCCGTTACGGGAACTCGGTGCATGCCGACGTCGATGACCACGGTGCCGGGCGACACGTGCTCGGCACCGATCAGGCCCGCCTTGCCCGCGGCCACCACGAGGACGTCGGCGCGCCGGGTGTGCGCGGCCAAGTCGCGCGTCCGCGTGTGGCATAGCGTAACGGTGGCATGCGCGCCGAGCAGCAGCATGGCCAACGGCTTGCCGACGATCACGCTACGGCCGACGACGACTGCTTCGCAGCCCTCGATCTTGATCCCCGTGGACTGCAAGCAGGCGAACGCCGCTGCAGCCGTGCAGGGCAACATGGCCTCACGGCCCATGGCTAACAGGCCCAGGTTGGCGGCGCCGACGCCTTCGACGTCCTTGCCCGCCGCAATCATCTGCTGCAGGGTGAAGGCGTTGAGATGCTCACCGAGCGGCAAGTGGAGCATGATGCCGCTGACGGTTGGATCGGCGTTGAGGTCAGCGATCACGTCGGCCGCCACGGGCATGGTGGTCTCCGCGGGGAGCTCGACGAGGCGATAATCCATCCCGGTGCCTTCGGCGTACCTGGCCTGCGATCGGGCATAGCTGACGGCGGCGGAGTCATCGCCGGCAAGGATCGCCGCGAGGCAGGGGCGACGGCCCTGTTCACGGAGGACCGCGGTCTCCCGCGCGACATCCGCTCGGATTCCTTCTGCGATGGCTTTGCCGTCTATCAAGATTGCTGCCAAGGCTGGGTTGTCCCCTGTTCTACATGTGATCGGCTGTCTGTTGCGCCCGTGGCGACGCCTGCGTGGCGTGAAACCGAAACGACGAGCAAAACGCTTGCCAGGACAAGGTCCCCGCGCTGGCGCTTGGGACTCGGATCGCCCTTCCTGGATCCTGAAGCAAGCATGTTCCCAACGGGTGCGGGCGCGTCAACTCGCGGCAAACTCAAAGCCCTGCCGGGGCTTGAACTTGTCGCCCTTGTAGGCAGTCAGCAGGATCGGCTTCTCATCGAGGAGTTGGCGCAGGTACTTCGCGGCGGCGGGGAAGACCTGACGGGGCTCGGCCAGCAACGAGTTCGACAACTTCGGCCAGTCGAAGACGAGGTACCCGCGATAGGCGATGCCCCGGAGAAACTGCACCGTGGCCCTGATCTCGACGTCGCCTTCGCCCGGCGGAACGTAGCGCTCAATCACACCGTCGTCGCCGAATCTGCCGTCACAGATACGGACCAGGCCGATCCTGGCGCCCAACCGAGGGATCGACCGCGTGGGGCGCTCGCCATTCACGGCGGCGACCAACGGGTTCCAACAGCACCTGACGGCTGGCGAGTCCGCGGCGTCCAGCAAGTACCAAACCGACGGGCTGTCCACAAAGTCGCCGGCATTCTCGATAAGGATGGTCACGCCATGCTCGGTGGCGTGCGGGACAAGTTCGCGGATGGCCCCACCGATTCGGCCGAGGACGGTGTCGCGCCGCTCGTAGCTGAACAAGCCCGACCCGGGGATCTCTCCGGCAAGCACGCGAACGAAGGGGCACCCCAGCTTGGCAGCAAGCTCGACGTACTCCCGGACCCGGGCCTGGTTCTCGGCGACCTCCCTGCCGGAAGTCATGTGAAAGGCGGCGGAGGTCGCAAGGCAGATGATCTCCACGCCGGCGTCGCGAGCAAGTTGAGCAATCTTGGCGGGATCGGCGGCAAGTTCCGGGACAGCCGACTCGGGCACCGGGCCGTCCAGACCGCCCAACTCGATACCCTCGTAGCCATATTCCTTGGCCTTCTCTATCATGGTCGGCAAATCCCAACCGGGACAACCGACACTGCTGAACGCAAGCTTCATAGACGACAGTCTCCAGGTGCGGGTCCAATCTTGTTGCGAATGCGCCGGTACGGCGTTTCACGAATAGAACGACTGTACGCTCTGCCGAGAATCCTCTCTCGGCAGCGGCTTCAGGACCGAGAAGGGATTCTCGGTCCAGCAATCGTAGTCGCGTTTCCTGTGAAACGCGGTACTAGGATACGGATTCGCGGGCCGAAGTCAACGCACGTGGAGGGCCTGTGTGCGCAAAGGGCCCGTGACATTTCCGGCGGCATTCGATTCTGGGTGCCACGGACAGCTTGTCCGCCCGTGCAGTCTCTCCGGTGGGCGCATGGGGCATGAACGCTGGCAGGCAAGCTGCCAGTGGCACGCGCCTAAAGCACTTCACGGTTGGATGCACCTGTGTGGCACCGCCGTCTCGGCGGTGGATTCACGGGCTTTGGCGCCCGTGCCACAGTCGCAGGCAATCGCGAACTGCTCTAACCAGTCACGGACCCTTGCGTAGAGGCCGGGCCGGCGTCGGGCTTGTGGGCATCAGTCTGAAAGCGCGGCGACGATGTTGCTTCGGCTGGCGTAGCGGGCGGGGATCAGGGCGGCGAGTACGCACAGGGCGGTGGCCAGGGCGGCGCCAAGGCAGACCTTGGGCCATGGAACCTTGAATTCGGGGCGGAATCCGGACAGAAGCTCCGTCATGAAGTTGCTGGCCTGGCCGAGATAGACGCCGAGTGCCAGGCCCATGACACTGCCGAGCAGGCCGAGGACCAGGGCCTCGCCGATGACGATCCGCGACATTTGATTCTTGGTGACGCCGATGGCGCGGAGGACGGCGGTCTGGCGTGACCGGCTGGCAACGCTGGCGGCCATCAGGTTGGCCACGCCGAGGGCCGCGATGATCAGGCCGACGGCGGGAATGGCCGACAACAGAAGCGTGACGCGGTCGATGTTGCGGTCGATCTTCTGCTTCAACTCGCGGGCGGTCACGAAGGCTTTAGGGGGGTATCCGAGTCGCTCGAGCATCCTGTTGACGATGCGTTCCTCGGGCCCGTCACCGGGGATGGGGTCGGAGCCGGCGTTGAAGGTGGGCCGGCCGGTCTCTGTGATCTTCGTCTCGGGGACCACGGCCTGGCTCGAATCCCCCGTGACACGGGAGGACGCGGCGTCGTCCGGCAAATCGAAATTGAACAGCATCAGCTTGCCGCGCGAGCGGCCGAAGATGCGTTTGGCGTCGTCGAGGGTACCGAAGATGGCCCTGACGGCGTACGTCTGGAAGAAGGTCGTGGCGTTAAAGAAACTGATGGCGATGTCGAGGCCGGGCGAGGCGACGACGCCGGCGATGGTGAATGTGGCCTCGGTATCACCAACCCAAATGGTGACCCTGTCTCCGAGGTGTTTGTCCTGCTCCTGGGCGAATTCACGGCTGACGAGGATGTGGTTGCCTTGCTTGAGCTTGGCGCGGGCGTCGCGCTCGTTGCCTTCCAGGAAGGCAAGCTTGACCAGGGCGAAACCTTCATCCGGCTCGATAGCAAGGAACCTGGAGAACTGATCCAAACCTTGAAGCGATCTGAGAAAGGCGATCTTACTGGGTCTTCTCAGCGAGAAAGGGAAATCATCGGTGACGGTGAATTCCTTGATGCCGTCCATGTTTCTCAAGGCGCGAATCTCGTCGAGCGGGCGCGGCTCGTAGCTGTACAACATGGCGTCGGGGAATTCCTTGGGAAACTGCCAGCCTTGCTTGACCGATCGGCCCCAGACGATCAGACCGACGATCAGCGAGAGGGCGACCATCAAACCGCAGCAGATAGATGCGGCACGGAATGGGGCCTTGTCGATCTCGTCGCCGAGCAGTTGAGGGCGGAGGCGCAGAGCAGCGGCGGTCGCGCGGACGATCAGTCGGCCGAGCACGACGACGGCCGCGGGGGCCAACAAGGCTGCGCCGGCATAAAGGAGAAGCAGGCTGGCGACCGCCTGCGCGTCGAAGTTGACCAGGGCGTTACCGGACATCGCCTGTTTGACGACCTCGTGGGCAACGATCAAGCCAACACCCACCACGGCGAACAGCCAGACCCATCGCACGAGGCGTCCGCCGGTGTGTGGCCTGGCGGCCTCGACGGGCGACACGAAGAAGGCACTAACGGAGGGAATGGCGACACCGAGGAGCGTCGTGCCGATCCCACCCAGCACCGCCAGCATGATGCCCAGACGGTTGACAGCGATGTCTCCCAGGTATTCGGGGTTGACTTGCACGGTGAGCCAGTGGAGGGCCAGGCCAAGCGGCACGCCGAGTGCCGTCCCGATCAGGCCGAACGGCACGGTCTGCAGGAGGACCAAGCCGCCCAGTTGCCAGCGCGTGACCCCCACACAGCGGAGCAGCCCGAGTTCAGTGATCTGTTCGGTCACGCCCATGCTCATGGTGGCCAGCACGATGAAGAACGCCGTCAACAGCACCACGCAGGAAAGCAGCATCATGATGAATTGCAGCAGGCCCTTGGCGGCCCCGAGCTTCTTGTGCTGCGCCTCGGTGGTCTTGACGATGACGGATTCTGCCTGCCTGCCCTCGGCCTCCAGCGCGGCGTTTCGTCTGTCGATCACCTCTCGGATTTCAGAGGCGATGTGTTGGATATTCTCGACGGTGGGGTCGGCGACGATGATGTCCACGGCCTTGATCTTGCCCGGCATCTTGCAGATTCGCTGCGCGTCGGAGAGCTTTGTCCAGGTCATCATCGCCTGGCTCACGCTGGCCCGGCGCCGATCGATGATGCCGACGACTTTGAATTCGTGGACCGGTTGCGGTGGCTCGTTGTGGCGAAGCAAGATGGTGTCGCCCAAGCCCAGCTTGAATTCGCGGGCCAGGAGCCGCTCCACGACGATCGCGTTCTCGTCCGCCGGTAAAAGGAACCGGCCCTCTGAAAGCGTGTGGGTCCGGAAGGCCATCTCTTTTTCAGGGACGACGCCCGTGACTTCGATCGTGACAAAGGCTTCGTCGGCGAGATCCTCGTCGGCGCCCGTAGCGCGCGGCGGGCGGGCGGCCTGAACGTATTCGCGTGTGCGGGTCGTCGTTCGCGAGACGCCTGGAATACGGGCCACTTCTTCCTCGATATCTGCATCGAAGAAGCCCCAGACGCCCGCTCGCGGTTCGATGATGATGTGGCTGCGGCCGATCCAGTCGAGGACGGCTCGCGTAACGCTGACGCGGACGGACTCGTAGCAACAAGTGACCCAGACGACGACGCCTACGCCGAGGGCGATGGCGAGGACGGCCAGGGCGGATCGGGCAGGCCTAGCCCGCCAACTCCGCGTACCGAGTTGCAACCAGTGCCGCATCTCCTGTCCCCGAGGAATCGATGGTGCCGATGAACTGGCCTTCTATGAGCACGTACACGATGTCGGCGTGGGCGGCGGCGGCGGCCTCGTGCGTGACCATCAAGACGGTCGTTTCGGTCTCGCGCGACAGGTCGCGCAGGAGCTTCCATATCTCCAACGACGACGTGGGATCCAGATTCCCCGTCGGCTCGTCCGCCAGGATCAGGACGGGCTCGTTTATCAAGGCGCGCGCGATGGCCACGCGCTGCTGCTCGCCGCCGGACAGCGTGGCGGGCCGATGTTTTGTCCGATCCTCCAGGTGCACCATTCGGACCAGTTCGTCGGCGCGTCGCCGGACCTCCGCCACGCCGCGCCCGTCCACCAGCAGCGGAAGCATGACGTTCTCCAGCGCCGTGAGGTTTGGCATCAGGTTGAAGGACTGGAACACGATTCCCAAGTGGCGCCGCCGGAATAGGGTGCGCTGGCGGTCCGACAGCTTGGCGATGCCGTGGCCGTTGACCACGATCTTCCCGCTGTCAGGCAGATCGAGGCCACCGGTCAGGTGCATCAGTGTGGTCTTGCCGGATCCGCTTGCTCCCATGATGGCCACGAATTGGCCGCGTTTGACATCGAGGCTGACGCCGCGAAGTGCGTGGATGACCTCCTGTCCGAGGTAGTATCGTTTGTGTAGGTCCTCGATGGTCACGACGTTGGGCATGGGCCGGTTGTATCCTTGACGGCCGACAACTATGATCGATCGGAGCCGCGCACGTCGGTAAGGGGTCCAAGGTGAGGGGCGGCGAGCCCACGACTGTCCGCTCCGTCACGGTCGCGGCTCTGATTGGCGAGAAAGAACACGATCATTCAGACAGACCTTGTGCTCCAAGCGAGGGAAGGAGCCGCGCTGGCATCACGCAACCGGTTGATCCGCCAAACGGCAAGCCAGCAGGTCAGCCAGACGGCACCATCGGTCACCTTACTCCGTTGTGGGCAGTCATGCGTATTATTATTACCTCAGACCTGCATTACAACGTCCCCCGCAGCAAGGCGCCAACCCGGGCCGTCGCCGAGGAGATTTGCGGCCTCGGCGGGGACGTCCTGATCCTCGCTGGCGACTCGGCGGCAGGCGACCTGACGATCTTGGATGAGGTATTCGGCTTGTTCGAGTCGTTTAGTGGCGCCGTCCTGGCGGTTGCCGGGAACCACGAATTGTGGACCGCCGACGGGGCGGACTCGTTACACCGGTACGAGCACGACCTGGCGGAGGCGTGCGCGCGAAACGGCGTGCACTACTTGGACGCAACGCCGTTTTTGGCAGACAAGCTTGCCATTGTCGGCAACGTGGGCTGGTACGATTTCACATTTCGGCCATCGCCGATGGGGATTCCATTGCGCTTCTACGAGAACAAGATCGCCCCCGGCGCGGCGTGGAAGGTCGCGAGGGAGGCCAGAAGGCAGCGAATGGCGGATGGCGAACGGCGAGTGACGAATGGTGAATCGCCCCACGGGCGAGACGCCGGTGCCGCAGTGATTCCGGAATCCCACGCGAGCGACCCCAGCGCCGCGATGGAGACGAGGGACGAGGAGCTTCTGCATCTGTTCGATGTCGAGACCGACATCCCCCCGGCCTCGCGGGAGATCACCACGCGATGGATGGATCGGGAGCACGTCCATCTTCCGTTAACGGATGTCGAGTTTGCCCGCAGGCTGGCGGCCAAGTTGCGGGAACACCTGCAACAGGTGGAGGACGCGGCCGAGCGCATCGTTGCGTGCATTCATCATTTGCCTTTTGCAGAATTGGTGCCGCACAGCGTCATCCCAAGCTGGGAGTTCGCCACGGCCTTCCTTGGCAGCGAGTTGCTCGGCGAGACCTTGCTGGACTTTCCGAAGATCAGCCACGTATACTGCGGCCACTCCCACCGGTCGCGCAGGTGCCGCAAGCGTGAGATCGTTTGCACCAGCATTGGGTCTACGTATGGGCACAAGTGTTACGAGGTGCTCGATACGGACTGAGAGGATGAAGGATAAAAGGATGAAGGGTGACGGGATGAAATCCTCGACTGGCAAGGCGTCCCCTCGACGGCTGCTGATCTTGATTCTGGCGCAGGCATTGTGTGCCGCACATTCGGCGCCGGCGTGGGGCGACGAAGGGACCAGCCTCAACACGGACCGCCTCGCCGAACGGATGACGCCGGTCGTCAAGGTGTTCCAGGAGGCAAGCCCGGCCGTCGTCAACATCTCCACGACAAGGATCGTGACCCGGCGGGAGTCACTCGGCTTCGGGGGCCTGTTTGACGACGTCTTCGATTTCCCGATGTCGCGGCCGCGGCAGTACGAGGCGCACAGCGTGGGTTCCGGCTTCCTGATCCACGGCGACGGCTACTTGGTGACCAACGCCCACGTCGTGGACCGCGTCGCCGAGTGCAGGATCACGTTCGCCGACGGCACCGAGTTGCTCGCGGAGCAGGTGGCCATCGACCGCAAGAACGATCTGGCCGTGCTGAAGGTCGACGCGAAGAAGCCCCTGCCCCACGTCAGGCTGGGCCGAAGCGACGACCTGATGCCCGGCGAGACGGTCATCGCGATCGGCAACCCGTTGGGCTATCAGCATACCATCACGACCGGCATCGTCAGCGCCGTGGACCGGGAGCTGCAGTTCGGTCGCGACATCACCTATTCAGGGCTGATCCAGACGGACGCCTCGATCAATCCTGGCAATTCCGGCGGGCCGCTGCTGAACATCCTCGGCGAACTGATCGGCATCAACACCGCGATTCGCGGCGATGCCCAGAACATCGGCTTTGCC
This sequence comes from Phycisphaerae bacterium, assembly GCA_016935885.1. The sequence continues at coordinate 860 of JAFGQA010000253.1, read as the reverse complement.
ATTCCGGTCAATCACCTGCACAAGCTGCTGCCCGTCATGCTCGACATCGAGCGGCTCCGTCGCGTGCAGTTGGGCGTCCATTTCGATGGTGACGTCACCCATGCAAAGAAGGACGGTGTTCGGATCGAACTGGTTGATGCCGGCTCGCCGGCGGCCGAAGCAGGCGTCCGCCCCGGCGACGTCGTCACAGCCATCGACGGTCGGCCGGCACCGACGTTCATGGAGGCGTTTCGCATCCTCGAGCGTGCGCCGGTCGGGAAGAAGCTCAAGCTGGACGTTTTACGTGACGGGGGCAAGCACAAGACGATCGAAGTGCTTCTGGCCGAGGTCGCGAAGCCGGACGCCGAGAAGCTGATGTGGTCGCAATTCGGCATTCGGATCCGCGAGTTGACCCCGTCGGACCAGCGTCAGCTTGGGTTGCGGCAACCGATCGGCCTGTTGGTCAGCGAGGTGAGCCAGCGGTCGCAGGCAGAGCGCGAGGGCGTGGAGCCTGGCGATCTGGTAACCACGTTCGGCGGCTGGCCGGTGACCACGCTCGACACACTCGGCCATCTGTTGAATCAGGTGAACGCCGGTGACCGGATCGCCGTCCGCGTCTGGCGAATCGGGCGGGACGCGATCATTCAGACCGACCTTGTGCTCGAAGCGAGGTAAGGAGCCGCGCAGGAATAACGAAACCGGTCAGTCCGCCTGCCTGCGGGCAGGTCCGCCAAACGGCAAGCCGGGAGGCCGGCCAAGCGGCACAATGGGTCATCTTATTCCTGCGCGACGCCTAACAGCCGGTGGTAAAAGGGAAAACAGCGTTTCGGAAACGCCGTTTTTGACCGTGAAAACCACCGGCGAGACGCCGGTGCCACAGT
>JAFGQA010000252.1 GCA_016935885.1 Phycisphaerae bacterium | reverse complement strand
ACTGTGGCACCGGCGTCTCGCCGGTGGTTTTCACGGTCAGGAACGGCGTTTCCGAACCACTGTTTTCCCTTTCACCACGGGCTGTTAAGCCCCTTGCAGAACATGTGTTCCGATCATTAATCGCTTGCGGTGATCATGGGCGTTGGCACAACTTCTCACTGTTCGTTTTTCATGGATTCCGCACGTTATTCTGCACCCCACCGCGGGATGCGGATCAGGACTCAGCAAAGACGTAGCGATGTGCTATCATCGACATCCAACGCCCGGGAGAGGTGAGGCGTGGCCCGGACCGAGATCATCGACACAGATGCCGCGAACATTTGTGACCACGGGTTCTGTGGCTTCAGAGACCCCAAGAACGAAGGGCACCAACGCAAGACGGACTGGCTGAAGAAGCGATTCGCCGAGGGGATGAGGTTCAAGGTGCTCCAGGTCGATGGCGCGGATGCCGGCATGATTGAGTACATCCCGGGCGAGCACACGTGGAGACCGGTTGAAGCCGCCGGACACATGGTCATCCACTGCATCATGATCGATAAGAGGAAGTACAAAGGCAAGGGCTACGGTTCGCTGTTGGTCGAGGAATGCGTGAGGGACGCCAAACGAGCCAGAATGCACGGCGTTGCGGTGGTTGCGAGCAGCGGCCCGTGGATGGCAGGCGGCGACGTCTTTCGGCGTTGTGGCTTCGAGTGCGTCGACACGGCGCCGCCGTCGTTCGAGTTGCTTGCGAAGAAGTCCCGAGAGGGGCCGTCGCCCAGATTCAGGAAGGGCTGGGACAGGACACTCCGCAAGCACGGCTCGGGGCTTACGATCATCAAGTCGGATCAGTGTCCGTGCATCGCGAAGAGCATGGATGGCATCCTCCAGGCTTGCGAGGCGCTCGGGGTCCGCCCGAAAGTTGTGGAGCTGAAGAGCGGGAGTCAGTCGCGCGAAGCTCCATCGGCCTACGGGGTCTTCAATATCATCTATGACGGAAAGGTCGTCGCGGACCATCCGATCAGCGGCACGCGGTTCAGAAACATCATGCGGAGGATCTTGAAGTAGGAGACCCCTTGGGCCTAGGGCACCGGCGTACAATGGGTAACCTTGCCCATCTGTTGATCCTGTGCCCCGGTGCGGGACACGGATCAGGACGTGGGCCTAACAGCCCGTGGTTAAAGGGAAAACAGCGGCTCGGAAACGTGGTTCCTGACCGTGAAAACCACCGGCGAGACGCCGGTGCCACAGTTCTGCCACGGGCTGCTAATGGTTCACGCCACGCGTTGCTCTGCACTTGTACGCGTGGGATGTCGTGCTGGTAATCAGGTGCTATGCGCGTCTTGCTTATCGAAGACTACGAACCGGTGCGGAGTCCGGTCACTCAAGGACTTCGAGAGGCCGGTTTCGCCGTCGACGCGGCCGCAGAGGGCGAGGAGGGGCTGTGGTACGCCACGTCCAACGACTACGACGTGATCGTGCTCGACCTGATGCTGCCGAAGATCGACGGGCTCACGATTCTTGCCCGCTTGCGGCAGGCGGATAGCACGGCCGCCGTCTTGATACTGACCGCTAGGGACGCATTGGAGGATCGCGTCAAGGGCCTGAACCTGGGTGCTGATGACTACCTCGTGAAGCCCTTTGCTTTCGAGGAGCTGCTGGCCCGCATCCGCGCGTTGGTGCGCCGCAAGTACGACGTCAAGGACCCGGTGATCCGGATCAAAGACCTGGAGATCGACACCAGTGCGCGGACCGTTCGTCGAGCGGGGAAGGCCATTGAGTTGACGGCAAAGGAATATGCCCTGCTTCAGTACCTCGCCCTTCGTCGCGGGCAGGTCGTCTCCCGTACCGACATTTGGGAGCACCTCTATGATTTTGGTGCGGCAGCGGAGAGCAACGTCGTCGATGTGTACATCGGTTACCTGCGTAAGAAGATCGAGCGCCCGGGCCTGCCCAAGCTGATTCACACACGGCGAGGCCAGGGCTACTTGCTGGGGGACACGTGTTCAAGGATGAAGGATGAAGGATGAAGGATGAAGGATGAAGGCGGCGCACCGGGTGCCCCGTTCCTTCTGCAAGAAGATGCGAACGCTCAAGGCAAGACTGTTAGCAGGCACGGCGGCCGGAACGGCCCTCGTGTTGGTGCTCTCCAGCGTCCTTCTGTATGCGTTGATGCGCAGGTCGCTCTGGGCTGAATTCGATGCGTCGCTCGGTTCAAAGGCCCGAGCCCTGGCGGCGATGGTCGAGCAGGATCGTGACGAGTTGGAGTTGGAGTTCAACGAGAGCAGTTTTCCGGAGTTCCGATCTTCGCAGCACGCCGAGTACTACGAGTTGTGGTTGCCTGACGGTCAAGTGTTCGCCCGGTCTTCGTCACTTGGCGAATCCGATCTCGAACGGATTGAGGCGTCTCCGGACAAGCCCACCTACCAGACGACCAAGCTGCCCGACGGCCGACGGGGCCGATTGGTCGGGATCACCTTCACGCCGCGACAGGAGGACGAACGGGATCACGCCCGCAAACCAATGAGCGTCACGCTCGTGGTCGGGCGCGAGACGGCGAGCATCGACGGCACGCTTGCTCAGTTTGGCCTGGTCCTGGTGGGCGTATGCGCCGCCGCCCTTCTCGCTTCCGTTGGGATCCTGGCATGGTTTGTCCGGCGTGGCCTCAGGCCGGTTGGGGATGTGGCCTCGCAGATCGCCAACGTCGGGGAGGCCGATCTGTCAGCACGAATCAGGCCCGCCGAGATTCCCGGCGAGTTGCAGCCCATTGTTGATCGATTGAACGGACTGCTCGCGCGGTTGGAGTCGGCCTTCAAGCGAGAAAAGACGTTTACGGCTGACGTAGCGCACGAGTTGCGGACGCCGCTGGCGGGTTTGCGATCAACTCTGGAAGTGTCCCTGTCACGACAGCGCGAGGCAGATGCCCATCGAAAGGCGATGACCGATTGTCTGGCGGTCAGCAGACAGATGCAGCAAATGGTGGAGAACCTGCTCGGCCTGGCCCGGGCCGATGCCAACCAATTGGAGGTCGTCCGCGAGCCCGTAGAACTGGGCGAACTTCTGAGGGAATGCTGGGCGCCGCTGGCCTCACGGGCAGTCGAGCGGGGGCTACAAATCGACTGGAAGCTGGCGGAGGCGTGCAACTTGAACACCGACCGTAGCAAGCTCCAACTTGTGCTGCACAACGTACTCGACAACGCTGTTGCGTATGCCGACCAGGGAGGGCAAATCAGCGTCGCATCGCACGCGGATGACGGCCGTGTGGCGATAAGCGTCACGAACACGGGAAGCGTGCTGACCCAGGAACAGGCTGAACGGTCGTTCGATCGGTTCTGGCGAGGCGACACGTCCCGGGTAGCCACGGGCGAACATTGTGGACTGGGTTTGTCGCTCTGCCAGAAGATGATGATGCTACTGGGGGGCTCGATCTCGGTGACCTCCACCGGGAAGGGGACGTTTACGGCCTCGATCGTCCTGATGAGCTAGCGCATTTCACGCTTGCCTGCGACTGTGGCACGGGCGCCAAAGCCCGTGAATCCACCACCGAGACGGCGGTGCCACAGGTGCCTCCAACCGTGAAATGCTATCAGCCCGTGGCAAAACTGTGGCACCGGCGTCTCGCCGGTGGTTTTCACGGTCAGGAACGGCGTTTCCGAACCGCTGTTTTCCCTTTT
>JAFGQA010000251.1 GCA_016935885.1 Phycisphaerae bacterium | reverse complement strand
GTTGAGCGTGCATGCTCCATTGACGCTTCGTTGTAGCGTCGGCCCCCTGTGGCCGACGGGGATGACCAGTTTGCCGACGTTCTTCAAGGGTGAACACTGACCGCTCCCTCACGGTCGCGGTTCCGATCGGCGTCGGCGGCATAGGCAATCTCAAGCCTAAACTGCTCTAGCTCCTTCCCTGGGCCTATCCCTTGAAGGGGTGTTGAACGTCCTTTACACAACGCCTTGGGCCATCATGCTGTCGGCGACCTTGAGGAAGCCGGCGATATTGGCACCGTTCACGTAGTTGCCAGGCGTACCGTAGGCCTCGGCCGTGTCCACGCAGGCCTTGTGGATGCTCTTCATGATGCTGTGGAGCTTCTGGTCCACCTCTTCCCGGCTCCATGCCATTCGCATCGAGTTCTGCGACATCTCGAGACCGGAGACTGCCACGCCACCAGCGTTGGCCGCCTTCCCCAGCCCGTACATGATCTTGCTCTCCAGGAAGACATTGATGGCTTCTGGCGTGCTCGGCATGTTGGCGCCTTCGGAGACGCAGATACAGCCGTTCTTCACGAGGTGGTTCGCGTCCTCGGCGTTGATCTCGTTCTGGGTCGCGCTCGGCAGTGCAACGTCGCACTTGACCTCCCAAAGCGGATTGTGGGCCGCGCCCGGCTTGGAGATTCCGTACGCAGCTTTCGGGTACTTGTCCACATACTCCTTGATGCGGCCCCGCTTGTTGTTCTTCAGGTCCATGACAAAAGCGAGCTTCTTCGCGTCGATGCCTTCTTCGTCGATGATGTAGCCGGACGAATCGGACAGGGTCAGGACCTTGCCGCCCAGTTGGATGACCTTCTCGGTCGCATACTGGGCCACGTTGCCAGAACCCGAAACAAGGCACCGCTTGCCCTTGAGGCTCTCGCCACGGGTCTTCAGCATCTCCTCGGCGAAATAGACCTGGCCATAGCCTGTGGCCTCAGGCCGAATCAAGCTGCCGCCCCAGTTCAGGCCCTTGCCAGTCAGCACGCCCTCGAACTTGTTCACGATGCGCTTGTACTGGCCAAACAGGAAGCCGATCTCGCGGCCACCGACGCCGATGTCACCGGCCGGAACGTCCGTGTCCGCACCCACGTGCCGGAACAGCTCGGTCATGAAGCTCTGGCAGAACCGCATGACCTCGTTGTCGCTCTTGCCCTTCGGATCAAAGTCCGAGCCGCCCTTGCCGCCACCCATGGGCAGCGTCGTCAGGGCGTTCTTGAAGATCTGCTCGAACCCCAGGAACTTGATGATCCCCAAGTTCACCGAGGCGTGGAACCGTAGCCCGCCCTTGTACGGGCCGATCGCGCTGCTGTACTCGACGCGGAATCCCCGGTTCACGTGTACGTCGCCGGCGTCATCCACCCACGGCACGCGGAACATGACTACCCGCTCCGGCTCGACGATGCGATCCAAGATATTGGCCCTGCGGTACTCCGGGTGTTTGTCCATCACGGGCATGATGGACTCGACGACCTCCCGGACCGCCTGGTGGAATTCCTTCTGCTCGGGATTCTTGGCAATCACGCTTGCCATGTACGTGTCAACTGCACTGGACATCTCGTTCTCCTTTTGTCTAACCATTCGCACACCTGAAACATCTGAGCGCGCCGCAGGTGTCGAATTCGACGCTGGACACTTATCCAACAAGGTTCTTGTCTGCCGAAGCTGGCGCCACGAGCAAGGTTCCGGCCCATCTGTCGGCGGGTCTGGGGCACATTCCGCGTGGACCGCGAGATTATACACGCCCCGTCACACTCGCGTCATCCGCACGAAACAACAGGGTGGCGTGTCGGCCGGTCAGGCAGCCCAATGCGCGGTTGCCGTTGGCCTCACAGGCAGGTTCGCCCTGCATGTCGGACATCGTAGCGGATTCCGACCTGGGTTAGCAATCGCCGTGCCACTGGTTGGCTCCGCCGGATATCCGTTAACGCCCACCGTCATCGGTTTCCGGGCGGGCGGCGACGGGGCGTCTTTTCCCAAGCCGAGCCCTGAGCGTGCCGGCGTGGTGTCTCGCGCGAGACAGGCGTTGGTGCACCGCGTCGACGGGGTTTCCATCGATGCCCGTGTCGAAGCACGAGGGCAACGATGCCCATCAGAGCGTGCACGAGACGTGGGTGCGTCTGCCGGCAGCTTGCTGCCGTACGTCCTCAGCGGGGTGGCATGGGTAAGCGGAGCCGCCAGCGGCGGCGGAGCTTACCCGTTGGCATCTGCGCTGGGCCGAGAATCCCTTCTCGGCCCGCCGCGTCGAGCCGTGGGAGAGGATTCCCGCCGAAAGTGGATGCGAGGAGGAGGGATTCTCGCACCAGCGGCCGTTTCAGCCTGCTCTCACGGGTAATGAATGTCCCGCCCCCGTGGTGCGTGCCGTTCGTTACCCATGCCACCCCCGTTTGAACGCTAAGCACGTACTTGCTGCCAACGCCGCGATACAAATGGGAGGAAGGCGGGCGGACAAGCCAGCCGCGGCACCGGCTTCTGCGGACTCTCCAACTCCTCACGAACGCTCTCAGCTCGTCGCCAGCGGTTGGCGATTCACTGGCCGCGAGCCCGCGCTTGCGTATCTGGTCCTCCATCGCCGGATCGGCGCACGGGACGGGTGGGAGGACATCTATCTGCATTCGAGACCCTGCAAGGTCCTCCGGCTCGCACATGCCGATTTCGGCCCCCTCGGCGCAGCGCGCATATCTTCGACACCGCCCACGCAAATGCCGAATGGATGGCAGACTTGGGTTTCTCGTGCGAGAATGATACCGTTGAACGCGGACTGCGGGCCTCAACAACGGCGGACCAGACGATGCGAATACGATCGACGACCATCTTATCAGTGCGGCGCGACGGTCAGGTGGCCATAGGGGGGGACGGCCAAGTGACGTTGGGTGATTCCATACTCAAGGGCGACGCGGTGAAGATCCGCCGGCTCTACAAGGATCAGGTACTGGTCGGCTTTGCCGGATCGGCGGCGGACGCCTTCGCCCTGCTGGAGCGGTTTGAGGGCAAGCTGGAGGAATACAAGGGCAACACCAAGCGCGCGGCGATCGAGTTGGCCAAGGACTGGCGGACCGACCGGGCGCTTCGCCGATTGGAAAGCCTGTTGGCCGTCGCCGATGGCGAGTCCAGTCTGATCATCGGTGGCAACGGCGACGTGATCGAGCCGACGGACGGCATCCTGGCCATTGGCAGCGGCGGCGACTGCGCCCTGGCAGCGGCACGGGTGCTGTTGGCGCACACGTCGATGTCGGCCGCGGCAATCGTGGAGGCGGGACTGAAGGTCGCCGGGGAAATCAGCATCTACGCCAATCAGAACGTGACCGTGGAGAAGCTCTAGCAGCCCGTGGCCAAACCGTGGCACCGGCGCCAAGACTGCGGCACTGGCGTCTCGCCGGTTATTCTCACGGTCAGGAGCGGCGTTTCCGAACCGCCGTTTTCCCTTTTGCCACGGGCTGCAAGCACCAGTAGTACTCTGATTTAGCCACGTGAGACTGACGCGCCGCGGTCCGCGTGGGCCTACCAGAGAACACCCCGTTATGAAGACAAGCCGGATTTGGAATAGGCAGTCGCTTCATCTCGTTGTAGACTATTGGTGTAGGGTTTCTTGACCCGGGACCCATCGAGCCTGGGATAGTACGGGAGGCCGTGTCGTGTTTGATCCAACCACGTTCGATCTCATCCTGGCAAGCGTGTTCGCCGCCGCGCCGGTCTTGACGACGGCCTACTGGGCTTGCGCAGTCGTCGGTGTCGGCCTGATGCTCGTCTCTGTGCTTGGCGGCCACGATGCAGATGGCGATGTCGGAGTGGACTTCCACGGGGACGTGGATGTTGACGCCGGTGCCGCCCTCGACACCGACATCGCGACCGATGTGCACGTGGACGTGGCCGCCGATGCGGACGCGGCCGGCGGCGTCGATGCCCATGTTGACGGCGACGTGACGCACCACGCCGACGGCGTCGCCGCGGAGGCGTCTTCCCTGGCGACGTGGTTCTCCATCCGATTCGTGGTCTTCTTCGTGGGTGTGTTCGGCGTCCTCGGCCTCGTATTGACCTACATGACGCAGGCCGGCCAACTTGCCGCGTTCGGCGTCTCCCTCGCTGGGGGCGTGGTTGCCGGGCAGGCGGTGCACCAACTGCTCCGCAGGCTGCGCCAGACCTCCGGGAACACCGCGCCGGGGCTGGAAGACTACGTCAATAAGATGGCCCGTGTGACGATTCCCGTCAGCCACACGAGAAAAGGCGAAATCGCCCTCAACGTCCGCGGCGGACAGCGATACATCCCCGCCATATCGAAACATGCGGACGCGACTTTCAACGTCGGAGATCAGGTGGCAGTGGTCGAGTATGGCGGCAACGCCGCCGAGGTCGTCTCTCGTAAGGAATTCGAGTTTCTACAAGACACGCAATAGGGAGGTCTACCGTGGATACCATTCTCCTCGCACAAGAAGCCTGTGGTACCGGCATCACCATTGGCGCCATCGTCCTCTTCGTGTTCCTTGTGATCCTCGCGCTGGTCGCCAAGCTGATGGTCGTCGGCAACCCCAGCGAGATGCTGATCATCAGCGGAAAGAGACAGCGTGAAGGCGAGGGCTACCGCATCCTGATCGGCGGGCGAACGCTGGTGGTCCCCATCATCGAGAGGGTCACCAAGCTCAGCTTGCGGAACATGCAGGTGGGCCTGGAGGTCAAGGCCCAGTCCGGCGGCGGGACGATGATGCCCGTGATGATCAACGGCGTGGCCAACGTCAAGGTCTCGTCCGACCCCGCCATCCGTCCGAACGCCATCGAGCGATTCCTTGACCAGCCCTCGCAGGAGATCCAGCGTGTCGCGCGGGAGACGTTGGAAGGTGGTCTCCGCGCGGTGGTCGGCAAGATGCGGCCCGAGGAGATCGTCGAAGACCGTGACAAGTTCGTGTCCACGGTCATGCACGAGGTGACCGACGACTTCCGCAAGCTGGGGCTGATCATCGACAGCGTGAACATCCAGAACGTCAACGACGAAGAACAGTACCTCGTTTCGATCGCCCGCAAGGCCCGGGCGGAAGTGCTCGCCGCCGCTCGCAAGGCCGAGGCAGCCCATGCGGCTGAGGCGGCGATCAGGGAAGCCGAGGCAGGAGCCGCTGCCCGTCAGGCGGCGGCCACGCGTGACGCGGAAGCCAAGACGACAGAGGCCACGTCGCACCAGGCGGCGGAGGAAGCACGTTTGGGATCTGAGAAGGCGATCGCCGAGGCGGAGAACGCCTTGCGGATTCGCAAGGCCGAACTGGCCCGGGAGGCCGCCCTCAAGGAGGCCGAGCAGCAGGAGGCCGCGGCCACGGCGGAGGCCGCGCGGCTGAGGGCCACCGAAGTCGCGGGCGCCATTGCCGATCGCGATGTCGCCCGTGCCAAGGCCGAAGGTGACGCCGCGTCGGTCCTCGAGGAGGGTAAGGCCCGCGCGGCAGCCATCGAATCCATCGGCCTGGCCATCACGAAGCACCCCGACGCGCTGAAGGTCATGCTCGTCGAGATGATGCCCAGCATCGTCGAGGATCTTGCCAAGACGGTGCAAGGCGTTGAGCTAGGCGATGTGACGGTCATCGACGGCGGCCAGGGCCACGCCATTGCCGGTGCCGCCATGGGCCGTGCCCGCATCCTGTCCGAATCGCTCGCGACATTGGAGGGCATCCTGGGCGTCGACCTGCGCGAACTGAGCAGGAACATCGCCGGCAAGCTGGCCAAGTCGGGTGACTCGGATCACAGAGAAGGCCCGGACGAACTGTCCAAGCCCAAAGCGGCCCCGCCGCAGATACGAAAATGAGTGTTGCAGCATTCGGCGGTCATCAAGATCAAGCCGAGCTTGGCCAGGGGCGCGTCAACGTGGCTCGCCATTCGGCGGACCGACGGCACCGGGCGCACGTCAGACCTTGACTGACAGACGAAGGAAGTCACCATGATTGTCATAGGGGGTCGGGCCAAGGGCATGGGAATCCTGTTCTGCGTCATAGCGGCCGTCCCCGTGCTTCTTCCGGCAGCATTGATCCTGGCGGCACCCACGTCTCAGGAACATGGGCAAGAGAAGGAGCAGGAACGGCGCCGCTCGGTTTCGCCGACGGCAGGGGCCGGCATCATGACTCTGGTCATGGCGCCCTGCGGATTCTTCTTCGGTTTCATCGGGTGGCGGTTCTACTCCGGTGCCCCGAGCCTGCGGATAGATGCGGATGGCCTGTTCTTTCCCAGCTGGCCCGGCGCGAGGTTCGGGCGCAGGGTCCGATGGGAGGACTTGGCTCACGCGGAGGAGATGACGGCAGAATCGGCTTTGCCGCGTGCCAGCTCTACCTTCTACCTCATGCGATGGTGCGCCGGTGGTGGCCCGTCGCTCCGGTTGGAGTTCAATCGTCCGACAAGCGAACTCCGTTTCGGTGGGTGGTTCATGAGTGCCTTCTGCAAGCTGAATGAGGCATCGGTCAAAAACCTCTTCCCCAAGGAAATCGCCGACCGCACGGTCCTGGAATTCATCTTTGTGGACGGCCCCCCCTTCCCTGCCGTGGTCGCGGCGATCAACGCGCTGGCGGAGGACGCAGAGCTTCGCCAACGTTATTGCACGCCGGATGAGGAGTTCGTCATCAGACCACAAGCCGATGGGCGAATCTCGTTCGAATCAGAACAAGAGACACATGATTGGTGGGGCAATACCCACACGCGTGAGTGATGAGTGCTCCATCAGAGACCTGTAGTGGTGCGCTTCGCTCCGCCCGTGGCTGCTCGCCTGGACGCCTTCGGGGCCGTCGCAGATAGCCATCGTCTAGCAGCCCGTGGTGGAAGAATGAACAGCGGTTCGGAAACGCCGTTCCTGACCGTCAGAACCACCGGCGAGACGCCGGTGCCACAGTTTTGCCACGGGCTGATATAGCGGGTAAGAGCGAAGATCACGAGCCGTGAGTCTCAAACGATAGTGCACGAGCGATGCGACGTTATAACACGGAGCGCGCGCAATGAGGCAAGTCACGATCTCGGTGTCCGTTGACAAAGGCGCCTCCCCTTCGCACGATACGCGGCGTGAACAATCGGTGGTTTATCCCGATCGCCCTGGCGGCCTTTGCCATCCTCGTGGTGGCTTTGCGGGCGTATCTCGTCAGCGGCGACGACTTGTCCCACACCCAGATCGCAGGCCGGCAATCGGACGACACGGCCTTGCCCGAGCCCAACGGTTCGCCGGGCGCGGCTCCAACCGCTGACGTTAGCGGGAAATCGGCCGGTGAGGCCTCTCGCCGCTTGGATCGCCGACGAATCGCGGGCCGCAACTCCGCTCCCGCGACAGGTCGCTGGGCGCAGGTCTCCTGGCGGCAACTCGGCGCCCACCTCGCCCGTCGTGTCGACGACACGGCCGTTCGGCTTCGCAGCAATCTTACCGGCACGGCCTTCATCCAGTGCGCGCAGGGCTGGGCGGACATGCAGGCCGACGACCACGCCGCGGCCGTCGAGCACTTCGATCGGGCGCTGGCGCGACGGCCCGACCATGTTCCGGCCTTGTCCGCGAAGGCCGCGGCGCTCGTGGCCTTGGACCGATTCGACGAGGCGGCGGTCTTGTACGCGGACGTAGTCCGACGCGCCCCCGAGGGAACCGCCGCGCGGTACAACTACGGGGTGCTTCTTTATCGCCAAGCCAAGTTTGCCGAGGCGACGCAGCAGTTTCGCGAGCTGGTGTGCATTGATCCTAACCACGCGCGCGGGCAATACAACCTTGCCACGCTCGCCCAACGCGCGGGCCGCATCAGCGAGGCCCGTGACGCCTGGGAGGCCTTCACGCGGTTGGAGCCGGACATCGCGTCGGCGTGGTTCAATCTCGGCGTCGTCCAGATGGACTTCGATGCGCCGCTTGCCGCCGCGAGGTGTTTTGACCGTTTCGTTGGGCTCGTGCCCGACGATCCGGACGGCTGGCTGAATCTCGGCCTTGCCTATGTCTCCGCCGGGCATCTTTACGCAGCCCTCGATGCCCTGACCACGGCGGAAGGCCTGGCACCCTGCAACGCGGCCATCTTGCGGCACCTGGCCGATCTTCATACGCTCCTCGCCGAGCAGGGTGGCCGAGATGCGGATCACCATCGTCAACTGGCGGCGTTACTCCAGGAACAGGCCGAAGCGGACGAGGAGGACGCACCTGCATCCCATGCGGTTGCCGCTGCGCCGGCGGAGGATCGAGAGTAGCCCGCACGACACGAGAGAGATGGCCTTTCCACACACGCTTCCGGCCCTGCGGTGCAAGGCAGCCCGCCATCGCGTCCAAGGGGCCCCAACCTTGGCCGGGGGGTGGCCGTGTAGCCCATCTGAGCGTGATCCCCGAACAAGGTCGGGGGGCTTGCGGGTCGCCCGAGGATCCATCTACCATCGTCGTGACGTTCACTCCTTGCCGGGGCTTGCTGGGTCCGTGACTCCTCCGGCGGCATCCGATTCTGGGTGCCACGGGCGGCTTGCCCGCCCGTGGGGTGTCTCCGGTGGGCGCGTGTGTCATACACACTGGCAGGCAAGCTGCCAGTGGCACACAAGCAGCCAGTGGCAGGCAAGCAGCCAGTGGCAGGCAAGCTGTCAGGGGCACACAAGCTGTCAGGGGCGCACGCCTGAACGCTCACGGATCGGCCTTGCCATCGGGACGGCGCTTTGCACAATCATGCTCGTAAAGATGACAGGGAACCGGCTGGTGGTCCGTCCGTATACCACTAAGACGCCGGGGGTGTCGTATTGCGCCCTTGAGGCGGTGACCCCTTGTGAAATAAGAGGCTATGCGCTGTGACTCAACTTGACGTAAAGAACATCGGGCCGGCGATCCAGGCGGCGAGCGAGCCGTTTGCCCGCCTGCGAAGCGAAATCCACAAGGTCATCGTGGGACAGGAACAGATGCTGCGGCACATGTTGATCGGCATCCTGGCCAACGGGCACATCCTCCTGGAAGGCGTGCCGGGGCTGGCGAAGACGATGGCGGTCTCGTGTCTGGCGCGTGGGATCAACACGGGCTTTCGCCGGCTGCAGTTTACGCCGGACCTGCTGCCGGCGGACCTGATCGGCACGATGATCTACCAACCGCAGACGGGACAGTTCACCGTCAAGAAGGGGCCGATCTTCTCGAACATCATTCTTGCCGACGAGATCAACCGCGCCCCGGCCAAGGTGCAAAGCGCGCTGCTGGAGGCGATGCAGGAGAGGCAGGTGACGATCGGCGACGAGACCCATCCGCTGCCCGAGCCGTTTCTGGTGTTGGCGACGCAGAACCCGATCGAGCAGGAGGGGACGTACCCGCTGCCCGAGGCGCAGATCGACCGGTTCATGCTGAAGGTCACGGTGACGTATCCGACGCAACGGGAGGAGCGGTTGATCCTGGACCGGATGGCGCGCACGAATCCGGAAATGCTGATCCAACCGGTCATGCAGCCGGGCGACGTTGTCAAGGCACGCGAGGTGGTGGACGAGATCTACATCGACGACAAGATCAAGGACTACATCGTCAGCCTGGTGACCGCGACCCGTGATCCACAGGCGTTCAATCTGAATCTGAAAGGCTTGATTCAATACGGGGCGTCACCGCGCGCGACGATCATGCTGACGCTCGGGGCGAAGGCCGGCGCGTTTCTCGAGGGCCGTGGGTTCGTGACGCCACAGGACGTCAAGGATGTGGCCCCCGCGATCCTGCGGCACCGCGTCATCATCAGCTACGAAGCGGAGGCGGAGGAGCAGACGAGTGATGCGATCGTCGGGACGATCCTTGACCACGTGCCCGTACCGTAGGACGACGATGCTACCGAAGGAGCTGCTGAAGAAGATTCGCCGGATTCACATCCGCACGTCGCACATGGCGAACGACGTGTTTGCGGGGCACTATCAGTCCGCGTTTAAGGGGCAGGGGATGGAATTCGAGGAGGTGCGGGAGTACCTGCCCGGGGACGACGTCCGCACGATCGACTGGAACGTAACGGCCAGGCAGGGCAAGCCGTTCGTCAAGCGTTTTCGGGAGGAGCGCGAGTTGACGGTCATGCTGCTGGTGGACGTGAGCCGCTCGCACGAGTTCGGCACGGCCGGGCAACTGAAGCGAGAGCTCGTCGCGGAGGTGGGTGCGACGTTGGCGTTCAGCGCGATCAAGAACAACGACAAGGTCGGATTGATCGGTTTCTCGGATCGGATTGAGAAGTACGTCAAGCCGAACAAGGGCACGCGGCATGTGTTGCGGGTGATCCGCGAGTTGTTGACGTTGAAGGCGGCCGGGCGGGGGACCGACGTATCGGGGGCACTGGACTACCTGAACCGCGTGGCGGGCCGGCGATCCGTCGTGTTCGTGATCAGCGATTTTCAGGCTGCCCCGTACGAGCGGCAAATGCGCATCGCCAAGCGACGACACGACGTGATTCCGATCACGATCACGGACCCGCGGGAACTTGTGTTTCCGAATGTGCGTTTCATTGAGTTGATGGACAACGAGACGGGGGAACGGGTAACTGTCGATACTTCCAGCGCGGCGTTCCGCGACGTGTACCAACGCCAGGCGGCCGGGGACACCGATACGCGACGGGAGCTGTTTCGGCGAATGCGGGCGGAGGCGATCGAACTGATGGCGGGGCAGTCATTCGTGGATCCGCTGACGAGGTTCTTCCGGGCGCGTGAGGCGAGGTTGTAGTGGGAGCTGTCAGCCATCAGCTATCAGCTTTCAGCCATCGGCTGTCGGCCATTGTCACGCGGCAACGGTGGGTACCGCCGGACCTGTCTTGTCGGCGGGTCTTGAGTGAGGAGACGACACGGACAAGACGAGCTTGCATGCGTTACGTTCGTCTTGGGCAACCGGTGATCGGACCGGCTGCGCTGCTCGTTGTGGCGGTGTGGTTCTTCGCCGGCTGCGGCGGTGAAACGGAGCCGAGTGGCCCCGCGACGCGACCGGTGGACGCGGCGGATCTCGTGCGCAGCGCCGAGCGCGGGCCGGTGAAGCTGAGTGTCGAAATCGATCGTGCGGAGGTGACGATCCCCGAGCAGTTGAAGTTGACGATCACGGCGGAGGCCGAGCTCGGTGTGGACGTGGAGCTGCCGGACTTGGGCGAGAGGGTTGGGGCGTTCGATGTCGTGGACCACACCGACGCCGAGCCGGTGAAGGATGGTTTCAGGGTTCGACGGCGGCGGGTCTACACGTTGGATAGCTTCGTGCCCGGCCGCTGTGACGTGCCGGCGGTTACGGTCGAGTTTGCCGATCGGCGGGAGAAGGCGGACGGGTCGCGGACGGCCTACAAGGACGTCGTCACGACCGAGCCGATTCCAGTGACGGTCAAGGCGGGTCTGGCCGACGTGAAGGGCCCGGTGACGGTGCCGATGCCCGGCTGGCAGAAACTGCTGCTGTGGGTGATCGGTGCGGTGGCCGCGATGGTTGGGATTGCGCTCTTTGCCCGGTGGTGGCGCCGGCACCGGAAGGAGACCGAGCGCGAGCTGCCGTGGGCGGTTCGCCTGTCGGCGCACGAATGGGCGCTCGGAGAACTGGACAAACTGGTGGCGGAGGACTTGATCGGCCGTGGCGAAGTGCAGGAATTCTACTACAGAATCAACGGGTTGCTGCGGCGATACATCGAGCTGCGATTCGACTTGATGGCGGGTGAGCAGACGAGCGAGGAGTTTATCCGAGCCTTGCAGCACTCGCCGCTGTTCGACGAGGACCACAAGGAAGTGCTGAGGCGGTTTGTCAGGGCTTGCGACCCGGTCAAGTATGCGCGGCGCCAGCCAGGCACGGATGAGATCGACTGGGTGCAGGCCGCGGCGCGGGATTTCGTATTGGAGACGGCTGAGACCCCGGCGCGGCCTACGGCCGCAGTGAAGGGATGAAGGATGAAGGATGAAGGATGAAGATTGGTGTGGCGTTTTCGGGGCGGTGATATGGGCATGGTCATGGGTTTGGCGAAACGCTGCACTGGGGTGCGAGGACTGAAGGGCGGTTGCTGAGAGCGTGCCATGATTGCTATGCGAGAACCATGGGTCCTATTCGCGCTGGTGCTCGTGCCGGTGATCTGGTGGGCGTGGCTGAGCCGCCGGCGGCGAGCGGCGCTCCAATTCTCGGAGGTTTCGCGGCTGCGAGCGGCGGGGCAGAGCTGGTCGCTCCGGGCGCGTCACGTGTTGCCGGTGTTGCGATCACTGGCGGTGATCCTGCTGGTAGTGTCGATCGCGCGGCCTCAGAAGGCGGATGAGGAGACGCGTGTGACGACCGAGGGCATCGCCATTCAATTGGTAGTGGATCGGTCGGGCAGCATGTCGGAGCACGATTTTGTCGTCGATGAAGAGGGAAACACACAGACGCGACTGGAGGCGGTGAAGGACGTCGTGGAGGCGTTCGTGATGGGGGACGGAGACAAGTTGCGGGGCCGGCCCGACGATCTAATCGGGCTGATCGCGTTTGGGACTTTCGCGGACACGGAGTGCCCGCTGACGCACGATCATAAGCACTTAACGCGATCGTTGAGGCAGATCGAACCATACACCCGCAGAGAGGATCAGTGGCAGGGCCAGACGGCCATTGGTGACGCCTTGTTACTGGCGGTGGAGCGGATACGGAACATCAAGCGGCGGTTCGAGAGTAACGACACGTTCACGATCAAAAGCCAGATCATCATTCTGCTGACGGACGGGGAGCAAAACGCGGGAAAATACAAGCCCGAAGAGGCGGCCGAGGTGGCGAAGGCGCTGGGCGTGAAGGTCTATACGATCGGTGCGGCGCCCGAGTTTCAGATCAGGCAGATGGGTGGGCTGCTGTTCCCCGCACAGAAATACAAGGTACCCGTTTCCGTCGATGAGGAGTCGCTTCAGAAGGTCGCGGAGACGACCGGCGGAAAGTACTTCCGTGCGAAGGACACCAACTCGCTGAGTGAAATCTACACGGAGATCGATCGGCTTGAACGGAGCGCCGTCGACGAGAAGAAGTACTATCAATACCAGGAGTTGGCCTACACCTGGCTTACACTCGGGCCGGTGAAGCTGCCGCCGCCGTTGATGGTGGTGCTGGGCCTGCTGGCGATCGAGGTGGTTTTGGCGAATACGCGGTTTAGGAGAATCCCATAGAGGCTATTAGCCATCATTTGTCGGCTTTCGGCTGGGCGTGGGCTGACGACTGAGCGGTGGTAGCTGACGGCTAAAAGCCAGTAGCTGAAGGCTTCTTTGTGAGCGACCTGCAGATCGACAATGTGGATCGTTTGAGATGGCTGCTCGTTGTGGTCGGCTGTGCCTTGGTGATCGTGTACGGCTTTGCGCGGAAGAAGAGCGCGATGAGGGCGTTTGTGTCAGTCGATTTGCTCGGCGTTTTGGCGCCGGACGTGAGCCTTGCCCGGCAGTATTTCAAGGCGATCCTGCTGCTGCTGGCCATGACGTGCGTCGTGCTTGCGCTGATCGGCCCGCGTTGGGGGACGTATTGGGAGGACGCGGTGCAGCGGCAGCTCGATTTGATGGTTTGCCTGGATGTGTCAAGGAGCATGTTGGCCGAGGACGCGGGCATGTCCAGGCTGGACCGGGCCAAGGATGACGTCAAGCGGCTGCTGGACAAGCTGGGCGGTGGGTCGATCGGTCTGGTCACGTTCGCCGGCAAGGCCGAGTTGGCCTGCCCATTGACGGATGACTACGAGTTCTATCGTCTGGCATTGGAGGACGTGGGCGTGCACAGCGCTCCGCTGGGCGGAACCGACCTGGGCGAGGCGATTAGCGCGGCGGCGAAGGCGTTCGGCGGTGGGACGCAGCAGCAACGCGTCATTTTGCTGATGACCGACGGCGAGGACCACGGAGAAACGGCGGTTAGGGAAGCCAAGCAGGCGCGCGAGCGGGGAATCTTGGTATACACGATTGGGATCGGGGACGAGCAACAAGGCGATCGGATTCCTGTTGTACAGGACGGGCAGCGTGCGTATCTGGTGTATGATGACCAGCAGGTGTGGTCGAAGATGGACCCGACGCAACTGAGGGCGATCGCGTTGGCGGGCGGCGGCGAATACCATCCGAGCGGGCAGATCACGCCGACGCAGCGGACGTTGGAATGGGTCTACGAACAACGGCTCGCCCCGATGGAACAGCAAATGAAGGAGCGGAAGCAGGTTGCCCGACTGTACGCGCGGTTTCATTGGCCCGCGGCGTTGGCGTTGGTGTTGTTGATGTTGGAGACGATCGTCAGCGAGCGGCGGGTGGCGGAAAGGACGAAGCATGAGGAGTAGGGAATGCGGAGTCCAGGGCAGACCGCTGGCGGGGGTGGTTCTATCGTGCGCCGTGGTGGTGGCGATGGCAGGTTCTATGGCGATGGCCCAGGAGGATCGGCGGGCCGGGGCGGAGCTGGTCCGGGAGGGGAACGCGTTGTTGGCCAAGGGCGAATACGCCGAAGCATTGGGGGCATACGACGCGGCGGCCGGGCACCTGCCTGATTCGCCAGTCGTGGCGTACGATCGGGGCGTGGCCTTGTACCGGTTGGGTGAGTATGCCAAGGCGGAGCCGGCATTCCAGGATGCGATGCAGCCGGGGCAGCCGGAATTGGAGGCGATGGCAAAGTACAATCTGGGCCTGTGCGCTCACGCGTCGGCGCTAGCGCAGCAGGGAAACCTGGAGGCGTCGATCAGTGACCTGTCGCGCGCGATCCGTTTTTACCAGGACGCGCTTCAGTTGGCGCCCGCGGATGCCGACGCGCAGAAGAACAAGGAGTTGGCCGAGCGGCTGAAGGCGCATTTACAGAGGCGACTGGAGGAGCAGAAGAAAGAACAGCAGGAAAAAAAGGAGGGGCCGACATCTCAGCCAACGTCGCAGCCGACCAGCCAGCCACAACCGACCTCTCAGCCGACGTCGCAGCCGCAGTCGGGCGACCAGCAGCAGGATCGGGAGGGCAATCAACAGAAGAAAGACGAACGGCAAGGCGAGCAAGAACGGCGTGAGGATCAGAAGCAAGGCGAGTCGGGGAAGGACGCCGAGGGCGAACAGGACAAGAGAGAAGATGGTAAAGAGCAGGCGGCTGGCGAGAAGGAGAAAGGCGAGATGATGCCGGAGGAAGCGGAGAAGTTCTTGCAGGAGGCCCGAGATGCGGAACGACAGCGTCGTGAAGCGAGGTGCAGCGAAGCGATGCGCCTGCGCGGACGCGTGCGTGTGAATAAGGACTGGTGATGAGAAGCGAGGATTAGAGGATTCGAGGATTCAAGGATTAGAGGATTCGAGGATTCAAGGATTCGAGGATTCGAGGGTCGAGGGCTTCCAGGGTTTGGGGGTTCGAGCATTCAAGGGCTTGAAGGTGCAAAGGTATCAGGAGCTCATGAAGACCACCTGTGGCATCGCCGTCTCGGCCGTGGAGACACAGGCGAGACGCCTTCGCCACAGTTTTGAGACAGTCTTCAGGATTCTCGTAGCACGCCCTGTACATCGATGCGTATACTCGCGAGTTGCCTGTCCGACGGGTGTTCTGGGCCGCACTTCCATCGTTGTCGCGACGCTCGCGGTGCTGGGCGCGCACGGGGCGGCCGACGGGCAATCGGTCGAAGTGCGTATCTCGTCCACGGAGGCGTTTGTCGGTGAGACGCTGACGGTGCAGGTTGCCGTGTCCAACATGTCGCAGCAAGCGGAGCCGCTGCCACCGGAGACAAAGGACTTCGAGATCAGGCCGGATCCCGGTAATCCCGTTGGCCGTTCGCAGCGCGTCTCGATCATCAACGGGCGCAGGACGGAAAGTGTTGACTACACATACCTGTATGAGGTCCGGCCGCTCCGGACCGGCACGCTGGTGCTTCCACCCTTCGTGGTGAAAGACCGTGGGCTGGTCCATCATTCGAGCCAGATCCCGATTCACGTCAGCAAGGACACATCCAGCGCATACCTATTCTGCGAGGTCAAAGCTGACAAGGAGTCGGCCTATGTCGGCCAGGCGGTGGACCTGACGCTTGAGGTCTGGGTACGGCAGTACCAACAGCCGGGCATCGGTGTTCTGAACGCGGAGACGATGTGGGACGCACACGTCTTGCGAGATATGCAGGCGACGTCCCCAGGCGTGTTTGGCCAGGCTGATTGGGGCCGGATTCACTATCGTGAGGTGCCACGGGGGAACGAGGAGGGCGTCTCCGAGACGTACTACGTCTATCTTATTGAGACGACCGTCTATCCAACGATGGCGGGATTGTTCGATTTTGGCGACGTGGCCGTTGTCTACCGCTATCCGAAGCGGCTCGGGCGCAGTGATTCCTTCTTCAGCTTCAACCGGTGGGAAGTGCAGGATTCCCGGCGACTGCGCGCGGTGGCAAAGACGCCACGTCTGCTCATCAAGCCGATCCCAATCGAAGGCCGGCCGGCGGATTTCAATGGGGCGATCGGTGAGCATGTGATCACAACCTCGGCAAAGCCGCAGGAGGTGCCGGTCGGCGATCCGATCACGCTAACGCTGAAGATCAGCGGCGAAGGGCCGCTGGAGCAACTCCGCCCACCGAGGCTCGATCAGGTCGAATCGTTGACGCGCGATTTCGAGGTATCCGGCGAGTCATTGGCAGGAGAAATCCTGGGCAAAGGGAAGCGATTCTCGCAGACCGTTCGGGCCCTGCGCGAGGACGTGACGGAAATCCCGCCAATCCCATTCAGCTACTTCGACACGAACGCAGGTCGGTTCGAGACGGCCTGGAGTGAGGCGATTCCCATCAAGGTCAAGCCGGCCGAGCGGTTGGCGCTTTCCACGTTGTCAGGACCCGGTAGCAGCGCGCCGGTATTGGTGCCGTTGGTCGAATCGGCGGAGGGCCTTCTGGCGAACTACACGGATCCCGCGTTGCTGCTCGCGGACCAATCCGGGACGTTGGGGACCCGAGCGTGGGCCGTGCTCGCGCTGATGCCGAGCGTATATTTCGCGACTTGGTTCGTGCGAAGGCAGGCGGCGCGCTATCGTGACGACGAGGCGCTCCGCCGGCGCAGCCGCGCGTACTCGACGGCGAAGAAGGCGCTGAAACGTGCTGGCGTCGCGGCATCACCGGGGCAAGTTTCAGACGCGCCGCCGGGTGCCGCTGACGGCCCGCCTCCCGGCGAGGTTCGCAATGCGCTGGTCGGCTACATCGCGGATCGCTGCAACGTGCCTGCCGGCGGTTTGACGCGCGAAGATGCCGTCAGGCTGATTGCCGAGCGCGGCGTGCCGGAGCCAACGGTGCGGGTCGTCGACGCGTTGTTGGGGTCGCTGGAACTGGCCGAGTATGGCGGGCAGGCCCGCGAGGCAGTACGGGACGGTGCGGCGTCGGCGCTGCGGCTCGTCGGCGAACTGGAGCGGTGCAAGCTGAAGTAGAGAATCTGTTAGGAGCCGCGCAGAAACAACGTAAACGGTTGACCCGCCTGCCTGCGGGCTGGTCCGCCAAACGGCAAGCCAACAGGCTGGTCAAGCGGCACAATCGGTCATGTTGTTTTCGCGCGGCGCCTGAGTATTCAGCCGCTGGTCTTCAAGTGAAGGAGCCCTCGACTTGGCAAGTGTTTGGCGCTCGCACGGGGTGGCACGGGTAACGAACGACACGCCTCACAGGGGCGTGTCGTTCGTTACCCGTGAGAAGAGGCTGGAATGGATGCACATGGGTAAGCTCGGCGTCGCTGGCGGCGGAGCTTACCCAGGCCACCGCGCTAACAGCCCGTGGTGAAAGGGAAAACAGTGGTTCGGAAACGCCGTTCCTGACCGTGAAAACCACCGGCGAGACGCCGGTGCCACAGT
>JAFGQA010000250.1 GCA_016935885.1 Phycisphaerae bacterium | reverse complement strand
GGGAGGACAGCGTTTCGGAAACGCCCTTCCTGACCGTGAAAACCACCGGCGAGACGCCGGTGCCACAGTTTTGCCACGGGCTGCTAGCGAGGACAATCATGGCAGACCCCT
Source organism: Phycisphaerae bacterium (assembly GCA_016935885.1). The sequence continues at coordinate 13,992 of JAFGQA010000250.1, read as the reverse complement.
TGGACCAACACCTCGCACGCTGGAAGGCCGGGACGCTCGCCAGGTCCATCGCGAAGAAACCGGAGCAGCCGGAACGAACGGTGACGGTGAGCGGGCGGCCCGTGGAAACGGTGTATCTGCCGGCCGACGTGCGGGACGAAGCGGCGTGTGACGCCTATCTCAACAAGCTCGGCCTGCCGGGCGAATACCCCTTCACCAGGGGCGTCCAGCCGACGATGTATCGCTCTCGCCTCTGGACGATGCGCCAGTACGCCGGGTTCGCCACGGCGGAGGAAACGAATCAACGCTATCGCTTCCTGCTCGAACACGGGCAGACCGGGCTTAGTGTGGCCTTCGACCTGCCGACCCAGATCGGCTACGACAGCGACCACCCGCTGGCCGCGGGCGAGATCGGAAAGGTCGGTGTTGCCATCGACACGTTGGCCGACATGGAGATCCTGTTCGACGCCATCCCGCTCGACAAGGTCTCCACGTCGATGACGATCAACGCTCCCGCGGCCGTGCTGCTGGCGATGTACATCGCCGTCGGGGCGAAGCAGGGTGTTGTCCCCGAAAAGCTCACCGGCACGATCCAGAATGACGTGCTCAAGGAGTACATCGCCCGTGGAACGTACATTTTTCCGCCCGCTCCGTCCTTGCGGCTGATCACCGACATCTTCGCGTACGCCGCCGAGCACCTGCCGCGCTTCAACACGATCAGCGTCAGCGGCTACCACATGCGCGAGGCGGGCTCGACCGCGGCCCAGGAGATCGGGTTCACGCTCGCCGACGGGATCGAGTATGTCCAGGCCGCGACGCAGGCGGGGCTTGACGTGGACGAGTTCGCCCCGCGCGTGGCCTTCTTCTTCGGCGCGATGACGGACGTGCTGGAAGAGGTGGCCAAGTTCCGCGCGGCGCGTCGGCTGTGGGCGCGGATCATGAAGGAGCGATTCGGGGCGAAGGATCCCAGGAGTTGTATGCTTCGTTTTCACACGCAAACTTGCGGCGCGACGCTCACGGCGCAGCAGGTCGACAACAACGTCGTCCGGGTCGCGCTCCAGGCCCTGGCCGCCGCGCTGGGCGGGACGCAGTCGTTGCACACCAACAGCCGGGACGAGGCGCTCACGCTGCCCACGGAGGAGTCGGTCCAGATCGCCTTGCGGACGCAGCAGATCATCGCCCACGAGTCGGGCGTCGCCCACACGGTCGACCCGCTTGCAGGCAGTTACTACGTCGAGAAGCTCACCGACGAGATCGAGGCGGAGGCCCAGGCGTACATCAAGAAGATCGACGAAGTGGGCGGAATGGTCCGGGCCATCGAACAACACTACCCACAAGGCGAGATCGAGCAGTCCTCGTACAGGTATCAGCAGGAGATCGAGCGCGGCGAGCGCGTCATCGTCGGCGTCAACCGCTACAGAACGACGGAAGAGGCACAGCCGGAGATACTGAAGATTAGCGAGCAGGCTACGCGCCGCCAGGTCGCTCGGTTGAACAAGGTCCGCACCGAGCGCGACGCGGCCGCCGTCGCCCGCGCCCTCGACGCCCTTGAAGCGGGGGCGAACAGCGGTTCATGCGCCGGCGGAAAGAAGGAGCCCTGCGCTGGCAGGGGAGCGCGGAGGGAGTCGAAGGACGCGAGGGACTCGCGCGCCGGCGGCAGGATCGCTGGTAATCTGATGCCACTGATCCTCGAAGCGGTGCAGGCCTACGCGTCCGTAGGTGAAGTCTGCGACCGCCTCCGAAATGTGTTCGGCGAACACGAAGAAGGGACTACTATTTAGGAACCGGAGGATCGGGCATCTCGGTGGGTCCGCCACGTGGTGGTTGGTGGAGTGTGTCCGTCAGGCATGACGAAGCGAACGGCTGACAATCCGGTCATCGGCATCTTGGGCATCGTCCGGCGCGACGATCGATTGCTCATGATCCAGCGGTCCAGGACCGTTCGCGCTCCGCTGACATGGTGCTTTCCCGGCGGGCACATCGAGCCCGGCGAGACGCAGCCCGATGCCCTGGTCCGCGAGATGCGCGAGGAGCTGAGCCTGGAAGTCGAACCGGGCGAGTTCCTGATGACCCAGACAAAACACGAGGGCCGATTGGTGCTGCACTGCTGGTCGGCGGTGATCGTCGACGGCGAGCCGATCGCCAACCCGAAGGAAATCGCGGGCGCCGTCTGGATGACCCCGGAGGAGATCCGGCGGAAGGACGGCGTCTTGCCGGGAACGACGGACATCCTGGATGCGATTGGCTTATAGAGCCGGCCTCACGTTGGCTCGCCGCTCGGTCTTGGACGACGCTGGGGGGAGCGTGTTCAAGGAGCCCAGCCGCACAGACAGCGGGCCGCCTGTCAGGAAACGGCGGCAGCGTGGACGTGTTGCTGGATCGCCTCGATCAGTTTCTTCCGGTCGATCGGCTTGGCGGCGTAGTCGTCACATCCGGCATCGAGGCATTTCTCCCGATCACCGACCATCGAGTGTGCGGTCAGGGCGATGATGGGGCCGGTGTAGCCCTTCTGGCGGAGCAGGCCGGTGGCTTCGTAGCCGTCCATCACCGGCATCTGCATGTCCATCAGGATCACGTCGAACGAATTCCCTTCGTCGCGCGCCGTGAGGGCCGCCTCGGCGGCGAGCTTCCCGTTCGCGACGACGCTCACTTCCGCGCCTGCCTTCTTCAACAGATGTGAGATGAGCCGCTGGTTGTCCAACCCGTCCTCGGCCAGCAGGAGCCGGCAGTCGAGCTTGTCTGCATCCGGCCCTGCCGCCGTGGCCGTCTCGGGCCGCGCAATCGTGGCCGTTGTCGGATCATCCAGCATCTTCACGCCATCGAGCAGTCCTGCGGCTACCTTCACGTGAAACGTGCTGCCCCGGCCGAGCTCGCTCTCGACGGTGATAGTGCCGCCCAGCATTCCGGCCAACTGTTTGCTGATATGGAGCCCCAGGCCGGTCCCGCCGAACTTGCGCGTGGTGGAGGTATCAGCCTGCGTGAAGGCCTGGAACAGCTTGCCCACCTGCGCCTCCGTCATGCCGAACCCCGTGTCGACCACGTCAAACTGCATGCTGGGTGCGGTGCCGTCATCGACAAAGCGGGTGATGAGCGTGACTCCGCCGGTCTCGGTGAACTTGATGGCGTTGCCGATCAAGTTCACGAGGATCTGCTTCAGGCGCATGGGGTCGCTTTCGATGGTTTCCGGCACGGACCCGATGAACTCGATGCTGAAGGACAGGTTCCTGATATCGGCGCGGACCTGCATCAGCGATTTCACGTCGGCGATGACTTGCACGGGCGAGCAGCGGATGCGCTCAACTTCGAGCTTGCCCGCCTCGATCTTGGAGATGTCCAGGATGTTATTGATAATCTGGAGCAGGTGCTCGCCGTTGCGGCGAATGGTGTGGACGGCGCTGAGCTTCTCCGAATCCGAGAGGCCCCGATCGAGCAGGGCTTCCGTGAAGCCCAGAATGGCCGTCATGGGCGTGCGGATTTCGTGGCTCATGTTGGCCAGGAACTCGCTTTTACTCTTGTTGGCGATCTCGGCGGTCTGCCGGGCCTTGACCAGGTCCGTCACATCAATGGCGTTCAGGATCACGCCCCGATAGTGTCCGCTCTCAAAGATGGGTTGGACGCGCAGGGACAACTGCATTCCCAGCAGTTCTCGGTTGACGACGAACTTCTCGCAACTCTCGCCATTGCGAAACGCTCCCAAGGCGGCACGCAGGCGAGCCGTCCCCTCGGTGTCGGGATGGAATTCCCAAAGCGACTTGCCCACGATGTCAGGTGAGGTCAGGCCCACCTTGTCCAGAAGCCACGGGTTGACTTCGGTGACGATGTCCTCGGCATCTGCGACCACGATGCCTTCATCCATGCCCTCGATCATCGAGCGCAGCTTCTGTGCTTCCTGAGCTACCGCCGCGTGCGCCTGCGCAAGGGCCTCCTCCGCCCGCTCGCGCTCGGTAATGTCCACCCACTGACATACTACGTTCGTTAGTTCGCCTTCTGGGTTGAGTATGGGAAACATCGACACGTCGATGTACAGATCGCGCGCGCCTTCGAAATCGACACCTCCAGCCTCCGCGGCTTTCCACGGAATGCTGAAACGTGCGGGATGGTGCTTTTCAAAGACAGCCTTTACCATGGGCATGATGCCCTGCATCTCCAGGTTCACGTCCTTGAGCACATTGTATTTGCCGATGATGCTCTCATCCGTCAGATTCAGAGTTTCGCACAGGGAACGGTTCGTCCTGATGACCGTTCCCTCTCTATCGGAAACCCACATGGCGAACGGACTCATATCGACGACTGTATCGAGGAAGGACTTGGCCGACTCGACCTCCTCCTCGGCCCGCTTGCGCTCGGTAATGTCGAAATGCGTGCCGCAGGCGCGGAGCGGCTTGCCGGCCGCGTCGCGCTCGATCACCCTCCCTTTGTCCAAGATCCATACCCATCGGCCTGATTTGTGGCGCAGCCGGTGCTCGGTCTCGCAGCCCGGCGTCTTGCCCTCAAGGTGCGCGTTCAGCACCTCGCTCACACCTGGCATGTCCGCCGGGTGCACGAGCTCCTCCCACGAGCGAACGTGCGGCCGGATCTCGTCCAGCGTGTACCCGAGCATCTCCGCCCAGCGCTGGTCGAAGGTGACCTCGCCGGTTTGGACATTCCAGTCCCAAGTCCCCAGGTCCGCCCCTCGCAGCGCGAGCTCGCGCCGCTCCTCGCTATGGCGCAGCTCCTCCGCCGCCTCTTTGCGGACGGTGATGTCCAGCAAGACGCCCTGATAATGCGTGATCTTCCCGTCAGGAGTCCGTCGGACCCAGGTTCGGTCGTCGACCCAACGTGTCTCCCCGGATTGGGTGATGACCCGATACTCCTGAGTGAAATCCTCTTTGCCCTCCAGGCTGTATTGCTGGACTTCCGCGGCCACCCGATCCAGGTCATCCGGATGGACAAAGTCGGCATAGGTCAAGCGTCGTTCATAGAAGTCAGCCGGTGTGTATCCGAATTGGGCCAGGCTTTCCGAGGCATACTCGACCGGCCAGCCTTCTTCGGCTTGCCAGAGGAAAGCCACGGCCGGACTGTGATTGACGATCTGCTCCAGCTCCTGTCGCCGTCGCAATAATTCGCGCAATTCCTCGTCGGCTTGCTTGCGCTCCGTAACGTCGCGGTCGACACCTTGGAACCCGACGAGTTCGCCGTCCGCATCCAAGATCGACATGGCGTTGCTTTCGAGATACCGATAGCCGCCATCCTTGTGCCGCCACCTGAGCAGGAGGTTGCTCCAGCCGGACTTCTTGGCGATCCAATCCGGCAAACGCGATTCGATCTCCCTCCTGTCATCCTCGTGCATGAAGGCGAGGCTTGACTTGCCTACCATCTCGTTCGGCTTGTAGCCGAGGATCGCTTCGATGGCCGGACTGCAGTAGGTATGCAAGCCTTGAGCGTCGATGGACCAGATCCAGTCTTGGGACGTCTCGACCATCGCGCGAATCGTCTCCTCGTTTCTCTTCAAGGCCTCTTCGGCCTCCCGCTGCTGAATCGCCCCTGACAACACGTTGGCGACGGCTTCCAGGAAGTGGGCGTCATCCGTGCTGAACCGCTGCATCCGGTCGGTATGGACCCCGAGGACGCCGAATGGCCGATCGGGACCGGGGATGGCGACCGTCATACCGCCTACCACTTTGTGCTCCGTCAGCAGGGACGGAGGCGAGAATCTGGTTTCGTTGTGTATGTCCTCGGCGATCACCGGTTTGTCTTGAAGGAGCGTGTATCCGCCCTGCGAATACGCGCCGTCCGGCACCGATTTATGTCCTACCCAGCCTTCTTGCCAACCGACTCCCGCCCGCAAGAAAAGGACGTGCTGATCGGGAAGGTGTTCCAGGACCTTGGCGTATTTGGTGCCGAGCGTCTGGGAGATGAGTGCAACGGCCTTGTCAAACAGTTCATCCAAGAGCACGTCCGAGAGCGCGATCCGACCGAAGTCGGCTACGACGGCTTGCTGGTGCGCACGGGTTTTCTCTGTCGAAACGGCCTGGATGAGCTTTCTGTTAAGTTTGCGCGTGTAGACGACGACCACAACAAGCAGGATGGCGGCGACCAGCCCACTCAGCAGCCAAGGCCAATACTCCCGTACAACGTCGCCGGCCGGCACCTTTCCGAAGTCCTCGTACGGACCGACGCGGAGTTCTCTCAGGCACTCGTGTACCGGCTGGTAGTTGAGCGGGACGGTCCAGCCGGCACATCTCGCGGCATTGGCCGCCGGGCTATCCGGGGGCATGTTAAGCAACGCAAGGGCCACTGCCTGCGCCAATTCGTCAGGCGTATGCTTGACCTTGAAGAACGGCCATTCGGGGTACACGTTCGTGGAATGCAGGAAAGGGAAGTAACAGGCGTCTTTGCCCGTATGATCGTGAGCGAACACCCGAAAATCGTCCAGACCGATCTTGCCCTCTTGTGCCATGCGCTCGAGCGTGTCGGTCCGGACCGTCCCGGAATCGACCTTGCCATCGCGTACGGCGTACACGACCGCATCATGCGTGCCGCCAAACTGCAAGTCGGCCAGGTCGCGATACGGACCGATCCCGTGCTCCTTCAGCTCCCGCCACGCCGCTTGCCAGCCGCCGAACGAGGTCTCCTTGACAGCCATGAAGGTCTTTCCCTTCAGGTCGGCCAGGCACTGGATATCCTCGCGATCGGCCCGGCAGAAGATCACCCCGCCGACGACGGTGCACACGCCGGTGGCGCACCGGTTCTTCAACGTCGCGATCCGGCCGGCGCCGTGGAGTCTCTCCAACCCCACATAGAAGGAGGGATTGGCTAGCACGAAATCGACGTCGCCACGCGCGACGGCCTGGTCGACCTCCTCAAAGCCGAACGGCACGATCGTGAACGAGTAGCCGGGGACCTGACTCGTCAGGTACTCGGCCGTCGGCCCCCATTCCTCCAGGCACTTGTCGAGCCCGCGCTTGGCCAGCACGCCGATCTTGATCGGCGTTTTTCGTTCATCGGTGGGGCGCGGCGGGGAGCCCCGGGGGGCCTCCTGCCCGTAGGATGGTTCATGCGCACACGCCGTCACGACCGCGAGGACGGCGAGAAGCCTCATGACGGACCTCGCGCCCAAACCGTGCCCCCAAACGAACATTGATTCTCTCTCCTTCACCGCAACTGGTTCGTTAAACGCAGATTGCTTTCCCGGCCGTAGCCACAGTGCCGCCGCGCGATCATCGCTCGCCTGGCATGGTGTGGACCCACAGAGGGTCCATACCGATGCACGGATAGATCCCGCGGCAGGTTTCGCTGCACGCCTGTTACCGATACATCGGTACGGAGGAGGCGTGGCTGGGCTTCAAACCTCGCTCCTCACGCGCGAAGCCCATTTGCCCGATAAGCCATGAAGACACGTGTACGGACGGGCCTCCACGATGATTGGCAGCCCGTGGCAAAACTGTGGCACCGGCGTCTCGCCGGTGGTTTTCACGGTCAGAAACGGCGTTTCCGAAACGCTGTCTTCCCTTTTACCACGGGCTGCTGGGGCGCGCCCTCCCGTCCGATAGGAAGGCCCACCCCGGAACCTCCTGCGGCACGCGCCTTCGGCCCGTTATGACACACCGGCTCCGGCTCCGGTGCCACTGTTTGGGGATAGAGCATTTCACGCTTGCCTGCGACTGTGGCACGGGCGCCAAGGCCCGTGAATCCACCGCCGAGACGGCGGTGCCACAGGTGCATCCAACCGTGAAGCGCTTTAGGCTCCAAACCCTGTGCGAGAAGTCACTTGCCTCGGGCACGTTTTCGGTGTTCGTCCGCCCTGTTGGTTTCGGCGCCGGCGGGGACGGAGAACAGGGTGGGGGATTCCTTCAGGGCCTTGATGCGATCGCGGAGCTTCGCCGCTTTCTCGAAGTCCAGGATCTCGGCGGCGGCGAACATCTCTTTCTCCAGGTCCGCGATCGATTCGGTTAGGTCGTACGACTCCTCACTGGCGCGGATGGCGTTGCGGGCCGTCTTGCGGGCGCCGATCTGCTCCTCCAGGCCCTTGCGGATCGCCTTCTTGATCGTCTCGGGGGTGATGCCGTGCTCTTTGTTGTACCGCTCCTGCAGTTCGCGGCGGCGGTTCGTCTCGTCGATGGCCTGCTGCATGGCGGGCGTGACCTTGTCGGCGTACAAATAGACCTCCGCATTCACGTGTCGGGCGCAGCGGCCGATGGTCTGAATCAGGCTGGTCGCGCTGCGGAGGAAACCCTGCTTATCCGCGTCGAGGATGGCGACGAGCGAGACCTCCGGCAGGTCGAGACCCTCGCGGAGCAGGTTCACGCCGACGACGGTGTCGTACGTGCCGCCGCGAAGTTCACGGAGGATCCGGACGCGCTCGATGGTGTCGATCTCACTGTGAAGATACGACCCTTTGATGCCGGCCTGTTGGATGTAGCTGGAAAGGTCTTCGGCCAAACGCTTCGTCAACGTGGTGACGAGTGTCCGTTCGCCGGCGGCCGCGCGGGCTTGGATCTGGTGCAACAGGTCGGGCACCTGCCCACGCGCCGGCTTGACGGTGATGCGCGGGTCGAGGAGGCCCGTCGGGCGGATCACCTGTTCGACGACTTCGCCGCCGGTCTTCTTGAGCTCGTACGGCCCCGGTGTGGCGGAGACGAACAGCACCTGGTCCCACATGGCCTCGAACTCCTCGAAGCGCATGGGCCGGTTGTCCAGCGCGCTGGGCAGCCGGAAGCCGTGCTCGACGAGGACCTCCTTGCGGGCGCGATCGCCGTTGTACATGGCCCCGATCTGCGGGATGGTGACGTGGGCCTCGTCGACGATCAACAGGAAGTCCTCCGGGAAGTAGTCCACGAGCGTATATGGCTTGGCGCCGGGCTCGGTACCGGCGAGGTGACGGGAGTAGTTCTCGATGCCGCTGCAGTAGCCCACTTCAAGGATCATCTCGATGTCGTACTTGGTCCTGGCGGCGAGGCGTTGGGCCTCCAGCAGCTTGCCCTGCCGGCGGAAGTATTGCAGGCGTTCCTCCAGTTCGGCGCGGATGCCTTCGACGGCGGCCTCAATGCGGTCCGGCGGCATGATGTAGTGCACGGCCGGGTAGACGTATAGCTGGCCGTGCGATTCGAGCGTGGCGCCGGTCAGCGGGTTGATCGTCTCCAAGCGGTCGATCTCGTCGCCGAACATCCCGACGCGAAAGGCAAGCTGCTCGTAGGCCGGGTACAGCTCGATCACGTCGCCGCGAACGCGGAACGTCCCACGATCCAACGCCAGGTCGTTTCGGTTGTACTGCAAATCGACGAACCGCCGCAGTAGCTTGTCGCGTTCGATGGCCTGTCCGACGCGCAGGTCGATCACGCTGGCCTTGTACTCATCAGGCGACCCAAGGCCGAAGATGCAGGAGACGCTGGCAACGACGAGCGTGTCACGCCGCGAGACGAGGGCACTGGTGGCCGCCAGTCGGAGTCGGTCGAGGTCGTCGTTTCGTGAGGCGTCCTTCTCGATGTAGATGTCGCGAGCGGGGATGTAGGCCTCGGGCTGGTAGTAGTCGTAGTAGCTAACGAAGTACTCGACGGCGCTGTTGGGGAACACCTCCGTGAATTCCTCGTAGAGCTGGGCAGCCAGGGTCTTGTTGTGCGAGATGACCAGCGTCGGCTTGTTCAGCCGTGCGATGAGGTGGGCCATCGTGAACGTCTTGCCCGAGCCGGTCACGCCGAGGAGTGTCTGGAATGGCCGGCCACGTCTCGTGTATCCATCGACGAGGGCCTTGACGGCCTGCGGCTGATCGCCGGCTGGGATCATGTCCGTGACGAGTTCGAATCGATCCATCGGGTCGAGCCCTCCGATTGTGCTCATCTGCACATACCGTGAGAAGGTCAAGAAGTCAAAACGCCTCTCACGGGGTCGCCATCTGGCACATCGTGTCCAAATCCGTTCAGCAACGGCGGTTGTTTTCGGGCGGTCAGAATATCAGTGGACCTATCGAAAAACGGGGCGTCGGGATGGTGGAAGAATCACCGGGAGCGGCCTAACGTTTGGTATCTTGCGATACTCGGTTAAGTGCGGGGAGCCTCCACGGCTGCCAGGCCGAGGGAATCCCGAGGGAGAATGCTGGGGGGGTAACCCAGTTCATGAGTTGAAGCACGCGCGTCGTTCAGCAGCAGGTGACTGCTGCGCGCGTGCTCGGGCAAAAGACGGGGAGGAACGAAGCAATGAAGAAGTACCGTATGTACTGTTTGGTGTTGGCCTCGGTCGGGATGGTGGCATCACCCGTGTTGGCCGGCATTCCGGGCCCTTACACGATGCCGACCACACAGGCCACGTTGGCTGGCTCCGGCGGCGCGGAGGCCGGCGCGCGCGACTGGGGCGACCCGATCAAGTGGGATCAACTACTGCCTCTGGACGGTTATGGCGGTGCGAGCTGGATCGATAACGATACGCCCAGCGACGCGCTGACGGCCGACGATTTCCTGTGCACCCAGACGGGATACATCAACGACATCGAGTTCAACGGCTGGTCCTACTACGGCGTCAGTTACCTCGACTCGTTCCGGATCACCTTCTGGACGGACGTTCCCGCAACAGTGGACGACGCGAGTCACCCGGGCACGCTGCTGCACGAATGCGTTGTCGGTCCGGGCGAGCCCGTCGGCTGGCATCAGGTGGACCCGGTGAACGACCCGAACCACTTCAAGATCAACCTTCCCGATGACCAGTGGTTCTATCAAGAAGGGACGGAGCAAGATCCCATCATTTACTGGATCGGGATCCAGGGTGTGATGCTCGACGACGGCTACTTCGACGCCTTCTACTGGAACTTCCGCGAGCGGCACGAGGCGACGTGGGGTGACGACGCGGCCTTCGCCTCCGATTACTTCAGCTATGCACCGTGGGCCAACTGGGGCTTCACGGCGGGTTATGGAGACCCAGACCTGTACGAGGGCACGCTGCCGAGCGGCTGGACGTCGGCAGACATGTCCTTCCGGCTTAGCGGGACGCCCGAGCCGAGTACACTGGGCCTGCTTGGCCTCGGCAGCCTGGCGCTGATTCGTCGCCGACGCTCATAGGCGCGACCCACAGCGGGGAGCGCGGAGATCGCGCGAAGAGATGACAGAACAGAGGAGCGTTGGGTCCGAGCAGGGACCCTCCGCTCAGCCTTACAGACCGGACTGAGCAAACGGCAACGACCGTTGAGAAGATGATCTCAGCGGTCGTTGCCTTCTTCGTAGGCCACGTGTCTGCGCCGGAGGACGTAGAGCGACACCCGTGCCCGCCAGGCGTCGGCGTTTCGGCCTTATCGCGGGGGGGAGTGGGATGGCCCAAGTGCGGGCGCTACGCCCGAGGCTGGCGCCGCCGCTCCGCCGCTCGGAGGAGAAGGCATCCGCAGCGCTTGGACGGCCATCCGCGACTCGACCGCCTGGAAGCCGAACGTCTTGACCAGCAGGCTCATGCACTGGGCGCTTGACGCGTTCTCGATGCGTTCGGGAAGTTGGGAAAGTGAGAGGGCAAGCGTCGGGTCGGCACGAAGGGCCCGCGAGAAAAACCGCGTGGCGGTGGTCAGCCGGCTGAGCGGCATTCGAAGGATCCTGACCAGTTCTTGGGCGGCCTCTTCCGGCCTGTCGTCTTTCACGAGTTGCACGAAACGGGCAAAGGTTCGGTCGTTTCGATGGGTGTGGCCGGTTTCTCCAGTTCCCCCCGGCCTGGAAGCGGGACCGTTGCCGCCTTCCGACACATCCCGTAGGCCCATGATGCCGGCATCCAGTGAGCCGAGGCAGGTGGCCATCTCCTCGATTTCGTGATGACAGGCGAGCCGATGATGGCTATCGGTCGATTGATGCAGCAGCGCGTCCGCGTTCTTGGTGACCGCATCCGCCAGACGATCCAGGAGCCGACGACGCATGGTCAGGAGGACTTGCACGGCTTGGCTGTGTTTCGTCACGTCACGTCTCCTTTGGAGAGGCCGAGAATGGACTCACAACCCAGGTCCTGTTGGGGCCGAAGCGGGAGGATCGGTCACCCGGCGTCGCTCCCCTTCGATCCAAAGCGGCGCCATCGGGATTATCGAAGGACTTCGCGTGTCCCTTCACGTTGAACTGCGAACGGCCGGAGATTTCGGAAGGGGCGCTACGAGGCTGTTTCAGAACTGCGGCACAACGCGGCCTCCGGCCGCAACCAAAGTGTGGCACGGGCGTCCCGCCCGTGACCCCACCGGCGAGACGCCGGTGCCACAGCTTCCTCCGCGAGACGCCGGTGCCACAGCTTTCTCCGCGAGACGCCGGTGCCACAGAGGGTCCTGAAACAGCCGCTGGGCGATGAGAGGTGCAGCCCCTTCCAGCGCGAATAGCATGTCTCGGTGCAGTGCTTCGACGCATCGACATGGGCAAAGCCCGGCGTTAGTGTGGTGCGGAAGGCCGTCAGCCATCAGCGATGGGCGATGTGTAGGAACGCGATGCGGCTGACAGTCGAAAGCTGACCGCCCCAACAATGACAGAACGTGGTGGAAATGAGCGCGGGAAACTGACCTATAAGGCCGCCGGTGTGGACGTCTCGGCGAATGACCGGATGGTAGACATGATCGGTCATTCGATGCGGCGGACGTATGACACGCGTGTGCTGTCTCGCCACGGGGGGTTCGCCGGGCTTATCAGCCTCGACTACCCCGAGCGGCTGCTGAGGAGGAATTACATGGAGCCCGTGCTCGTGGCGGGGGCGGACGGCGTGGGTTCGAAGCTGCTGCTCGGGCTCGAACACGAACGGGTAGGCGACCTGGGCATCGACCTTGTGGCCATGTGCGCGAATGACGTGCTGACGACGGGGGCCGAGCCGGTCTTCTTCCTGGACTACGTGGCCTGCCACCGGCTGGTACCGAGCCGAATCGCGGAGATCGTGGCGGGCATCTCGCGTGGCTGCACGCTGGCCCGTTGCGCCTTGCTCGGTGGCGAGACGGCGGAGATGCCGGAACTGTACCAGCCGACACACGTGGACCTGGCGGGCTTCTGCGTCGGCATCGTGGAGCGCCGGCGGATCATCGACGGGCGCAATGTGGAGCCCGGCGACGTGATCCTCGGCCTGGCCTCGAGCGGCATCCACTCGAACGGCTACAGCCTGGTGCGCAAACTGCTCGACCGCCTGCCTAGGAGTGGCGCGTTGCCCGATGAGCTGTCAGCGATCGGCGATCAGCTTTTGGAGGAGGATTCGAGCAATCTGGAATCCGAGGATTCGAGGATCCAGGGATCAAGGGATTCGAGTGAGCAGGAGGATTCTGGAAGACGTGGACCCGCCTCGTTGACCCCTCGAATCCTCGAACCCTCGGATCCTCGGCTTGCCGATGCACTGTTGCGGCCGACGCGGATATATGTCGTGCCGATCCTTGGGCTGCTCAGGCGGTACCGTCGGAAGCGTGTCGTCCGAGCGATGGCGCACATTACCGGTGGCGGCTTGCCGGGTAACCTGCCACGTGTGATTCCCAGAGACTGTGACGCTGTGATCTGGCGCAGGTCTTGGCCCGTCCCGCCGATCTTTCGGCTGTTGCAGCATCTGGGCGTGGACGAGGAGGAGATGTACCGGGTATTCAATATGGGCATCGGTTTTGTCTTGGTCGTGCGGCCAGCGTTCGCCAGGAGCGTGGCGGCGCAGTTGGAGAAGATGGGAGAGGTGGTACATCGAATCGGCGTGATTCGCCGGGGCAGCGGCAGGCTGGTGTGGCGGTGAGCGCAGAGCTGTCAAGGACCATCGAGCGAGGGGCCCCAGAACGGCTCCGTGACACGCTCGGCGGCATCCGATTCTGTGTGCCACGGGCGGCTTGTTCGTCCGTGGGGTCTCTCCGGTGGGCACATGTGGATAGACACTGGCAGGCAAGCTGCCAGTGGCACGCGCCGAGAAGGGATTCTCGGCGGAGCGTTGCTGCCAGTGGCACCCACGCACATGGGGCATACACGCTGGCAGGCAAGCTGCCAGTGGCACCAGCCTAGTACCGCGTTTCACAGGAAACGCGACTACGATTGCTGGACCGAGAATCCCTTCTCGGTCCTGAAGCCGGTGCCGAGAAAGGAT
>JAFGQA010000249.1 GCA_016935885.1 Phycisphaerae bacterium | reverse complement strand
TGCGAACCTCGTCCTTGAACAGGTCCCGCAGGGGCTCGATCAGCTTGAACCCAAGCTCGGCCGGGAGCCCGCCGACGTTGTGGTGGAGCTTGATGCTGGCGGCCGTGCCCGTTGCGGAGAGACCCGACTCGATCACGTCGGGATAGAGCGTCCCTTGGGCGAGGTAGCGGGCGTTGGGGATACTACGGGCCTCCTGTCTGAAGACCTCGATGAATTCGTGCCCGATCCTGATGCGCTTCTCCCGCGGGTCCGTGACGCCGGCGAGACGATCGAGAAAGCGGTCGGCCGCATCGACAACGCGGACGTCCACCTTGAAATACCCTCTGAAAACGGCCTCGACGCGGTCGCGCTCGTTGGCCCGGAGCAGGCCGTTGTCAACGAAGATGCATGTCAACTGGCCGGGGATCGCCCGGTGCAGCAGTGCGGCCGTCACGGACGAATCCACGCCGCCCGATAGGCCGCAGATCACCTGCGATCCGTCGCCCACCGTCTCGCGAACCTGTGCGATGGCCTGCTCGACGATGTTGCCGGGATTCCAACTCCCGTCGCACAGGCAGATCTCGTATAGGAAATTGCGGAGGATCTGGCCGCCTTCCGGCGTGTGGGTGACTTCTGGATGGAACTGCAAGCCGTACAGCGGCCGATGCCTGTGCCTGACCACGGCGTTGGGGCAATCCCGGGTCCGGGCGACTGTCACGAACTCCGGGCCGAAATCGGCCACGACGTCGCTGTGCGACATCCAAACAGTCGTTTCCCTCGGGACATGGGCGAGGATCGGATCGGCCTGCGTCGCCTCCAGCGTGGTCCGCCCGTACTCCCGATGCGCGGACGGCGTCACGGTCGCCCCCAAATGTTGGCATGCTGCCTGCATCCCATAGCAGATACCGAGGGCTGGAAGATCCAGGTCGAAGATTCCGGGATTCGGCTGTGGCGCATCCACCGCGTATGTGCTCGCCGGGCCGCCGCTGAGGATCAGGCCGATGACCCCGTTCTCCTTGAGCTGCTCCGGCGAGACGTCCGGCGCAAAGATCATCGAGTGCACCTGGTTTTCCCGCACTCGCCGGGCGATGAGCTGAACGTACTGCGAGCCGAAATCGAGGATAGCGATCGTCTGGTTTGTCATTGCGGCAGTCTAGATGTGCCGCCTTTCGGCGTCAATTCACGCCGTTACAACCCCTGCTGGAAGGGGTCCGTGACACTCCCGGCGGCATTCGATTCTGGGTGCCACGGGCGGCCTGTCTGCCGACAGGCAGGCTTGTCCGCCCGTGCGGTCCCCCTGGTGGGCGCGTGGGGCATGCACACTGGCAGGCAAGCTGCCAGTGGCACGCGCCTAACAACCCGTGGTAAAAGGGAAAACAGCGGATCAGAAACGCCGTTCCTGACAGTAAAAACCACCGGCTTTGGCGCCGGTGCCACAGTTTTGCCACGGGCTGCTAAGCTGTCACGGACCCTGCTGGAAGTTGGGCTGCCAGATCGTGCCTCCGAGGCCGTATATCTGGCGTGTATCGAAGTAGCCGTAATCGGCGTGTCCGTCTGCAAAGGCCATGGACCAGGCCGAGAACTCGCGATGCCAGCCCATTCGCTGTGGCATCGCGCCGCCGCCGATGCCTTCTATCGTCGGCCCGGCCCGATACGTCGCGCTGTAGAAGCCCAGCTCGACCCACATGATGAGCCGGGCGGCATCGGCTGTGGCGACGTGCTTGGCAATCCTGCCACTGAAATCACCGGGGTTGAAGTCCTCCAGGCTGTAGTTGCCGGACGGGAGGGAGTAGCCCTGGGCCCAGCGGACGTTGAAGCTGTAGCTTGTGCCGTTGGCCTGCCAGGAACTGATCGTCTCATCCTCAACTGGATCAGCGCCTTCGCCAATGATGGAGACCGTGTGCGTGCGGTCGGCCGGGCATTTGTAAAGGTCGATGATACTATCTCCAACGGCTGCGGGATCGACATACTTGTTCAACGGCCGGATTTCCGCGGGATATACTTCATAATCGGCCGTCGCGCCATCGTATGGCATCCCGATTGGGGCCTTGAAGCCGCCGAATACGAACGGCGTCCACAGGGTGATGCCGTACGTGCCGCCGGGACTCTGGAGGGTCCCACCGTGGGCCGGAAACTGATACCAGGGGAACAGATGGTTACCCCCGTGATCATACGTGTATAGCGACGTACATGCGCCGATTTGGCGGAGATTGCCCAGGCATTCCGCCACCATGCTCTTGCTGCGCGCCCCTCCCAAGGCAGGCAAGACGATCGCCATCAGCACGGCAAGTATCGAGAGCACGACCAGGAGTTCGAGAAGCGTTACCGCAGGCCGCGGCCTAGCGATAGAAGGAAGCTCCACACCAGAATGGCTGGCAGTGTGCATACTCGCACCTCCCTTCTTCCCTAGATGCTAGGCGCAAGGATTGACGAACGCAAGCGGCCGTTCGGAGAAGATTTCTGGCGAGGCGCGCTTCCGAACAGATGGCAGCCCTACACCAGTGTCGGCTGGCGATCGCCAAGCAAGGTGGCTGCTCGGCTGCAAAGCAGACGGCCGACCCGGCTGGAAAACGACCCGGCGAGGACGGTAGGACATCCCGATGATGGTCCACGGCGCGGAGCTTGTCGCCGAGCCCCACAACGCATCCCCGCCTTCGCCGCCGCCATCGCCAACGTCCGTGCTCTCTTCGCCAACATCGGCACTCTCCTGACCTGCCGGTTCGTAACCATGACGGCCTCCTTGCCCTGGGCAATGCCATCAGCTTGCGGACCAACTTCAAGGAGCGAGATTGAATCGTCGGTGGGAGCGGATCCTCATTGTCGTTGATCACCGGCCCCATGCCAAGGTATTACGTTCTTGTTGAGCCGGCAGGGCAATCGCCAGCTACGTCTGGCTGCTGCGTAGCTCGACGCCACGGGTTCGCGAGCTGCGTTTAAGCGTCCTGCATGGATCAACCTGGATCGGGATATGCGCGATTCGCGCGCGAAAACAGAGATCGCGATTGTTTTGGTTGAGCCAGCCGCTAAGGTAGAAAAGGTACTGCCCCGGTTGCCGATCAGCACGTGCCATGCGTTAATGTAGGGCCTGTAGGGAGGACGGCGGCGGCGGCTCGTGTGTGTTGACCGGGCGAAACTCGTCTATTGGAGTGAACTGAGATGATCCGGCGATGGATTGCAGGTGTTCTGCTAACGATCGTGCTTGGGGCAGGCGTTAAGGCCGGAGCAGATGAACCTGACGCGGGGGACGTCCTGCCGAGTGGATTTACGCCTCACCTGCGGAGTGTGAGCGGGGGGCAGGTCGATTGGGCAAACGGCTGCATCATTGCGGAGGGAACGGGCAACGCCCACGGCAGAACGAACCAGGATCGGCTGATGGCCAAGCGCGCGGCGACCGTCGTGGCGGCGAGGAACGCGTTGGCTGTTGCGATGGGCGTGCAGGTCGACGGCGACGGCCGGTTTGCCGACGTGCGCGACGGCGAGGTTCACCTGCGGGGCGTGGTGAAAGGCCACGAGACGGTATCGGTGGACTGGCGCCCCAACAAGACGCCGCCTGAGTGCATCGTGACGTTGCGCGTACCGCTATGGGGTGTCAAGGGCGTGGCATCGGTCGTGTACACGGCGCAGGTGCAGAAGGCCTTCACAGGCGGACGGGAACGTTTGGCCTTGGTGACGGCTGGCGAGGATGTTGCTGACGATGTATTGGTGATCGACGCACGGGGAACGGGCGTTCTCCCGTGCATGTTTCCCGTGGTGGCGAGGTCGGACGGGGCGGTCGTCTATGATGTTGGGACGATCGCGCATCACCAGGGGCAGGACCCGCCGCCGGTTCGGTATGCCGAGACGGCGATGAGCTATGAACAGTTGCGGGCCTGTCTGGACGTTGAAGGAAACGGCGTCCGTGGCGCGGACGTTCTAGCAGGCCGTGGCAAGACTGTGGCACCGGCGTCTCGCCGGTGGTTTTCACGGTCAGGAACGGTGTTTCCGAACTGCTGTTTTCCCTTTTACCACGGGCTGCTAGCACTCAGACAGCGGTCAACTGATGGGTCCCGGCGGGATGCCACGGGCAGCTTGGCTGCCCGTGATCACTGGCGGACGAGCCGCCAGTGGCACCCGGTTACGTCAGCAATCCATCATACGAGTTGTGTCGAAGGACTTGTCGCGGGGGGCGGCGGTGGGGCCGCGGCGTGGGCGACGGTGCCTGGCGCGGAGGCGACCGACGGCGGCTGGTTTATGTGCTCGCCCGCAGATGAGACGCAGTCCGAAGGCCAGGCCCGACGCGGCGGTGCGGCAAGCCAGCCGACGAGCCGGCCGGCGAGTCAGCCGACGTCCAAACCAGACAGGACGTCACGCCGCCGCCAGCGCCGCGTGGTGAAGGCGGTGAAGGCGGTCGGCAGGAGCAAGACGGAGATCGTGCTGACCAAGGAGGACGCGGACAAGCTTCGGAACGATCCGGACGGGGCTGGGCTGCTGCGGAGCGGCCGAGTGATCGTGGTGGTCGATTCCGTGGCGGCTGGCATCGAGGGGCAGCGAGACGACGGATCGCGTGACAGGGTGTTGGCACTTTCCAAGTGACGATGACGACGGATCGAGACAGCCCCACGGCCTACCTGGAGGATCGGCCCGTCCTGACGCGCGTTCAGGCGTGGGTGCTTGGCGTGGTGGCACCTCTTGTCATCGCCGTCTTGGGCGTGTGGATCACCGGGCACGGATCGTTCGAACGGCTGGAGGGGGTGACCATCGACTGGCGATTCCGGGCGCGCGGGCCGCGGCAGCCCCCTGAGCACATCGTGATTGTCGAGATTGACGAGCGGAGCCGCCGCGCTTTGAGGCACGGCGACCAGCGGTTCAACCTGCGTGAGCACCTCGCGACGGCGGTAGACAACCTGGCGGATGCCGGGGCGCTCGTGGTCGGGCTGGACGTCTGGCTCGAGGACTCGGCCACACGAGAAATCGACGCTCGTCTTGCTAAGGCGCTGGCCAGTGCCAACGTCGTGTTGGCGGTGGCGCATACGGAGGGAAAGACAAAGCGGGCGTCCAGCGTGTTCCTGGAATCGGAGCCGCAGGAGGGAACCGTCACCGTCTATCCGGACGCGGGCAACGTGCTTCGTCGTCTGCCGGAGAAGCTGTTCCTGGACGCCCCGAGGAAAGGCCGCGAAACAGATGCCCTCGATACCATTCCACATTTCCCATTGGCCTTGGCGCTGTACGCGGTTTTGGAGGAGGACGAGACGGCTCGGATCCGTTTTGAAGACGGCGTTGCCAGGATCGGCTCCTACTCGGCGTATCCGCGGGAGTTGATCGACTTCTCGGCGGTGCAGCGGCACGGGCCGGGCGAAGGCCCACGGTGGAAGACGCTCCGGCTCGAGGACGTCGTGCGCGGGAGCTTCGACGCGGAGGCAGTGGACGGATCGGTCATTGTGCTGGGAGACGGGCGTACGCTCGAGGACGCCTTCGTGTTGCCCCTGTCGGATGACCTGCAACCGGGCATCTACTACCACGCGAATGCGGTTGCGCACATTCTTGGACGGCGTCATTTCAACACGACGTGGGCCGGGGGCAGGCGTGGGCAGCTTTTGATCGCGGCGCTGGCGTTTGCCGCAGGCCTGTTCGCCTGGAATCAACGGCAATGGTGGCGGCATCGGTGGAGCACGGTCTTGCTGCTGGGCTACTTCTTGACAGGCGTCATCGTGTTTTTGGGCGGGTGGGCCTATTTGACGTTCTCGATCTTTGAGCAGAACGTCCTGCTGCCGGTGGTGGCGCCGCTGGCGGCGATGGGCATCTCGCTGGCGTCGGGGCTCGCGGCGCAGTGGGTCGTTCTGAGCGAAAACGCTCGGCGCCTGGCCCAACGGACGCGGCAGATTGAAGCGTTGTTCGGTCAGTCCGTCTCACAGAGCGTGCTTCAGGCGTTGAAGCGGAGCCCGGAGCGAATCCGCCGGACGGAGACGCGCGACGTCTCGGTCCTGTTTTGCGATTTGCGGGACTTCACGGAGCAGACATCGAAGATGGAGCCAGCCGACGTCGCGGCGATGTTGAACGAGTATTTCAACTACATCGCCGAGGCGGTCTTCGAGCACGACGGCTTCATCGACAAGTTCGTCGGCGACGAGGTCATGGCGGTGTTTGCCGTGCCGTTCGACCAACCGGATCATCCGGCCCGGGCGGTGCGCACGGCGATTGCCATCAAGCGGCGGCTGGCCGAGTTGAACCGGGTCCGGGAGGCACGGGGGCAAGCCCCGCTGAACTGCGGTCTGGGCATCCACTGCGGCCCGGCGGCGGCGGGGCACATTGGATCTCGACAACGGTCAAATTACACCGTGGTGGGGACCACGGTCAACCTCGCGGCTCGGATCGAGCACTATACGAAGGGTGGAGAGATCCTTGTAAGCGACGCGGTGCGGCGGAAGCTGCCGCCGGAGATTCGGGTCCACCTGTGGGACAAGGTGGAGATTCGCGGGGCAAGCGGCCTCCACGAACTGTACGAAGTGAAAGTCAACGGCGTCGATTCCTGATTGGAGTCGAGCCGCTTCGATGAGCGCCCGCGATCATGAGGGAGAACGGAGAGGGATTCTCGCACAAGCAACCTTGTCCGCCGGATTAGGTGCCGACCAAATCGATACGCAGTTGCGCATCGGTCGTGGCCTGCGCCCCACGGCACGAATCGTGGCCTTTCACCGGCCCCACTGGATCAACCGGCGACGAGCCAACGTCCGAGAGTCGGTGCACTCGCTGTCTGAGCCGGTCGGCCAGCGCGTCTAGCTCCTTGACCGACAAGGTGGGAAGCAGCCGGAGAATCCTGCCGATGGCCTGATCCTTTCGATCGAGGCGAGCGTGGCGGGGGCAAGAGACCGTCTCGTACATGGCGTGTATCCCCGTGAATCCTCTCGGCACCTGTTCACCCGTCTTATCCCATCGGATTGATGGCTTCCTGGGTTTCGCTTTGAAACGAGGCCGCTCCACGACGTCGGGCGGAGCGCCCCCGGCGCAGGGCCGGTCCGATATACGGTCGGGCTGGCAGGCAAACTCGAAATGCCTAGCAGCCCGTGGTAAAAGGGAAAACAGCGGTTCGGAAACGCCGTTCCTGACCGTGAAAACCACCGGCGAGACGCCGGTGCCACAGT
>JAFGQA010000248.1 GCA_016935885.1 Phycisphaerae bacterium | reverse complement strand
CTGGCACAACTCCTGCAAGCGCGAGCGCTATTACAGCAACAATGTGCTCATCAACTTCCACGGCCAGGTCGTCGCGTTTGACCATCACCCGGTGAGCGAACACGGCCTGCACTATCTCGTAGACCTGACGGGCGAGCCCACCGGCATCCGGCTGATGCTCCCGGCTCGGACGCGCCTGGTGGAAAACCAGGCCTACCAGGAGCTATTGGCCGCCATCGAACTGGAAGCCTACCGCTACATCCAGCGTAAGGGCGAACACGCCCTGCCGTACAAGGAATTCCTCCGGGCCAAGGACCTGGGCATCAGCCTGCCTGAAGCGAAACCCACGTTCACCGTGGGCCTGCTGGGCGGCGATATGTCCCCGGAACCCGTGGAGGTCGTCATGCCCAAGGATCTCCCACTGAGCAAGTGCTACCGCTTCGACGTGAACGCGCCGGGTGAAGAAGGGGATGACACGAACGCCCACCTCCTGGCAGCGCTCGGCGCGTTCAGCGAGCCGTTTGTCCCCGTCAACATCCGCTCCTGCTACGACGGCTACTCCTGGGCCAAGCTGCCGACGATCGGCAAGGTCGAGGTGCAGATCGGCAAGGAGCTGCACTCGGAATGGGTGTGGTCCGGCAAACTGACCTGTGTCGACGCGCTCCATATCACCGTCCGCACCAGCGACGGCAAGGTCTTCGCCTCACCCGTGTGTATGGCCAAGGCGCCACAGCCGCCAGAGGACGGACCGGGCTGGGCCGATGATCACGTCCTGGTGACGCCGCAAGCCGAGCAGCGCCTCATTCCGTCCGAGATTTGGTATCACCTGGGCGGCTGGTGCGAGGAGGGTGACACGTACGACACGCAGCTCTGCTCGTTCGAGCGCGACCTCGACGACTTCTGGGCCAACTTCATCGGGCCGGACGAGCAGCTTCGTCAGAGCATCCTCGCCCCGCTGGACAGGATCCAGCCCGAGTGGAAGGCCGTCCACATCACACCCGATGGCCGCGTCCAGATCGACCACGCCGACGGCTCCACCAAGACCATCCAACCGCCGGCCGTAACGGCCACAGCATAACCCTGAACAACCAACACCGCGTTCCAGGCGGCCTGGCTGCCTGACGGGAGACTCCGCGCGCGGATCTCTCCTGCCGGAACCAGGCATCCGCCTTGCGCAGAACGGAGATGACACCCATGTTTGAATCACTGAACAACGTTGATTGGAGCCTGCTGCACCAGCAGAAGCTCACCCTGTTGGAGATGTTGAGTCGTCGGCGAGATGGCTCCGCCGAAGCGGAAGCGCTCGCGGGCGTCATCAACCTGCTTGATGCTCTCCAGGACGACGCCGCTGCCCACGGTCGCTGGACATTCCCCGGCGAAGCAGACAACGCGTCCGGCGCTGAGCAACCGGTGTCGAAGCGTTACTACGTGGAGGACGAGGACGGCCACCACCACGGCCCCCTGGACGAGTATGAAGAGGCCGTCGGCGTCGCCGACGCGATCCACGGCAGGATCATCGTGCAGGAGACCGAGCAGTTGCCTGCCCCGTTCATGGATGAAGATCCGGATGGAGGTGCATGATGTCCAATCAGACCAAATGGTCCGAGATCGTGCCGCGGATCCTCTACGAGGCTTATCCCGATCAGGACCTCCTGCCGATCGAGCCGCCCCAACCCGGCGAGACCATCGGTAGGTTCAAGCTGCGTGCGGAAGATGCCGGCGACACGCTGTTCCTGTTCCTCTGCCGCGAGGCGGATGACGAAATCGACGCCGACGAATACGTTGCTAGGCTCAATCAAGCTAGCCGCGACATCGCGGCGGTACGGGCTGCGTTCCGTAACGCCTCTCCCCTTGGCAAGGCCAAGGACGCCGCGCCTTTGTTGCCGCCGGCGACGATCAGACTCGCACTCGACGGCGACTGGATCGAACTTACCCTCGACCGCACCCATTCCGAAGGCCGGCGCTTCGGTGTAGTCGCCTCCAGCCTGCACGAATCCAGTCCAGATGATGACCTATTCAACGCGGCCATGGATGCGATCGAATCCTTGGTCCTCGGCCACGCCTGCGCAGGAATCGACGTGACTGATCCGCGGTACCTTGAAGGTATCCGCACTTGCCTGGACGCATGCGCCAACCATCTCTGAGGCGGCTGATCGCGGTCGCTTGATCCCACTTTCCAGAAAAGGCACCGGATCCCTCAAAGGCGCCGGTGCCATCGTTTTTCCCCCAACAGAAAGGAACTCCAATGTCCGATCGCATCACCTGCCCCCTCTGCGGGCAGGAAGAACTGTTCACCCTCGTGAGCCACCTCCGCGCCCAACACAGCGTCGAGCCGAAGGTCGTCCGCAAGCAGTTCCCCAAGGAACCCCTCTGTACGCCCGCCTTCGCGACCTTCTTGAGGACGCAGAACGTGCGCCGGATGAACGGTGTGCTCAATTTCCAGCTCGATGTCGCCGGCGTGCCCATGACCGCCCGCTACGGCGTCGAGCACCCGCTCATTCCTCAGCCGGACGACACCTTCGTCTGGACCGATCCGTGCAAGGACGTCGCCGAAGCCATCGAGCACAACGAGCGCGTCTTCGTCCACGGCCCCAGCGGCACGGGCAAGAGCACGCTCATCCGCCAGATCGCCGCCCTGACGAAACGGCCCGTCCGCCGCGTCTCGCTCAACGGCGAGACCTCCGTCGCGGATTTCGTCGGTCACTGGACGGTCAACGAGAAGAAGGAAACCGTCTTCGCTCGCGGCATCCTGCCGCAAGCCATGCTGGAAGGCTACATCCTCCAGCTCGACGAGGTGGACGCCATGCAGCCCGAGATCGGCTTCGTCCTCCAACAGGTCCTGGAGCCCGACGGCCACCTGCTCCTCACCGACACCGGCGAGGATGTCGCCCCGCACCCGGACTTCCGGCTTGTGGCGACAGCCAACACGCTCGGCTTCGGCTCGGACTCCGGGCTCTACGCCTCCGGCACGCACGTGCTGAACTTCAGTTGGCTAGACCGCTGGGACGTGGTCGTTCACCTGGGTTTCTTGCCGGCCAAGCAGGAGATCGAGTTACTCCGCTCGCGGCAGCCTTCGCTCGCCAAGCCGCTGCTGACCTGCCTGGTCAAGGCGGCGAGCGACCTCCGCAAGGCCCACGCCCAGGAGGAGTTGACGACCGTCATTACCACGCGCCGCCTGCTCGCCCTCTGCGCCAGGCTCGCCCGTGGCAACGACTTTCCCCGGGCCCTCACCGCCTGCATCCTTAACAAGGCCCCGCAGGAGGATGTCAAGGTCATCCGGGAGACGTTCGATCACCACGTGGGGCCGATGGCGGGCAAGACAAGTTCATCAAAGTAATTCCGGGGCCGTGCTGGTCATCACGCGTGACACGCATGGCCCATTTCTTTGCGCGAAAGGAGAAAAACGTATGCGTGCAAACCCATTCGAGGGCCAGCTTGAACGGCTGGCCAGAACACTGACTGAGCAATTCGGCGTGACCGTCCTGTGCCAGGGCGATTGCGCCTGCACCGATGGCAAGAGAATCCTCCTGCCGTCACTCCCCGAGCCAATGGACGAACCGCTGGAGCGGATGGTCGTCGGTTATCTCGATCACGAGATGGGCCACGTGGCCTTCTCGGATTTCAAGGTGTTGAAGAAGTTCTCCGAGAAGCACCCTGGTGCCGAAGGGCTCCTCAACGTCGTCGAGGATGCCCTGGTGGAGCGGAAGGTGATGCAGCGTTGGCCGGGCGTCCGTGCCAACTTGGACGCCATGTTCCGGCAAGTACGCGGCCGAGTCATGTCGCGGTTGCGTGAAGCCGGCCCTTTCCGCCGCTTTTGTACCGCCGTGTACCTCAAGCTCTCGCACCACCACGACATGCTGGGCCTGAACAAGTGCCTTGCGGGCTATGAAGATTTGCTGGACGGCTTCGCCTCCGTCAAGAACAGCTTCGCCGCTGCGGAACTCGCAGAGCGCCTGCTGGATCGCTGGTGCAAGAACAATCCGCCGCAGAAGGCACAGCAGCCGCCACCGGACGCAACGGCGTCCGATGTTGACAAGGAACCCACTAGGAACGCTGACGGCGACGGCGAATCCAGCGACAGCGGCGATGCCGGTAACGGGTGCAGTAACCCGAACGGCGAGAGCGAAGAATCCGAGGCCGCCGGTGCGTCTGACGACAACTCGCAAGGCGACGCTGGCGAGGCAGACGAGCCAGACGAACCAGACGATGCGGATGATGCCGACGAGGCCGATGGCGAAAATGCCGATGGCAAGGACGGTGACCGCTCGGCGCCTGAATCGGGCCCCGATCAGGACGTCGAATCGCAGCCCGATGAAGCCGCATCCGGCGACCAACCAACTGGTACCGCAGGCAGCAAGGAGGAAGCTCCGGCCGGCGCAGAAACAGGCGGCGCCTCGGTAGCCTCCGGGCAAGGTGGCGATGTCGCCGGTGCCCTCATCGCCGAAGTTCTGGCGGAGGCCATCGCCGAATCCATCGCCCAGGCCGACCCGTCCACCCGCTACCGCGTCTTCACCAAGCAGCACGACCGCATCGAGGTCATCGCTGACGCCAACGAGCAGGATGTGAAGGCACTGCTCGCCACCGGCGTGGACACCGTGCGGCGCTTGCGGCGCGGTCTCGCCAACGCCCTCCGCTCCGCCGAGAAACGCTGGTGGCGGGAAGAGCAGGACCAGGGCGACCTCTCCCCGCGAACCCTCCACCAGCTCTGCATGGACCGGCCAAGTTTGAACGTCTTTCGCACCCGGGCGATGGTGCAAGGCAGATCCACCGCCGTCGGCATCGCTCTCGATGCCTCCGGCAGCATGACCACCCAGAAGATGGACGTGGCCCGCGCGTCGATGCGCGTCCTGCTGGAGGCTCTGCACGACCTGAAAACCCCCACCGAGGCGTTCACCTTCACCACTGGCGAGGCCTTTACCCTCAACGACGCCGCTGGCCAGACCGGCGAAGACATGGTCACCATCCGCCAGCGCTTCAGCCGCTTCTCCAACCTGGAGATCGGCCTCATCAAACGCTACGAGGAGCCGGTCAAGGCGGCCATGCGGCGCCTGCCAGGCATCTGTGGCACGGGCCTCACGCCCCTCGGCGAGGCCATGCTCATCGGCGCCGGTAGGCTCGCAGCCAGGCCCGAGAGCAGAAAGATCATGCTCGTGCTTACCGACGGCCGGGCAGGCTGTGAAGCCTGCGACCAATCAGCATGCCACCACGCCAAGCAGGCGGCAATGAAGATCGCCGCGTCCGGCATCGAACTCGTCGGCGTGGGGATCATGGACGAAAGCCTGCAAGAGATCGTGAGTGACACCATCGTGGTTCATCACCTTGAAGACCTGCCGGCCCAACTCTGCAAACTGCTGGGCCGCACATTACAAAGGGGGCTGAAACATGTTGGATAAGCAAACGGAGATAATGTTGCAGATGGCAAGCACGTTGACTGCGGACGACCTGGACTACGTGCGCGGGATGCCTCCCGGCGGAGAGAACCCGAGCCCCCGTCAACGCAGGGCAAAAGACATGGCGACGGATGCTGCAGCTACTGCTGCGGTCGCCATCGCCGAGCCCGAACCGGAATCTGCGACTACCTCGGCGGAGGAGCCCGCTCCGTTGCCTCTGGCACCAGGTCCCTCCCGCGGTGCCCGCGAGCGCCAACGCACTCGGGAGTCCAAGGTTTCAACGACCTGCGTTGGCCAACCGCGTACGCCACATCCCTGGTGGCCCATCGACACCGAGCTGGAGGGCCGCATCAACGGTGAGGTCTTTACCGCCGCCGTGGTGGAGAACTCCCAGGTCAAGAGCGGCAAGAGCGTGCTCATCACGTCAGGCCCCGCTCAAGGCCGCGTTTGCATCACCCCGACGCGCGCCGCGATCGAAGCGACCGAAGAGTACCGCCGAATCGCAAACCTCGGTCGCGGCGGCGGGGTAACGAACGGCTGGAGCTTCTGGAAACCGAAGCACTGAATCAACAAATCAAACACAGGTATGGCACGCCCAGCGTATGAGGCGTGCCATTTCAGGCACGAATCGGAGGTGTAATCATGGCATGGAGACCAAGTGAGTATCTGATGGAAGGCGAGCTGGACAACACCACGCCCGGCAAGGTCACGGGCTGGATGCGGTTCGCCGGGATGAAGGAGAAGGTAACCTTTGAGCTGAAGGGCAACTTCCACCGCGACATCCGCGGCGCGAAGATCCGCCTGAAGGGCGACGGTTGCGACAACAACCCCGAAGCGGCGAGCTACATGGACAGCTTCCACCGGCACCAGACCGGCGACGTCGGTGACATCACCGCGGGCCGGGAGCCGCGGGACTACGTGGCGTACCCGTACATTGAATGGTACGGCGATGAAAACGGCCGCGTGGTCGTGGAACTGGACCCGGACCAGGTCGAGGTCATCGGCCGGCCGATTCCAGCCTGCGAAAGTGACCCCATCTCGCGTCAGCAACAGGCGCAGAACATGGCCAACTTCCTGGCGGAACTTAGCGCCAAGTCGCACGTGCCGGCAATCGCCGTGGGCAACCGGTCAACACTGATATCCGATCCGGCGTTTTCGCACTGGGTTGTGGCCGAGGGCCATGTGATCGGCGAGGCCCGGAACGTCGAGCCCGGCCGGAACGGTACGTGCTTCGCGTACGTCCGTCTCTTCAACATGCCCGAGTGTGCCGAGTACGGCACGGTCGAGCGCAAGCACCTTCGCGAGAAGGCGCTGAGCCTCAGCGGCGAAGCTACGCCGGGTTCGGACGGCTGCACCGAGGAGGTGCGGCCATGAACCATGCCGACGTGCTTGTCACCGTCGAAGGTGGTGTGGCTGACGTGGACGTTCGCGAGCCGAACGTCACCGTGGAAGTGCGGGATTACGACGTGGACGGCGTCGAAGACGACCACGAGTTACTCTGGACGGACGAAAACGGCGACCGCTGCGTGCGTTACCTCGTAACGTCCGACACCGCCTCCCCGCCCAATCAGCAAGAGCCTGCCGAGCAACCAAGCACACCTTCGTTCGGCGGCTGACTCCCCTCATCGAAGTGTAGCTGAGTTTCGTGAGCCGGTGCGCTGCCGGGATGGTCCCGCTGCGCGCCGGCTTTTTTCGTTTTCGGAAACCCCAAGCATAGGAGACGTAGTGATGTTGACTGCAGAGCAAACCGCAACCCAGACCAACGCGGTCGAACTGTCTCGCACCGCGCTGGTCACACTTCTGGACCGGGCGAAGCACGTCGTGCCGGTCCGGTTCCCCAAACCGATCCTGACCTGTGTGCGCCTGGAGATCGCCGAAGGCCTTGTCAGCCTACAGGCCACGGACGGCGAGCTCTCGCTTTTCGCGCACATGCCGGCCGACGGATCGTTGCCGCCCTGCGTGGTACCCTTGGCCGAGCTGAGCCGTCGGCTCAAGGCCTCGAAGCACCCGGCGTGCAGCCTGTCGCTGTCAGAGGATGGTGCACGTCTGCTCATCAATGGCGGGCGTGTCGAGCATGCACTCCAGACGTACGACCCTGCGGAATTCCCCGCGGTGCCGTCGCAGCTGGAGGGCGACTCGATCGAGGTCGACGCCGCGGAGCTGGTCCACGCCCTGAACGTGGCCAGCCATGGCGTGGCCAAGGAGGCCAGCCGGTATGCCATCGACGGCATCCTGCTTGAATCCAACGAGAAGGGCTCGCGCCTGGTAGCCACGGACGGAAGGCGCCTGGTCACGGTCGAGCTGCGTAATGCGGGCGAACTGGACGGTGTGGCCTTGATGCCGCATCGGTTCTGCCGGTTGATCGAGAAGCTGACCGACCGGGACACCGACTTCCTGGCACTCGCGGTTCACCGCGAGAAAAACGAGAAAGGCGATGCCCTGCCCGGGCGTGTCTTTGCCGCCGGTCCCGATTGGTTGATCGCGACATACGAGTGCGACGGGCGTTTCCCAGTCTATCGGGACGTCACGCCGCGAAGCCAATCCAAGTTCGCCATCCCGCGCGCTGCGCTGGTCGAAACGCTGATGGAGGTGGCGCTGACGACGAACGAGGAAAGCCGCATGGTGCGGTTAGACCTCGGACCGCAGGGACTGCTGCTGCGGGCGGAAGCGCCGGGCGTCGGCAGATCTGAGGCCAGGTTGCCGACCGAGTTCCTTGGCGGCGGTGACGCCATGATCCGCACGGCGTTCAATCCGGCGTACCTGCTGGATGCGCTTAAGACGCTCGACAGCGATGCAGTCGTCATCGATGTCGGTCAGAACGGCTACGGCAGCGATCGCAAGGTCTACAGCAAGCCGGCGCTGATCTCCGATCGCTACGATGCCGTCGTGCGCTGGGTCCTCATGCCGGTTAACGCGGGACTCGAGGCCACGCGTGAGAACCTCGGCTCCAACTATCCGGAGCACCTGGACGGGGATCAGGAGCAGCAGAAGGTCCCCTCTGCAACGGAGGCGGCGTGATGAAACTCCACACACCGCTGTGTCCCGATTGCGGCGAACCCGCCAAGGGGACCCTTGAGCACCTGACCGGTCGGGCCGACTTTGACGGCGAGCCCGGCCCTGGCGTTGACGTCGACTACGGCGGCTGGACCGAAATCTGGTGGGACGAACAGCGCACCGTCCTCGAACACGAGGAAAAGCCCGAGAGTCCCGAGAACCGGCCGCTGGTCTGCTGCCCCAACGGCCACACTTGGCCAACCGCCATCGACTGGTAACCCCGCCTCAGCATCCCACCTTCGACAGGTGCCCCGGACAACCGTTCCGGCAGTCCGAGGCGCCGAAGCCTAGCACCGCGACCCGACCGTCCGCCGCCGCACAGTTCACGCGGCACTCATCATCGGGGTCCGCGGATGCCAGGACCACCCTTTCAACCCGGGCATTTCGCTGCGCCAGTAAGTAATCGATGTGCCAGTGCAGTCGCACTGCGCCTCGCGTATGGCGGAGCACCCGAGCGCGCAAGCCGCGCGCGGCACGCCCGGTGTAGATATACATGCCCTTGGTGAAGTGGATCACGCCGAGGGCCCCGACACCCACCTTCACGGGCCGACGCAGCTCGATCCATAGCTGATACACGCCCGCATCCGGCCACGCGTCGAGTGCGGGCGTGAACGTCGGCCCCGTTTGTGTCTGCGATGTTCGCATGACACGCCCATTGTACCCCAATTACAAGGAGAACCTGATGATGGACTCGTTTCGACAAGGCCTGATTGACTACGTGCTCTCCGGACATGCGTACCTGCACGCGCAGACGCCGGAGAAAACCCGCTTCGTGCAGGAGTTGAAGGAGGTCGCGGCGGAACTGCCGCCCGACGGCCGACCGATCTTCGTCTGGTCACCGGCTACCGGTTGGCAGGACGCGGACGGCAAGCCGGCCAAGACCGAGTCCGGCGCCGAACTCGGCCAGCCCAACCCGCAAATGGCGCCCCAGCAGATCCTGGAGTTGCCCGAGGAGGCCCTGTTCGTGCTGAAGGACTTCGGCTGCTACCTGCAATCGCGGACCTTCGCGTACTTCGACATCGTGCTCGCCTGGCTCAGCGAAATCCGGGACGTGCTGGCCCACACCGGCCGGACCGTGATCTTCGTCGGCGTGGACTTCGAAATCCCACCTGTGCTGCAGCACGACGTCACCACGATCGAGTTCAAGCTGCCGAACGACGCGGCGATCGAGAAGGCCATTCGCTACGTAGGCGAGGACCACCCGATCGATGAGGCGTCCATGCCTGCGCTGGTTACGGCCTGCCGCGGCATGACCCAACAACAGGTCGAGGACCGCACCGCCCTGGCGTTGCGCAAGTTCAAGAAGCTCAACGGTCAGGCCGCCCGGCTGATCCTCAACGAGAAAGCCGAGGTCATTCGCCGGACAGGGTTGCTGGAATATCGCGACCCGCCCGCCGGCGGCCTGGACCTCATCGGCGGCTGGGAAAACGTCAAACGCCACGTCCAGCTCGACAAGCCCTGCTTCGGGCCCGACGCCCGCAAGTTCGGCATCGAGTTCCCCCGCGGCCTGCTGCTGGTCGGCATTTCCGGCGGCGGTAAGACACAGATGAGCCTGTGCATCGCCAGCTACCTGGGCTTGCCGCTGATTCAACTCGACGTCGGCAGCCTCATGTCCAAGTGGGTCGGCGAATCCGAGCGCAACATGCGCGAGGCCATCCGCCTGCTCGAGGGCCTGGGCTCGTGCGTCCTGCAACTGGACGAGATCGAGAAGGGTTTCGGCGGTGTCGGCGGCGAGCTGGACGGCGGCGCCGCCCAGCGAGCCTTTGGGATCTTCCTGAAATGGCTCTCCGACCGCTCCTGCCCGGTGTACGTGGTGGCTACGGCCAACAACATCCGGGCCCTGCCGGTGGAGTTTACACGGAAGGGCCGGTTCGACGAGCTCTACGGCGTGTACCTGCCCACGCACGCGGAGCGCCAGGAGATCTTCACGATCCACCTGAAACTCCGCGGCAGGGATGCGACAGAGTTCGACCTGGACCAGCTCACCAAGCAGTCCGAGGGCTACACCGGCGCGGACATCAAGGAAGTGGTCCAAATGGCGCTGAAGCTCGCCTTCCAGGCCGGCGAGGAGTTGACCACGGACCACTTGGTGGCGGCCATCCCGCAGATTCGCCCGCTGTCGAAGACCGACCCCGAGTCGGTGACCGAGATGACCCATTGGCTCGACAGCCACACCATGCCGGCCGGCAACGGCCACACCCCATCCATCGCCTCCGGAAACGTCCGCAAACGGCGCGTGACCGTCTGACGGACACATAGTTCTATTTTCACAACCCGTAACCCTGTTTGATTGGAGAACACCCATGACGACTCTCACTGCGCCTGCACCGCAGGCACACGCGGCTTCCAACAATGGCGAGCAGCCGATCAACCTGTTCCAGCTCGGATGCCTGTTCGTCATCCGGTCCGCGTACTGGTCCTGCCGCATCGGCAACGAGCCGCAGGACTTCAACCTCTCGCCGTCCGAGGTCGAGAGCAAGGCGATTGCCTCGTTCGGCTCGAAGGAGCTGATCGACCCTGACAAGGGCCGCAAGGTCTTTCAGCAGATCGAGAAGAAGGCCCGTCACCAGCTCGGAAAGTTCTCGAAGCCGTTCCCCGCGGCCAACGCTCACTTCGTGCCCTGGGACCATGTGCCGGAACTGATCGATGAGCTCCAGTTGCTCAAGGCCGAGTTCGACCAGGCCGTGGAGGACTTCCTGGTTCAGTATCCCCAGTTCCGGGCGGAGTGGCAGTCGCTGCACGCCGACGTGCCCGACGCGGCCTATCCGGCGGCGGACGAGCTGCGGAAGAAGTTCGGCTTCGGCTGGCACACCTTCAAGGTCGCCGGCGCCGCCAGCGCGATGGCGATCGACGACATCGAGGCCGAGTTGGCGGGGCAGCAGTGCCGCGCTGAGCAGCTCGCACTGATGAAGCAGAATCTCCGGGCCGAGTGCCAGCAGTTCGCGGCCGATTACGTGATGGCCTTCCGCAAGGAGGTCGCCGAGTTCTGCGACCAGGTCATCGACGCCGACGGCAAGGTCCACGGCAAGACGCTGCAGGCCATCCGCCGCAAGATCGAGCACTTCCACGCCATGAACATCTTCAACGATGCCGACACGGCGGCGCAGTTGGGCGAGCTGAAGACCCAGCTCTTCGGCCTCACCGGCGAAACGCTGAAGGAGCAGCCGGACCTAGCGGAGAAGCTGAGCCAGGCCTGCGCCGTGCTCAAGCAGGAGTTGCTTGATCCGGGCAGCCTGTCGGCCCTGACCGGCCGGCTGAAGCGGCGCGTAGTGCTGGACTAATGATGAACATCGAGGAAGAGCGGGCGGAGCAGCGCTGTTCCGCTCGCCTCCTCGGTCCCTTTGGAACCAACGAAAGGAAAACGAGATGTCCCATTACGTAGAGTGCAAGCCGGGCTTCAAGGATCAGCAAGCCCTGATCGAAGCCCTCGTCGCCGCCGGGTTCGAGCGCAGCCAGATCGAAGTACACGCAGAGGCCGTGGCCCTGTTCGGCTACCAAGGCGATGAGCGGCCCCAGCGGGCGCACATCGTCGTTCGCCGGGAGCATGTTGGCCAGGCAGCCAACGATGTCGGCTGGGAGCGTATGCCGAACGGCACGTACCGCGCCTGGATTAGCGAGTACGACCAGCGCCACCGCTTCAACGCTGAGATGCAGAACCGCATCAAGCAGGAGTACGCCTATCACGCCGTCGCCCGCCAGCAACGTGCCCAGGGGCGAACGGTCCAGCGCCGGGAACTCGAAAACGGCGAGATCGAGGTGGTGATCGGTGGGTACCGGTAAACCATGTCCGCCGAGACACAACGGACGATCGGTCCGAGAAAGGAAGCGTACCCATGATTCAAGGGAAATGCGTCAAGATCATCATCCATGCCGATGGCTCGTGCAGCATCGACGCGGTCAACTTCACAGATGCGACCTGTACGCAGGCAACGCGGCAGATCCTGGCAGCCCTCGGCGGTGCCGCCACTGAAGATCGGCTGAAACCCGAGGCCCAGCGCCTGCCCCCGCAGGCAAACCGCCAGATGGAGGCCTCGCGATGATCAAGTTGCGAATCACGCCCGATGGCCGCATCCGTGGTCTGTGGGCCGATGAAGTCGAGCTGTGTGAGCTGGGGGTCGTAAGCGTGCGCCGCGCCAGTCACGTCGAATTCGACGACCGGCAGCAGTGCTGGTGCGTCCGTGACGCCTCGCCAAAGCCGTGGCTCCGCCGCTGGTTGTACCGGTTGCTCAAGCGACCGGTCAGCCGCGTGCTGCACTGTGCCACCACGCGCGCTTCGGCGCTTGCTTGGGAGCACGATCATTTCGAGCCTGGTGGACCGGGCTGGAACCGATTGCCGGAGTAGTATCCCTGCTCTAGCTCGCGTTCCATCTCCTTCTCAATTCCATTTCTCTTTCGCGGCCGGTCTTCTGGCCGCGATTCTCTCCCGGAGCTAGCGAGAGCTCTATCCCCCGCATCTGCGCTGGGACGCAATCAGGGCGTCTCGGTCAAATTCTGCTTGCAGTGCTTGGCATGAATGCCATGTCGCCTGCACTGGGCAAGAAACGGCTGCACGGTCATGTGTTGCGCAACATCGCGCGGTAGACGCCAACTCCCGCCGTGGAAATCGAGCTTCGAGGGGGCGGCGTAGGCTCGATAGAATTCACGCATGGCGCGCATTGTTCCCGACAGTTTCCGGCCGCGGGGCTGCGTGATCTTCGCTGGAGAGTAAACAACGTGTCGTACTTGTAGCTCTTCCGCCAGACCCACCAAGTGCTCAAGATCATCGGGTGTCTGAGGCTCCAACAGACCAAAGTCGGCGAATGACAACGTGGCCCCGTCCGCTGATGTGGCGTGGGGAAACAACGGGTCGATGCGTAAAACCAGCGGAATCCCGGCGTCGCAAAGCGCCTTCAGCCCTTCGATACGCTCGCGGACGGATGGAGCGCACCGGTCGTATTCCCGACAGACTTCCTCTCTCCAGAACGCCAGGCTCACCTCGACGACAAGCCCCGGACGGCCATCCCGCTCGAAATCACTCCTGCATGGATGATCGTTCGGCATCGCTCCCAGCGCCCTGAGCAAGTCGAGATCGCCGAGCCGGACCGCGCGCAGCGGGTTCTTCGTCAGGATGGTGACCGTCGTGAAGCGCCGACGGTGGAGCAGTACCTGTCCGAGCGCGAATCGCGTGCGTCGGTGCTGCTCCTCCAGCGGCTGGAACGGATCGGTGCTGTTGGAAATGTGAACCGGAGCCGCGGGAACATCGAAACGCTCCAGATCGTCCATGTCTTGCTGGAGCAGTCTCTCAAAGCCCTGCTTGTCCGAGGCATGGGACGGCGAGTAGACCGACGCATAGCAGTAAACGCATTCATGCGCGCACCCCGTGTACACGTTGATGCAGTAACGATGGCCGCTCGGGAACTCAGATTGTGCTGCAAACGGACAGTACCATTTGACAACCCGAGGCCGCGCCGGGCTCAGCACCGGCTTCTGAGACTGGTGCGGTAGGAAGTAGGCGGCCAACGCCGCTCGCGCTTTCGAGGAGTACGCGTCCCACGCCGGCGCGTACTTCTGATCGAGTCTCGCGGCAAGGTCGAGCGCCTCCTCGGTGCTCAGCGAAGCTTGTGGCATGAGGATGCCTCCTTTCCTCTGCGACGCAGCCGACGCCCCGTCCTACGCCAGGTGTAAGATCCGTATGTTGCCGAAACGACGTTGCAGGTACTCGGCCACCAACCGACGATGGCACTTTTTCGGCGAAACCTCGCTGCAGAGCAGACAAGCATCCGCCAGTCGCTCCGGCGTCACGAGCGTTTCGATCGACCGCGCAACGAGGATCTTGTTGAACCGGCGCTCGTACGTTGACCAGTCGATTCGCCGCTTCAGGTAATCGTCGAGCAGGTCGTCCGTCGGCGCCAGTTCCGGGACATGGACATACTCGATGCCCACGACTCGCCTCAGGAGAAAGCGGAGGTCGTCGCGTTTGGTGAAGCCGGCGAGGTGCGATGTGTTTCGGAGACGGATGTCGATGATGCAGCGAACGCCGGCCTGCTCGAGCTTGCCGAAGAATGTCTCGGCGTTCTTCCTGGCAGAACCGATCGTGTAGACTGTGATTCCGCCGTCCGGCATCGGCGTTACTCCCCGCGGGTTCGCGAGATGCATTGGGCCAGCCGTTTGAGCGCCGCTTCAGCTTCCGCGTACTGCTCGAAGCACCTCTCTTGAGCCTTGAACTCGGGCGTGTGAACAGCCTGCCGTCCGTTTCGCCAATCCACGCCGAGTTTCTTGTGCAGCAACTCGTGGTACATGACGAAGTCGACTACCAACGCCGGGACATCGGCGTGATCCAGTGTGCTGCTGATCATGACCGTGTCGCGAATTGGATCGTAATGACCGAATTTCCTGCCCGTGAATGTCCGGCTCCACGTTAGACGCGGGCGCGCCAGGTCGCCGCCAAAGTACCTGGTATTGGCACGATCGAAGGACGCTCGGAGATCATGATGCACGCCAGTGGCGCGCTCCTCCACGTCGCACAGCGCCTCCAGCTCAGCCTGGATGCTCTGGTACTCATCGCCCATTGTGGCTTGGACGATGAGCTCTTTGCTTCCACCGTCGCACACCGCCTCGGCGAGCGCCTGGAAGAGCCCCTCCGAGAAGCTAACCATCGGCGTAGGCAGCGCGATACGCGTCCCGTCGCGGTACCCGCGCAGCTTGAACAGCCCAGGGATCGGCCGGAATTCCAGCCAGGCGGGTGGATGAAAACGCCGTGACTGCGCCAGAGCAGTGTCGAAGCCGGACTGGGCCCGGGCAACCGCATCACGATAGGCATTGAAGTTCTCGCGGTCGGCAAAGTACGCCAGCCAGCCCCTGGCAGCACGAGATTGCGCTGTCAGATCCGAGGAGTTTAGCCCGTTTCTGCTGAGTTGCTGTTCGACGTTAGCGCTGGATGTCGCGATTGAGCTGTGCAGGACTGCGACTTCTTCGGCAGCAACGGGCTGGGTGAGACGGTGGATGATCGCGTCCCAGTTTGATTTCAGTCCCACGAGAGACACAGTACCCGGTACGCGTGAATCCGGCTCTGCAGCGAGCCGCACCGAGGGGGCGTCGACATCCACGCTCTTGAGGAACTCGTATGCCCGCTGAGTTGGCGCGGGCACATCCCGCAGGGTCGCTGCATTCCTTGCCAGAATCGCGTGAATCTGGCGGATGGACTCGTCAACAATGCGGCGAAGCCGCTCCCTTCGCTCTGCAGACAGCGGCTGCGATAGTTCGCGGCGCACGGTGTTTGCGGTTCTGACCAACCCTCGAATGTACAGCTTCGTCATGGACGCTCCCTTAGCTGGTCAACGCAACGCCGTCAATCCGCGGTCTGTCCGAGGCCCGAATCGGCGCGGTCGTGCTCGCCGCCTTCTGCCACGCCATCGCTGTTGCTGGAGACTCCCTCCGCGTCGCGTGCCGCACACGCCGGGCATCGCAACAAAACCGTGCGGAAATGCTTTTCTAGACGCCGCCGTAGGCTCACGAAGCTCGCCCGCCGTGCCACCACGCAAAGATGCCGGGCCTGATCCTGCCCGAGAAGCGTCAGGGGCCACTCCGTCGCGCACACGAGACAGTGCCCCCGAATAAGCCGGATCCGCGCTGTCAGGGTCGCCAGCAGTTCCTTCCTCGATCGCCCCGCCCGCGCACCGTGAATCAACACGCGGGCCAACCGATCGGCCACCTGCATCAGCGTGGAGTCGGACATGTTTTCAACTGTCGCCGAATTCATCGCTGCTCTCCTTCTGGTTCACGCGAACCGACACCCAGCATAGCCATGGACCGGCGGTCGCCGCTGACGGCACGATGTCCCTTGGATGACTTGCTGCCGACGGAAAGACGTCCTGGGTCGAGCTCATGCGCCGCAGGCAGATTTGACCAGCGATATCGCCCGCCACCTGGAAGCTGAGCAGCAGCGCATGTGCAGTTCGGGCTGAGAAACTCACGCCAACGGGCACGTCCATCCGGCATGAGGACGTGCCCGCAAGAGGCAGGTTCCGAGGTGACACCATGAAAAGTAGATCACTCGCAGCAGAGCTACGGAGATCCGTCGACGACAGCCTGGGTCGGCTCGCGCAGGCGGTGGATAAGCAGCGCAGCTCAGACGAGTTGAGGAGGTATTTTGACACCATGGCGCGATTCCCGGCGTACAGCTGGAGGAACGCTTGGCTAATCGCGTGGCAACGACCACGCGCGTCGTTGGTGGCAGGGTTCACCCATTGGCAGCGATTGGGGAGGACCGTCCGGAAGGGAGAGAAGGCAATCCGGATCATCTCCCCATGCCCGATCAGAAGGGTCCCCAGTGACGAGGAAGAGCAAGTCCGTGTGTTCTTCAAGACCGCCTGTGTTTTCGATGTCTCGCAGACTGATGGCAAGCCACTGCCGACGGCGGAAGTCCCCGAGGTTCAGGCAGATGCGGAAGACTTGCTGGCGGCTTTGGAGCGCGTCGCGTCAGATCGCGGCATTGCCGTGCGGTATCGGAGCATGGAGGAAGGCGCGTTCGGTGTCAGCAAGGGCGGAGAAGTGGAAATCGCCACAGGACACTCGACGGGGCAACAAAGTAAGAGCTTGGTCCATGAGCTGGCTCATGAGGCCATGCACCGCCAGCAGGAAGCGAACAGCCACTTCGGCATCGGCCGGCAAACCGCAGAGCTCGAAGCGGAAGCAGTGGCGTACGTCGTCTGCCGGCACTTCAACTTGGACGTGGAACTCAGAGCAAGCCGCTACATTGCCGTGTGGGGAGGCGATGGAAAGACCCTGGCGGCCAGCCTGGGGCGGATTTCAGCAACAGCCCAGCACCTAATCGAGGCGTCGCGCAAGCACCTGGATACCACCGCAGCGCATCGGACAGGCCGCGGAGCGCTCGGGAACATCGCTGCGTCGGCAGCTCGTCACCATCCCGTCGCCGCTCCTGTCGTGGCCCTGGATTACAATGCCCGAGAGTCTGCGTCTGTTCCAACAGACGGTTTGCATCAACAAGGAGCACGCCATGGGCCCGAAAGTACCCAGCACGATCCTGTCCCAATTTCGGAAGCGGAGGAAGATCTCGCTGGACGGCCAGATTCCCGGCGTGCTGTATGCCGGATATAGCCATAGCCAGCAGCCGGCCTCAGGGCCGATCGATCGATCCGCAAGCGCGAATGCTCCGCACACCTACATGTCGTTTCATCCCGACGCCTATGAACCGCACCCCGGTGAACCAATAATCCGCGACGCGCAGTACACTCCGTATCAAACGGAAACGCCTCGTTTCGCTCCGGACGAGTTGCGCGACCCGGAATTCAACGTCACGCATGCTGAGCAGCTGG
Organism: Phycisphaerae bacterium; assembly: GCA_016935885.1. The sequence continues at coordinate 46,413 of JAFGQA010000248.1, read as the reverse complement.
GCTCCGACATCGACAGCGACCACGCGGCCTTCCTCTTACAGCGGTTCGTAAATGACCTCCCGAATAGACCCGCTCCGGATGTCATCCCGGCCGAGCACGACGTCTGCTTCGAGGGACCTACTGGCCCAACGCTGGACGTCCCCGGCGATGCAATGGACCCTGTTGACGCAATCTGGAACAGAGTGCTGGATCAGCCGAGTTACGACGCGCTTCCCATGTTGAACGAACTCTTCGATCAAGCAATGCACGAGGCAATCGGGCCAGCCGAGAACCTCGACCCGGTCTTTGGTGACGAGTTGACCGTCGACGATGTTGCACTTGGCCTGGACGGGACAGTCAGATCGGACGATATGGCAACCGACGTCCCGTACGACATGCCGTCTCTCGGGCCGGGTCTACTCGAGCAAATTGTTGATGAGCTTGGATCGTTGCCTCTCGAACCTGATCCCGTGATGCAAGAACGGCTCTACCGGGACGACTTGCTCATGGACCCCTGGATGATGCCAGGGATTGGCCCCTCACTTCCTGGCCTCGGGCCGATGGGACCAATGGGCCCACTGGGGCCGGTCATGTAACCCAAAGGCACGGCAGCTGCGTGAACTGCACTTCTACCCCCGCACGATCCGCGGAAAACCAGGGATCAGCCTGAGTAGCACCACCGCGAGACGTGTCGCCTGCGACATGGCTCCGCCCGTTCTGAAAACACGCTTGCGCGCTGGTCGGCTCTGCGCTACGATGGACCGAGTGCCCGGATGCACGGAAAGGCGGGTGTGCTCATGAGCACCAAGATGCGCAGACTAGTCGTTGCTGTCCCGGTTGTGTCGGTTCTGCTTCTCGCGAACTTCCTGCTGCTCGGCGAGTGGTTCGATCGAGCCGGTGTGATCGCATGGGCACAGGCTATCAACGCCGAATACGTAACAGGCACTGCGATTACGGTCATTACGGCGTTGCTGATCTTGTTGCCATCGATCGCGCCGAAAAACGCACCGAAGCCACGGGAGAACTTCCAGTGTCCGGTCTGTGATGCGGAACTCAGGCCGATGGGGCGATACTGCCCGTCATGCGGCAGCCGGATTTGATCAAACGAGTATTTCTCGCCACCCCCAATGGCGACGACGCGGCGATGGTGTACGAGCAGGACGACGCCCGGAGCAGGTGAGAGCACCGTTGAACGAGTTGCCGCTATTCTGTGAGCGCTGCGGGAAGCAGCTCGAAGCGGGCAAAGGCGAGTTCCATGTCATCATGGTCGAGGCCTTTGCGGATCCCACGCCGCCGAGCATCACCACAGAGAAGGGCGGTTCTCAGAGGTAAGACAAAGCGAGTTGCCGGCCTGACACATCACTCCCAGACGACCTCAGCCGCAAGGTACTCGCGGATCACGATCTGAACGCGGAATCCACTCGCCCAGTCCACGCGGTAGCGGTACATGCCGGGCTGCACAATGATCCAGCCGTCCGATCCAAGATCGTCCCCGGTAAGCATTCTGGTCATCGCCCTACTGCCGACTTCAGGCCACGGTGCGGCACCCTGAGCGTCATTGGTACCGCGCGCGAACTGCTCACGCTCGGCTTCGCCCATCGCCGTGAATGGTGTGAACAGAATCGACTCCGGCTCGTCGAGGCGAGGTTCGTTGTTCTCGAACGCCGCATGTCCGCGTGCGAGCTTGAGGATGATTGCCCGAACACGTTCGGGCTCCGGAGTGAAGCCGATCTCGCCGTCCCGCTCATAGCGCGCGGCAACAAGACGGGCCGCGAGCGCGGGCGACTGCGCTAGCATCTCTCCGACCTTGCGCCGGCTCTTGGCGGATTCAACGGAACCGGTCAAGGCGCATTCGATAAGGCACGCCAAATAGGCCTCATCTCGGGAAAATGCGCCGTTGCAGGCGGTGCACGCGGGAAGCACTGGCAGTTCGGCTGGGTACGGCTCGTCAAGCAGCACTCGCGACGGAGCGTGGTCACGTGATTCTCCGGGGCCGCCGCAGTAGATGCACCAGCCCTTATTGCGATCGTCACCAAAAGCCTGAATTTGCTTCACCGACGTTCTCCAGCCCTTGACTCTAAACCGTACGATTCAGACGGAGAGCACGTCCTTGCGGCGGGTAGAAGGTGTGGTTTGGAGCGGGAGAGCGGCCGCGTCGCCCGCTCCGTCAACATCGCTTGGCCCTCCGGTGCCTCGCGCAGCGGTTTGAAATGACCTCAACCGTGGCTTTGTTCTTGGATTCTTGCCGAGTCGATGACCGTCTGCCTCCGAACTGGCAACAGGCATTTAGTGGGCATGCCTGACACCGCGGGTTCTGGATCGTGCAGACCTTGGCAGCCAAGTCCAGCACAGCCCAGTTGATTTCGCGGGCTTGCGCATGGTTGACCACGGCGCGGGCAAGTGCCTGCAGCCACGGGTCGTAGCGGATATCTGCCAGACGTCGTCGGCCAAAGCATCGTTCCAGGACGCGGGCCATGTTCGCGTCAAGCAAGGGTTCTCGACGACGGTGGCAGAAGATCATCACGGCACTGGCGACGTACTGTCCGACGCCCGGCAATGCCTCGACTGCTTCGCGGGTCTGTGGAAATCGCCCCCGTCGTAACTGCATCTCCCTTGCCAGCGCGCGGAGTGAGGCTGCTCGTCGTCGCCAAAGCCCGATGGGTTCCAGAAATGCGCGCAGCTCGTCTTCGGTTGCGGTGGCAAGTTGTCTCCACCCGGGAAACCGGCAAAGGAATGGTGGGAAGAAAAGAGCCACAGTCTGCGCGCGTGTGCGTTGCAGGAGTATCTCAGAAACCACCATGGCATAGCGCGATGCGGAGGGGCGACGCCAAGGAAACTCCCTTCCTTCGCGGCGAAACCAGCCAAGAAGCGACCGGCGAAACGCCTTGACACGCCATTCGTGACGTGCCAGGCGTGCGCGGAGAGTGCCCGATTGAGTCGTCATTGCATGGCTTGGCCACGAGCACGCTGAGCCAGCAGGTACTCGCGGCCCTCACCGGTAAGCTCGCGACCGCGTGGGCCGTGCATGATAAATCCAAGCCGGACGAGGAAGGGTTCGACCTCGTTTAGGACGCGGTCCTTGTCGACCGTTCGCATTAGGTTGAGAATAACCTGCTCACCGACCGGGCCGGCCGAGCGTTCGAGGATCGCCAGATATTCGAAGTCCATCCGGGTCAATCCGCGCGAGTCGATTTCGCGCGCGCGGCGGACATCTTCCAGGTGTTCAATGAGTGGCTTTTGCTCCTCGGAGACCATGACCGCTGTCTCAAGCGCCTCGGCAAGCTGGATCGCAATGCGTGGAACGCACCGACCGAGCCTTGCAACGGACGCGTAAACCGTGTCCTCCCAATCGCCGTGCGGGACTTTCCAACGTAGGATCTGGGCGACTTCTGCCTCGGTGTATTCGCGAAGTTGTATCTCGTCGCACCGGCTGGCGAACGCGGCATCCACGTCCGATACACGCGTAGTGGCGAATAGGAACGTCCCGCGGTGCACGTGAGCGACGTGGTCGGACAGCACTACGGTGCGGTCCGCGGCTTCGAGCATCGTCAGCAGCGCCTCCTGGAGGGCGCGCGGTACCAAATGTACCTCGTCGATGAAGATGATAAGCGGCGGGTACTCCATGACGGGAAGCCCAACCTGTTGACCAACCTGGGATGCGGCGAGGTTGTGCGAGTTTAGCTCGCCGGTGACCATCGCGAAGAGCTTGTCGCGGCTTGAGACTCCGCGGCCGTCTAGCTTGATAAGGGGCAGCCCTAGCGCCGTTGCCATGCGGCGGGCGAGTTCCGTCTTGCCAGTGCTTGGAAGCCCAGTGAATAGGTAGTTCCTGGCCAAATGCGGCGGCAGCTCGATCAGCGCGCGCAACAGGTCATTGGATAACCGAGCTACAGCCGGGTCGTTGCCAACAAACCCCTCGAACGCGTTGCGGACGCGTTGCCGAACCTCTGGAGGCACGAGTGATGACGAAGCAGTCTGTTCTCCGGCGGCTGTCGACGCAAGCGACGCAGGCCCCTCGCGGGCGGCAGGTTGAGTCGGCGAAGGCGCCACCGGCGAAGCATCAGCGTCCTGTGGGGTGCCAAGCACTGATGGGGACGAGGTCGCAGTTGGGATGCGTTGCGAAGGCGTGACCACGTGGGACACGGTAGGTGTCGGAGCCGCCTGGATTGAAGCACCGCACCCGGGAAAGGAGAAATCAAGCTGCGATATTGCCGAATCTGCTGCCGGAGTGACAGCCGATGTGCCGGTCAGCAGCGCGCGAGCGTCATCCTGAGACACAATAATAGTGTCTTGCCGGCGATCCCCGTCAAGGTCCGCAACACGGGTCGTCTGGGAACCGTCGAACACGACAAGCCTGCCGGCGGTATTGACGGTGATTTGCGCAGTTCCTTCAAGTACGTCTTGCATGACCTGCTGGTGAGCGGCGGCCCACTCTGCATGCTGGTGGCCGTGCAGCCAAGTCGCCGCATAGATACGGAATCCAAAGTCAAGGAACTGCGCAAGCAGAGCACGGGCACAGGTGCGCCACAGTTCGGTAGCCGGTTGCTGAATCCAGAGCGACTGCAAGAGTGTGCCCAGGCTTTGAGCCTGCATCAGGGCATCGCGCATTTCGGTGGCTGGCATCCCGCTTGCCCGGTACTTGATCTCCACCGGGGTAAACTTCACGGCGACAGGCCGCCCTGGACCCTGAAGCTGAATCGCGACCACAACGAGGTCTGGGCGCTGGGCGCTGGCCGTTGCAGGAAGGAGAGCGCGGCGTAGCCGGTCAAGCAGGCTCTCGTAGGGGTCCACCGGGAGAACAAGGTGGATACAGGCACCAGACCACACTGGAAGTCGTGCGGCTGCGGCGTGGGGGCGAAACGCGTCTTGGAGTAAGCGGGTTGCGAGAAGCAGGCCGAGTTCACCACGCGACTGGCTTCCCCCGCTGGCGAGGCGTTTGAGGATGGGTATACCGTGCCTCGACACTTCTTCGAGCAAGGCCGGAATGCTCGGCGGCGGGCTCGCGACAAGCGCCGCCGCGCGTTCAACGGCGTCGCACATGGCCGCCGTGGGTTGGGCCACGAGGTAGTAGCCAAGATTGCTCTCGCCGCCGCCGAGTACACCCGGTAGCTCGTAGTCCCAAAGATACCCGCGTTGACCCACCGTGCCCCGAACGATGCAGGCAGGATCGATCTGGCTTGATGTGAGCGACAAGAATATGGCGTTCCGGAGCCGGCTGCCCACGGCATCCTGGTTCGGCGTGAAGCGAAAGTGCGTGAGGTGCGCAGCGGCGTCGCACAGCTGCTCGTAAGCCTGAATTGTAGTCGCCAGCAGATTCGGAAGGTCGGCGTCGGTAAGCCTCGTGTCGGCGACACGCGATTCCAGTATTGCGCGGGCGTCCTGGAAGTCCTCTCGTATTCGGGCACGGTACAGGCAGCCCGGAGCGATCGCGGAGCGCGTTGTGCCAAGCGATGCTTCGGGTGAACGCGCACCCAGTTGGTCGATAATCGTGAGGTCGAGCTTAGGGACATTCGCCTCGGGCCGGAGCTTGAACCAGCGGACGCGCTCGGCGGTGATCTCCGACAGGTCCGCAAGCTGCTCGGGAGAGGGGTCCGCAGCGCCGCGCGTATCGAAGACTTCCACTTGGAGACAACCGGAGGGGGCAACCGAATCTTGCGAATGCTGCACTTCGCTCCAGCGAAAGACGCCTTCCCCGCAATCGCTTGAGGACTCCGCGTCGCCGACGATCCCGACTCGGAGTGTCGCTCGTGCTGGCAGCAGCCGATTTACCTCCTGGAGGCTGTCTTGCGTCTGCTGGGCAGTGAAGCCGCCCGTTATGGCCTGGACTTGCAGGCCCAGGCCAGCGAGCCGGTGTATGGCTTCTGCCCGCGGAGCGGGCCTATCCAGGAAGGCGACATTGAGCAGGACGGCCCAGTGCGGATGTTCGCAGGGAAGCGAGAAGAACGCTCGCGGCTTCGCTATCTGCCCATCCCACAGGTATAGGACACCGGAATCGGGACAATGGGATGGGCTGAGCAAACCGGCACCGGGACAGGGGGTCGGCATTGAGTCGGCCAGTTGTTGTTGGGCCACTGCGTGCCATGCGAGGCGCAGAGGGTGGAGCGGTGACAGCAGGACGACCACGGGTTCATCTGTCGCCACGTGGCGCCCGGCCTGCCCATTCCACTCAGCCGCGTGTATTGCGAGGACATCAAGCCAACATGCGGCCTGCGGGTCCTGGCGCAGCCAGTCGCGATAGCACCGCAGGTACTCCGCGATGAGCGGTACAAGCGTCGTAGTGTTGATCTCAATCTCGGACAGGCACCGCTGTTCCTGCTGTAGCAGGACGCGCACCGCGTCGCGGGCAGCAAACAAGGGGGGCGGCGGCGTGACAGTCGGGCGTGGGTCGATTTGGGGCTGGACATCTCCGAGCACGCGCATTCCATTCCAATCAACCGCGCGCACGCCCGAACCGTTGGAAGTCCAGCACGCCAGCACTGGATTCCAACTGCCGGGCGAATTCAAGTAAGAGCCGATCTCCAGGCGGTGAAGGGCGATATCTGGGGCATGTGGTATGCTTTTCCGTCTTGTTCGATGTTCGCGGATCAGCGCGTCGAGGCGCGAATTCGCGGTGTCGGAAGCGTCCCGTACGATTACAAGCAGTGTCCACTTGCCGATGACGGTACCCGCTACGTCGAGAAGCGCGACCTCGAAAACGTCATTGTCTTCTAGGTCCACCGCGACTGGGACAAAAAGCTGTCCGGGCACGGTTGGTTGGACTTGCGGCGCCTCGCCGGGGCGCGCGGTGCTCACCTGGGCGACGGAACTGGCGTGAAACACATGTAGTTCGGTCGCACCGCCGCGAGAAAGAACCAACTCCTGTGTCCAAGTTCCAACCCGTGCGGCATGCACCGGGATATTGTTGCGCTCCGCATCACGGACGACGACCAGACCGCGGCATTCGAATTGCTCGACGACGACAAGATCGACTGTACCGGGTCGGAAGTCGGGTGCCTCCACCTTGTACTTGATTGGCTTGCGATGGCTCGCCGGTGCCGGGTCCGTCGCGCGGAGAGGGTCTGCCGGCGATGGAGGTAAGATCGTGGGGGCGGTCCGATCCACTTTGCGCGTGAACGTCACCGCCGTGGGTCGCGCGCCGGAGGCTGCAGATGCCTGTAACTCGACATTCGTCGCGACGATGAATAGGCCCTTTCGTACGGGGTTTGCACCTGCCAACCCATTGGTGCACGCAAGAATTAGACGGTCTTGCCGCGGCCCTTGGTCAAGCTCGGCAAGAATGTCGCCAAGGGCCGTGGTCGTCAGCGTGTCGTACCAAGCGGGAACCGGCGGCGTGACCCGGTAATAGCGCAACGGGGACGTTTGAAGCATCGTGGGTGAGAACAAGCAACTGGAAAGATGCGCTTGCAAGGAGTCGAGACTGGCCTCGACACCGTGTTGCTGCGCCGCCTCCGTCGCCTTCATCTGATCAATCGCGTCGCGAATACCCGTGGCGCCAACAAACTCCCCCAGAGTGGTCAAAATCCGGAATGCCTCCGTGAAGGTCATTGACGCTTGCGCGATCACGGGAAGACCGATCGCACGGCACGCTGCATCGGTGGGTGCGGCGCCGGGCGAAGTGGAGAGCAGGCTCTCCAGCACTTCCCAGGTCATCGCGTCACGGGCGGCAGGTTCGAGTCTTGCAGACTCGTTTCGCACCAGGCGCATGAGTTCCTTCACCCTGGGCTCGTCCAATACAAGCCGCGACGCAACCGTGGTCAACAAGTGCGCTTGAAGTGGGTCGTTGTTTCCACGTGACGTGGAACCGATCGCACCGATGGTTTCGGTGGTGTTGGCAAGCGATTCCGGGCGGTTATCCCACGACCCACGGGTCGCAAGTATCAGAACGCGTGGGTAGCTATTGCGAATGGAAACCGCGTAGTCCCATCCACAACCGCACGAATGCGCCGCGCCCGTCGGCGGGGCGCTGGAATCCACCAGCAAGACGACCACGTCATGCGGATTGGTTCCGACGGTCAAATGCCAATCGTGTTGTCCTGCCCCTGTCAATAGCGAGAACATCTCGCGGAGAGCCGCGTCGGGCGGGCCGACGAGCACGGGTCGTACGAAAGTATCCGTGTTGCGCGCAAGCACCGTGCGAAAGTACTGCTCGATGTAGGTCTTCAGGCATTCGGCCAAGGCGCGCATCCGAGATTCCTTGTTCGTTTCGTCAAGTATCCGTCAGAACGGCTTCACCAGTAGCCGTCCACCGGCGGCGTCCGGGCTATCCACCACGAGGCCCAGCATCGCCAGATCGCGACCGGTCCTTCCATGTACGAGTTCTCCAGCAGGAACATGCAGGCCATACTCGCCAAGGTGCCTGCGGAAATCGTCCAGGCTCACCGGGATGTTAGGATTCGAGGCGCAGCACGCATGCACGAGCATGACCAGCATCGCGGGGCCGGGTTGAACAGGCAGGGGCCTGCGGTCTCCGGAATATGCGAGCAGGTAGGCAAGGTCATAGCAGCGTTGGTCAGGATCCTTCGCCTTTACTTGCCCCAGACCGTGGCGTGCAAACTCGAAGAGGTTTTTGGTGTAGCCCGACTTGCAGGTGGCGAGCGCCCGCAAATCCTCGCGGCGATCAAAAAGTTGGCCGACACGCGTGCGAAGCCACAGCCCGGCGTCGGTGGCATCAACCGCCTGACGGTTCGCGTAAACGTGGGAATAGAAGGCGGCCAGTGACCCCGGTGCATCTTGCGCAGGCTGGGTGGAATACCCTATAGGCGTCGTCTCGGGCCACGCCGCGTTGACATCATCCAGGCGACAGAGCAAGAGGTTGAGGCCAGTCCGCGCGTAGGCATAGCGCTCGATCATTCGCTCAATAAGCGGCTCGGCATTCGATCCAAGCTGGAGAAGCGGCCGGGTTTCGACGTGGGTCTCCCAGATGGCTGACTCGATCTCCGCGGCGGTCGGCGAGGTACTGCCCGACGCAACGGAAAGCGCGATCTCCCATGCAATGATGTTGGCGTTGCACGTCCATAGGACGTGCATGCCAAGCCCGATTCGGAGCATTGATTCCAGCAACACGGTCCACTGTCGGCGCGTGAGAGCGGACTTGACGGCGAGTGTGAATGGAAGATCGTTGCAGAAACGCTCTGCCGGGCACAGCCGGCGGGCGGAGCTGTTGGGCCTGAAGGCGCGCAGGTGGTCGTCCTCAAGTGTGAGCGCACGGAAGGGAACGGATGCGACGGGCGCAGGCTGAATGGACTGCAAGCCTTGGCACAGGGATTCCTCGACGAAACGGGCAAAGACATCGTCGCTGGGCGTGACCTGCAGCGCTTCGCCCAGATCGCGGACGAGTGCCTCACCGCGGCTCTTTCCCAGCCCCGCCCCAATCGTCTCCAGCAACAGGTTCGTCGGGTTCCACCGGCTCCTTGGCTTCTTGCCTAGAACGCCAGCAATCCGTGCAATCGTTGGAACGAGCGGCATGAGCTGCCGAGACGCCATGGGGCTGTATTGCCCGTGTCGGAGCGGGCTCGCGATTCCGCCGCGTTCCGCCAGTAGCCGCGCCCATGTTTGTCGGCCTCCGACCTCCGCCGGCATCAACTCGGGAGCGCGCGCGATGTTCTCCAAGTCCACCACGCTCTCGCTCACGCCGAGGACGAGTCCGCGGTAGGCGGCAGCAAGGAGAACCTCACCGGTGGACCACTCCGGCGCGGTCGTGTAGAACATGGACGCCCCGTATGCCGGGTGTCGTTCCTTCGTAGGGGCACTCTCAAACTCTGAAACTTGCATGCGTATTCCCAGCTAGTCGATTACAAGTACCGGCGAAACACCCGTGGAGGGAATACTGATTCGTTGGCCAGTACCGAGCACGATGGACGCGCGACCGTCCACGAAGAGCTCGTCCTGTCGGCACAGTTCTCCCGCAAACCGGTGACGAGTGCGATCAAGCGCGGCGCGGACGCTTGCTGGTAGGCTACTTCCAGCGCATCCCTCCTTGCGAAGCCGCAGTGCCATAAAGAAATCGAACGTTAGGGGCACGCGGTACGAGGGGTCGGTGAATTCGATGCACGGAACGTCATGCCCGGGCGTCGATACGGTGGCGACTGGTGCCGGAATGGGACGGATTCCTGGCGGACGGCCCTGGAGGCTGACGAGTGGCTGCGCCTCGGCGGTCGGTTGTCCGAGTATTTCCAGCAGATTGAAGCACGGCCCCGCATCGCCGAGCAAGGGCTGGAGCGCGCCGCGAACGAGGGCAAGGCGTGCTGGATCGCGCAGGGACGCTTCGTAATCGGCCAAGTACTCGTCCATTGCGTGATATCCCAGGCGCATGCCGGCGCTTCGCTTCGCGATCATCCCGGCGATTTTCCGCAGGAGGCAGACGGCGGCCACGGCGGTTGCTGATTCCCTTCCGAGCAGGTTCCATTCCTCTTCTGCCGTTTCGAAGTGTTCGAGCAACGCGTCCTCGGCGCGTGCCGGAGTCACCTGCCGCCGAAGCTCGGAGCGTCCCTGTTCAACCGATTGGCAAAAGGCATCTTCGATCGAGCGAAGGGCGTGGACCGGGTCGCGTGGAGTGCTCGTTGCGGGGTCTAGTCGAAGATAGTCCCGTGTAAGCGTCTCCCGTATTGGCTTGACGGTTGCACGTTCGCCTAACGCAGCAATGCCCGTAACAAGCGCGTGGGTTAGTGGCTGGGACTGTGGAGCTACAGAACGGCTTTCCAGGAAAGCGGCGGCGGCTTGCCTTGGATGTCCCCCCCTGAACATCGCGTTCGGGTACAGGTGCATGCTCAGTGCTAGGACGCTGCTTGGAGTGGGTGGATTCGAGGTTGCGGCGACGTGGTGTCCGTGGACCCACTGGCAAGGATGAATAGCCGGCTCGAAATCGCTCCACTGGCCAATAAGTAACTCCGCCACCAGCGAGAACGCGTCACGAAAGTTCCACCGCTGCCCGCGCGCAAGTTCGCCACGCCGGAGAAGCGTCAACAAGTTGGCGCGAATGGCATCATCGCGGAGCCACTCCGCGCTTTGTCGGAAAGGACAGTGGGTGCGTGCGACGCAATCCTGGCACCGGCCCACGGCTTCCCATTTCCCCGACTCCGTGCCGTTGCGCAGAATGGAATCAAGTGGTGACGGCGCTTCACCATTCGCGAGCAAACTCTCGACGTCCAGCGGCCAACAGGCAAAACGATCGTCGGTCTCCAAGGGCCAGCACGGCTTCTGCCGCGCGAGCGTTTCAAGTCCAAGGCTCGATGCCTGGATGACATTGGCGAGCAACTGCGTGACCTCGTTGTTCGCGCTGAAGGCCCGCACCGCCTCGTTCATTGTCCGCGCGAGCAATCCCCGGTTGGCGCAAGCAACGAACACGGGCATGGGCGGCGTGCGGGGACACGTCACCAGATCGGCCAAGTCGTCGGCCAACTCCTTGGCAGCGTTCCCCATCGCGCTCTCCGTAGCCGTTGCATCCTGGACGACCATGAGCCGACCGACTTTCGCCGTGAACACGGCTACGCCGTCGGCAAGGTCGCTGGGAAGTATCTCGACCTTGCGGGGGAGCAACCCCGGTCTGCCAAACTTCTGGCGAAGCGCCTGGACAAGCGCCCCACCCATTCCAAGGCTCGAGTCGACGTGGACTAGAAAGTCCTGGACCGTTTCGGACTTTCCGTTTCCCGGGCCGCCGACTAGGAAGATCCAACGGGGGCGCGAGGCATCGCTGCCCGCAATCTCGGCGGCGAGCGCGCGAAGCCGTCGTACCAGAGCGGTTTCAATCACTTGGCCAAGCGGGTTGTCTTGTGCCTGGAACGGCACATGCACACCGCCAGCGGCGTGGCCGTGCCACGATAACAGATCCACAACTTGCGGATTCAGGTTCGCGGGCATGTGCCCTCCGGTGGTGCGAGCAATCGCTTTAGGTCAGCGATCAACAGCCCAACGATCTCAGCCAGAAACGGGGGAACCGCATTGCCAGCTTGCGTGTAGCGGGGACACTCGCGCAGTCTTCGGTCGCCCCCAGTTGTGTATTTGCCTTTGAAGTCGTACCAGTCAGGGAAGGACTGGAGCCGCGCGTACTCTCGAACAGTCAGGATGCGGGGCTCGGAATAATGCAGGAAGTCATCGGGGAGCGTGGTCAAAGTGTGCGAAGGCCTCCGGGGATGCAGTGGCACGACGCAGTGCTTCTTGAGGCCGAACTTCTTACGATCGGCGGGCGAAAGCTGAACACCCTTGCGGCAGGTCGCGAGAATTCGCTGGAACCGTTTCGTGGTATCTGGGCCGTGTCTCGCGAGACGAAGGCTGTTCGGAGCAACTCCGTTCAGCGTGCCATTAAGAAGGCGCTGGTACTTGCTGCGAGGATAACCGTATTGGATTTGTTGGAAGCCCGGGGAATCCACACACTCGATGATCGCCTTACCCGCGGTTTCCAAGTCGGAAATCGCCTGCCGAACAGTGACAGGACGATCCGTTGGCAAGTCCTTGGACTTGAGAAACTCAATTCGCCGTTCGTCAAAACACTCGAACGGATCGAAGCCGGGTCGGTTCTTGAGAAGATCGCACCTGATGGCTAGCATAATGTACCGAGGGCGGAACTGTGGAACGCCCACATCCATCCCGCGCACCAGCTCGGTGAACACGCCGTAGCCGGCTTTTTCGAGGCTCCCCTTGATCCTCTCCGAGAACGGCTTGGCGGGCCGCCCGTTGCGTGTCTTGCCCTTCGCCGGACGACGGAACGCAACGGATATGCCCCGCACGTTTTCGAGCAGAAGAAAGGGTGGTTGGAGAATCTTCACCAGCGCAACGTAGTGCCTAAACAGTTCGTTGCGCGGATCGTTGCTCTTTCTTCGGCCTGCGAGCGAAAAGCCCTGGCAGGGTGGTCCGCCGGCGAGCAAGTCGACCTGGCCTTTGAGTGTGGCGAGATCCTTCCTGTGCTGCTTGATGAAGCGGCTTATTTCGATCGGCGTCTTCTCAAGCCAGTTCGGCCATTCGTACTGGAAAGGGCAGTTCGGCTGATCCTCGACCAGATTGTACTTCAATGTCTCGAAGGCAAGTGCGTCCTGCTCGACGGCGAACAGGCCCTTCCAGCCGGCGGACATCAAGCCGAGAGAGAGGCCCCCGCAGCCGGCAAACAAATCGACAAATTGGCCGCGCGCGGCGGTCTCCCCGCAGTAATTCGGTTGCAGGTCGGTCATCGGCGGGTGCGGCGTCGCCACGCGCGAGTACCCCGCTCGCTTCGACGGACGGGTTGCTCGTCGAACCACTGGTCAACCTCGCTTCGCCTGAACTTCCACAGGCGTCCAACCTTTCGTGCCGGCAACCCATGGCGCACGATCCACTTGTACACAGTGTCGCGCTTCACCCCGAGATACGCGGCTACGTCATCGACCGAGAGCAATCGATCGTCCATACAGCTCTCGCTACCAGCAGGCGCATCGGACGAAGGGACGCCAGAGTTTGCCCGGTTAAGAACCACTGTGGCCCATTGTATTGGACAGCGTCGAGATGTCCAGCGGGTGGATCAAGCCGTCGGAGACGTGCTTCCTCGAGCTGCGGTCAGCCATTCCCCCCGGGCCCTCTCACCGTCAGGCGGGCTAAACTGGGATCCCCCCTCAACGACGTGGAGGGGGGCCCGACGGAGGCCAGATCGCGTGTTGACGGTGGTGCGGTGATTGGAACGGCCGGTGAAGTGCTGGATGTCGTCGGAGTTGCCCCGTGTTCGAGCAGCTCGGCGATGGTCTGAATCCGAGCGCGGAGCGCGCGCCAAGCCTAATGGGAGCTACGCCGCCGCGCGTGGGAGTCGGAGTTGATCGCGGTCGCACGGCACCACAGGGAGGCCATTGAAGGCGTCCTTCTCTTGGTTCTCCTAACGCCTCGTGGCGCAGATAGTTACATACGTCTCCCTGCTGCTCGCCCAGATGCCCAACGGGTAAGCTAAGAACTCGCCGACCATCTCGGAGAATCCGGTTGCCGACGCCGCTCGCCACTGGACTCTCTTCGTCAAGCGTTGCATAATGTTGCTCAATCTAGCGAGGCGTGGGTGGCCTGACGTGGCCAAGATCAGCGAATACCTGACCATCGGCGAGGCCGCCGAGATGCTCGGCGTGAGCAAAGACACCCTGCGCCGCTGGGATCGCTCGGGCGATCTCAAGGCGCGCCGGCACCCTGTCAGCCGCTACCGCCTCTACGTGAGACGCGATCTCGAGCAGTTCCTCCATCGCCTCCGCGAGGACCAGGTCGGAGAACAACACGAGCGGACCGTGGTTGCGGACCCGCCCTCGGAGCAGAAGGGCCGAGGAATGGCCCGGAAGTAAACGGAAACCTCGGGGCAGTGCGAGTTGAGGAGCCGTGTAGCCTGCGACAGCAACAGAGGAACGGATGACCGATCAAGCCGACGACAGTTTTCCTCTCGGCCAGCAAATCCGGCTCGAAGGTCACTTCGACCACCCTGTCGTGCTGGAAGCGATTCGGCGGATCGGCGCAGGGTACGAATGCCGAGTCCGGCTGCCTGACGGCACGCTCGATGAAACGACCATCTCTTCCGACGAGGCGAGGGCCCTGCAGCAAGTCGCGACCGCGCCATCCGAGAGGATCACCCCTGCCGAGCCCGAGAAGCTCAGGCTTCTGATCGAATCGGCCCGCATTCGCTTGGCCTATGCCCACGACTCGCAGTTCGCCGTAAGCCTTTCCGGCATCCGCACGCTCCCTCATCAGATCGAAGCCGTGTACGAGCACATGCTTCGGCAGCCCCGGCTTCGGTTCCTCTTGGCCGACGACCCGGGTGCGGGCAAGACGATCATGGCGGGCCTGCTCATCAAGGAGTTGAAGCTCCGCTCGGCCATCGAGCGTATCCTGATTCTCTGTCCCGCACCGCTGACCATTCAGTGGCAGGACGAGCTGCTGCGCTGGTTCCAGGAAGAATTCGAGCCGATTGACGCCGCTCGTGACAAAGGCAGTCTGGTGGATCCGTGGCACAAGGAGAACCAGATCATCGCGTCGATCGATTACGCCAAACAGGACGACGTGCGCGAGCGGATCTGGCGGCAGCACTGGGACTTGGTCCTGATCGACGAGGCGCACAAGTGCTCAGCCCGAACAACTTCCGGTGGCCAGGGGCGAGAGCCGAAGGTTGATGCGACGAAGCGATACGAGCTGGCCTACAAGTTGTCGGTTGAGTGCGACCACGCTCTCTTACTCACGGCCACCCCGCACCACGGCGACGAGGACAAGTTCGCTCACTTCCTGCGACTGCTCGATCCAGACCTATTCCCGGAGCCGCACCGGCTGCCGAAGGACGCGGCCGAAGTCCGCAAGAGCATCTTTCGCCTCGGAAAAGACTGCCCCTGGGCGCTGCGTCGCTTGAAGGAAGACTTGAAGGACATCCGAGGGCATCGCCTGTTCCCTGACCGCCACGCTCACACCGTGACGTTCAAACTCAGCGGCGATGAATTTGCGCTGTACAAAGCGGTCACCGAATACATCAACCAGTTCATCCCGCAGCAGACGGGCCAGCGCCGGACCAGCGCCGCACTCGCCCGAACGGTGCTGCAGCGCCGCTTGGCGAGCTCTACGCACGCAATCTGCGAGTCGCTACGTCGCAGGTTCGAGAAGCAGCGCGACCTGCTCGAGGAGTTGGAAGCGTTGTCACCCAAGCAGCGTGCCAAGCGTCTCGCCCAACGCCAAGGCAGACTGCCGGACAACGAACAGGATGAAGACGACCTCGACGATGCCGCACGGGATCAGCTTGCGGACGAGTACACCGCCGCCCTCGAAATGGAGCAGCTTCGTGCCGAGATCGCCGCTCTCAAGGAACTCGTCGAGCAGAGCCGCAGAGTTCGTGACTCCGAGCACGACTCGAAGCTCAACGCCTTGAACGACTGCCTCAAGAAAGCGCAGTTCGATGAGCTGAAAGACGGGCGCGGCAAGCTGCTCCTCTTTACCGAGCACCGCGACACGCTGAACCACGTCCGCAACCGCCTGCAGAAGCTGGGCTACTCCACCTGCGAAATCCACGGCGGCATGAACCCTCACGAGCGGAAGCGGGCGCAGGAGACATTCCGCACCACGGCCCAGGTCTGCGTGGCGACGGAGGCCGCCGGCGAAGGCATCAACCTCCAGTTCTGCCACTTGATGATCAACTACGACCTGCCCTGGAACCCAACGCGCCTGGAACAACGCCTCGGGCGCATTCACCGCATCGGCCAGGATCGCGATTGTCACGTCTTCAACTTCGTCGCCACCGAGTCCGAGGATGGCCTCCCCGTAATCGAGGGCCGCATCCTGCACCGCCTTCTCGAGAAGCTCGACCAAATGGCTGACGCCCTCGAAGGGCGTGTCTTCGACGTGATCGGCGAAGTCCTTTCGCTCAACGACGTGAACCTCCCCGAAATGCTGCGCGACGTGGCGTACGACCCGCGCCGCCTCGACGAGTACATCGACCAGATTGATCGCATCGACCCGAAGAAGCTGAAGACGTACGAGGAGGCCACAGGAATAGCGCTGGCCCGCGCCAACGTCGATTTCTCCGCCTTCCAAAGCCGCAATGCCGAGGTCGAAGAGCAGCGACTCATGCCCCGCTACGTCGAGGCGCAGTTCGTCGCTGCTGCCAAGGAGATCGGGCTACGAATCGAGCCACGGGCGGACGGCCTGTGGCGCGTGGAGCACGTCCTGGCCGACCTGCGGTCCGAGCGGCTGGCTAGCGTGCGGAAGATCGGCAAGCCCGAGCCGGCCTACCGCAAGCTGACCTTCCACAAGCACCACTTGGAGCAGGATCAGCACGTTGACGCGGTCCTGCTGGGACCAGGCCACGCGCTCTACGCGGCGGTGGACGAGCGCCTAAACGAGAAGCTGGCAGACCTCCAGGCCCGTGCCGCGTTCTACCTCGATCCGACCACGACTGCGCCGTACCTGCTTCACTTCCTGGAGCTCTCGATCCGGGGCCAGAATGCCCGCGGCGACGCGGTTCTGCTCCGCGGCGAGCTGATCGCCGTCCGGGAGGATCCGAAGGCGCCGCTGGATGAACGCTTCGAGATCATCGGCCCGGAGATACTGATCAACCTGCCGCCGCATCCGTCTCCGCCGGCCACCGCGGACGTAATTGACCCGCAGCCCGCCATCGATTTCGCCAAGAGCACGTACCAGCTCGAATGCCGCGAGCGCTGCCGCCAGGAACGGCTGCGCTTCATCGATATCTGCCGCGACTACCTGGAGAAGTCCTTCCAGACGCGGATCAACCGGGCCCAGGAACGTGCCATGCGGCTGGGCGCGCAAACCGCCGGCAGCCCGGAATTCCAACTCGCCTTCGACGAGGCCCGTAAGCTCGTGGATGAGCTTGGTCGGCAAAAGGTCGAGCGCCTCGCCGGCTTGGACAAGCTTGCCATCGCCAAGACCGGGCCGGTCCGCCACATCGCCACCGCCATTGTCCTGTCGGCCGAAGGGGCCGTGGACGAGCAACTCGCAGCGGTCATTGGCGAGGCGGACCCGAACGAGCGCAAGCGCATCGAGCTGGCCGCCGAGGACTTCGTGGTCCAACATCTGGTCCAGAGCGAGGGTTTTGCCGAGTGCGACTGCGTACGGGTCGGCAACGTGCGTTTCGCCGGCAACAAGCGCGAGGGCTTCGATATCCGCGCCAGCCGGATCATCGACCACCAAACCGGCGAGATGGAGGTCCGGCGGATCGAGGTCAAGGGCCGCCAGCGCGGGGCGAACATCGTCATGACGACCAACGAGTGGTACAAGGCCCAGCAGCTTGCAGACAGCTTCTGGCTGTACGTGGTCTGGAACCCGCTTGGGCCTGATGCCGAGTTGGTCCGCATCCAGAACCCGGCGGCGAAGCTCGACCACGCGAAGCAGGAAATCGTGGCGTCGCGGTATTTCCAGATCGATGCGTCCGCGATCGACCTTCATCGGTGAAAGAGAGCAGGGTATGGCAAAGGGAATCTTCAGAACAGCACAGCCTGACAAGGCTCGCCCGAATGACCCTGAATCTCTCTTTCGCGATCTCAAGGGCCGGGATCCCGAGATTCGCCACCTCTGGTCGCATCAAGCCGACTTGCTTCGAACATACAACGAGCATCACCTCGGATCCGCGGATGTTGCCTTGCAGCTGCCAACTGGAGCCGGAAAGACACTCGTTGGACTCCTCATTGCTGAGTTCCGGCGGCGAAAAAACGATGAACGAATCGCTTACCTGTGTCCGACACGACAGTTGGCCCATCAGGTAGCAACCCACGCACAGAAATATGGTATTCACGCAAACGCGTTCGTAGGGCGTCAGAGCGAGTACCCCGCTGCTCCGTTTGCTGAGTATCAGACCGGTTCGGCGCTTGCGATCACCACCTACAGCGGCCTTTTTAACACGAATCCGCGAATCAATGATGCGCAGGTTATCATCTGCGACGACGCACACGCGGGTGAGTCATTCATAACCTCGATGTGGTCGGTTGAGCTGGATCGTTCCGCTCATGCGACCGCGTACGCCGCGGTGATTGATCTGGTCCGCGCCGATCTTCCGCCTGGCCTAGCGGCACGGTTAGGAGACGATGATCTGTTTCCTGGTGATCGGTGGTTTGTTGAACTTGTTCCCGCGCACGCATTGCGGCGGGTTGCGAGCCAACTGCGCGATGCTCTTGATGCTCACTTGACCGGCACTTCAGCGCGCTATGCCTGGCAGACAATTCGTGAACACGTTCACGCCTGCCACATCTATGTGAGCTGGAATGGCGTGCTCATCCGTCCGTTCATCGCCCCCACTGGTATCCACCCACCGTTTGCCGACGCGCGGCAGAGAATCTACATGTCCGCCACTCTCGGCGAAGGAGGCGAGCTTGAGCGCGTTACGGGTATGGCGCGGATCGAGCGCCTACCCATTCCAGCTGGGTGGGACAAGCAAGGTAGCGGACGTAGGTTGTTTCTGCTGCCCGAATTGACGCTCGATCATGCTCAGGCATGCTCGGTTGCTTTGAACGCAACCCAGAAGACAGATCGCGCGCTGGTATTAGTACCAACCGAGTCCCGCGTCTCAGAGTGCGAGTACGCCCTCGCCACCGCAGGATTGACGGTTCTGCGGGCGCGCGACATCGAGACATCGCTCGATCCGTTTGTCAACGCGAACCGGGCTGCCCTCATACTTGCGAATCGATATGACGGTCTGGATCTGCCAGGCGATGCCTGCCGGCTCCTAGTCCTGGAGGGTTTGCCAGGAGGCACCAACCTGCAGGAGTCGTTCTTGCTGTCGAGGCTGCAAGCTAACGCGCTACTGCGTGATCGCATGATTACTCGCTTCACCCAGGCAGTAGGACGGTGTACACGCAGTGATACGGACTATGCGCTCGTGATCGTCAAGGGCACAAAGCTAATCGACTTTATTCTGAAGGCAGAACATCGCTCACTTCTCCACCCCGAGCTGCAGGCTGAGCTTGGGTTTGGGATTGACAACTCGAAAGAGCGCACGACGTCAGACTTTGACTCGTTGGCGGATGAGTTTCTTCAACAATCTGACGACTGGAAATCCGCGGAATCGGAGATCACGAAAGCCCGCGATGAAAAGACACAGACGATAGATCCGATCAGTGAGGCTTTGGCCAGAGCGGTGCAGGACGAAGTGCGGTTCTCTTACGCCCTGTGGGCGGGACGATACGAAGACGCGTTGTCGTACGCCCAAGCTGTCGCCGATGCCTTGAATGCCAATGGCGTTCAGGGATATCGGGCGTGGTGGTATTACTGCACGGCGGAATCGGCCCTTGGTCTTCACGAGGAAACAGCCAACGACGCTCATCTTGAGACTGCACGAGATCGTTTTCGGAGAGCGGCGCAGTGTGCTCCCGCCGTCCCGTGGTTCAGCCGAATCGCGCGGCGACAAGTCGAGGCAAGGGCTGAAGCAGAGCCAGAGGAGTTGCTCGCGACTGCCGCAGAGGGTATCGCCCACTTTCTGGCTGAAGCTGGGTTCACCGGGCCGCGGTTCGAGGCACGCATGGGCGCGTGTCTCGAAGATCTGAGGCAGACGGCGCACACGTGTTTTCATCGCGGCCTGAAGGCGCTGGGCGACATGCTCGGTTTTCGAGCGTCGCAGCCGCAAGGTGAAGGCGTGCCGGACGGTGTGTGGATTCTCGGGGACAGCATGTTCATCGGGCACGAGGCCAAGACCCAGCAGGCCGCTGGTGGCGCGATCAGCGTTACCGATGCGCGTCAGGCAAGCGGTCATGCGAACTGGATTCGCACCAACATGGGTGGCGGTGCCGATGTGCCGGTGATTTGCACCGTGATCACCTCGCGCCAGGCGATAAGTACGGCGGCCATCCCTCACACGGAGGGTCTCTACCACCTCCTCCCTGCGGACGTACTTCGACTTGCCGAGGATGCAGCGTCCATGTTGCGAGCGGTGAGGTCCGAGGCTGCGGGATGTGCGGACGATTCCGCTCTCGCGATCATCATTCGAAAGTGCCGCGAGCATCACCTCACACCGGAGGAGATCCTGACACGACTGACCGCGCGCCGCGCGAGAGAATTGCAGCAGCAATAGGAAGACTGAACGGCATGGACGATAGACGACTCATCGAAGACTACCTCCCCATCGAGGAGATCAGCAAGGAGGCCTCGCGGGAGAAGTCTGTCCGCAAGGGGCACATCTCCACGCTCCACCTGTGGTGGGCGCGGCGGCCGCTGGTGGCCTGCCGGGCCGCGGTGTACGGGGCGCTGGTGCCGGCGGATCGGTGGGTACCGGAGGTCGACCTGAAGAACCCGCCGGCGGACGCCGCCAAGGCGGAGAAGATGGTCAACGGGGCCAAGCGCGGGCTCAACCGCCGGGCGGCCGGCAAGTTCGTCGCCGAGCTGTGCAAGTACCCCGGCGATCCGCGGAAGATCGACGAGGCCCGCCGGCACATCCTGGAGGCCCACCGCGACCGGCTCGTGGCGGAGAACGAGGCCCTCAATCACCGGCTGGAAGCCGGCGCCACGCCCAAGCCGCCGGTGCTCGACAAGTC
This sequence comes from Phycisphaerae bacterium, assembly GCA_016935885.1. The sequence continues at coordinate 25,492 of JAFGQA010000248.1, read as the reverse complement.
CGGCCAGCCGATCACGAAGGACACGCCGCTCGACCAGGTCCCGCCGCCGAAGGTGCTCGACATGTTCGCCGGCGGCGGCGCGATCCCGCTGGAGGCGCTGCGGCTGGGCTGCGAGGCGTACGCCCTCGACTTGAACCCGGTCGCCCACATCATCCAGCTCTGCACGCTCGTCTACCCGCAGAAATACGGCAAGCCCGACCCGAGCGCCCGCGGCATGACCGGCCCGAAGAATGCTCAGGGCGAGACGACCTGGGGCGGCCTGGCCGACGAGGTCCGCTACTGGGGCAACTGGGTGCTGGAGAAGGTCCGCGCCGAGATCGGCGATCTGTATCCGCCGATCCCAGATCCGCAGGCCAAGCCGGAGGAGATCGGGGCCGATCCGCAGCAGCACATGGATTTTGCCAAGGACAAGCAAGGCCGCCTTGCCGTCCCGCGCGGCTACCTGACGCCGGTCGCGTACCTGTGGACGCGAACGGTGAAGTGCAAGAACCCGTCGTGCGGCGCGACGGTGCCGCTCGTCAAGCAAACTTGGCTCTGCAAGAAGGATAAGCGATATGTTGCGATGAACCTGGTCGCACTGAAGGGCCGGAAGCAGGTGCGTTTTGAGGTCGTAGAGAGCCAAACGGCAAAGGGGCTAGGCTTCGATCCTGAAGCATTCTCGAAGGGCGGGAATGCTACTTGTCCGTTCTGCGGCACGGTCGCGGATAGCGATTATGTGAAGGCTGAAGGCTGTGGGCAACGGATGAGCACACAACTCATGGCGGTTGCCTGCGCGCGCCCCCGCAGCCAGGGGAAGGTCTACCTTCCGGCCGAAAAGGTGCCCGATGGTGCCCATGATGAGAATGTCATTAGGGCGAGAATCGCAGACCTGTGCAGGCGAACAGGGCTTGACGTGCCGCATGAAATGCTTGTGGACGACGCCAAGAACAGTTTCTGGATTCGACTCTACGGTTTCACAACGTATGGCCATCTGTTCACCCCTCGCCAAATGCTTGCCCTTCTTAGCTTCTGCGCTGCTGTGCGGGAGGCAGCTAATGCCGCGAACACGGGCCACGTCAAGGCGACGGTTACCCTTCTAGCTGCGATGGTGGACAAACTCGCTGACTTCGGCTCTACGCAATGCACTTGGAACTACACCGGCGGTCGCGGCGTGCGCAATTCCTTCACGCGCCAGGCTATACCAATGGCCTGGGATTTTGCGGAAACAAATCCGTTCAACCCTGCGGGGGCAAGCTGGATCGCGATTCTCGAAGACATCCCCGCGGCGATTGAAATGCTGATGAACACGGGTTTGCCAGGCGAGGTGGAGCGGCGCTCTGCGACGACCATAAGCCGAATGGACGAATCTCTGGATGCCGTCATCACTGACCCGCCCTATTACGACAACGTTTCCTATGCCGATCTTTCCGACTTCTTCTTCGTGTGGCTAAAACGAAGTGTGGGGCACCTTCATCCAGAACACTTTTCCGGGCAAGGAACGCCAAAGAAGAACGAGGCCGTCTCTGACGCAGCACGTCATGGAGGCAATCGGACAGGCGCAAAGGCAGCATACGAAGACATGATGTCCCATGCTTTCGCCGAAGCTGTTCGCGTCCTGAAACCTGGCGGCATCATCACCATCGTCTATGCTCACAAGACAACCCTAGGCTGGTCAACGTTGGTGGATGCGCTTCGTCGCTCCGGGTGTGAGGTCGTTGAGGCATGGCCCTTGGACACCGAACGCGGGGTGAGGATGATTGCCATGGGCACGGCCGCGCTCGCATCAAGCATTTTTCTGGTGGCTCGTAAGAGAGGCTCTGCTGCTGCGGTCGGCAACTACGAAGACGACGTTCGCCCCGAACTTGAGCAGATCGTCCGTGAGCGCGTCGAGACGCTCTGGGAGATGGGGATCGCCGGTGCGGACCTCGTGATTGCCGCCGTCGGAGCTGGGCTGCGGGCATTCACGAAATACGCCCGGGTCGAGTTCGCCAACGGCGAGGAGGTACCCGCCGAGCGGTTCCTGACCGAGGTCGAGGGTGTCGTGCTCGACACGATCCTACGGCGGTTGTCGAAGGAGGCCGGCGGCAACGGCGGCAAGATGACGCTGGCCGGCGTTGATGAACCGACCCGCTTCTACGTGCTCTGGCGCTACGCCTACAAGGCCGCGACGCTCGACGCCGGTGAGGCGATCATCTTCGCCAACGGCACGCATGTCGAGCTGGACGGCCAGCGGGGCCTTTCCGCCGCCGCGGGCAGCCCCGCCGCCAAGAGCGGCCGGGCGCTCGTGGAGAAGGCCAAGAGCAAGTACCGCCTGCGCGACTTCACCGAGCGGGGCAAGGACGAGAAGCTCGGCCAGCGGACCGAGGATGGCAAGCCCGCCGCCCTGATCGACGTGCTCCACCGGGTGCTCTGGCTCGTGGAGAACCGCCCCCGCGAACTCACGGGCTACCTGGAGGACGTCCGCCCCGACCGCGAACGCCTCCGCCTGGTCGCCCAGGCCCTGGCCGGCACCGCCCTGAAAGGCAGCGGCTCGACCTCCGGCCTCGGCGGAGCAGCCGAGGGCAGTGACAGCAGCAAAGCCGGCACGGTCGGCACAACGCCGGCCGAGTCCGCGGCCCTGAACAAATTGACGGCGAATTGGCGCAGCCTGATCGAGCAGCCACTAGCAGCGGGCGAGAGCGGGCTGTTTGGTGGGAGATAGCGCATGGCGCGGCCAGATTTCTCGAATTACGTGGTCCACTTCACAAAGGACGCCGCACCGTTCGGAGCGAATGACTCGCCCGATGACGTAGCGATCAAGAACGTGACGGGCTTGGCAACGGCCTATGACCGGCTCGTGAAAATGCTCACCGACGAGAAGGTAATCGCCACACCGATGCCCTGGACGGGGAAGCACGCAGTCGCACTCACGGAGTGTCCGTGGGGCTCACTTGTGGATCATGCGTCCCGCTATTCTCCCTACGGGATTGGGTTCACGAAATCTCACGTCTTCGCATCCGGTGGTGGGCCAGCGGTCTACATGCGGCCGGACCTGTTTACCAAGCAGATGGACTATTGCCACAAGAGTAACCCCACATGGTCAGGCTTTCATCCGCACCTGTATGCTTTCGTCACGCCGTTCGCGCCTCCTTATGCTCCTGCCAGCTATCTGTCGCAGCATTGGAAAGACAAGAACCCCATCGACTACACACATGATCGCGAGTGGCGTGTGCCGCACGATTTTACGTTCCGGCTTGACCAAATCGGCTTCGTCGTCGTTGATACCTACGAAGACATGGCGAAGTTGCCCAAGCCGTTGAAGGATGCCATTGGGCGTGACAAGTTCCTGATCATGGACGTCTATCGCCAAATCGAGAACCTGTGGCCCACGCATATCCTCTGAGGAAGGTAGGGGTAAACGCCATATGCCGACAACGACATCGACATCATTCCCGAAGCCGGTACCCTGGAGCAGGCGATTCACATGAGCATTCAGACCCTCAGACCTTGGACCGACCTCGTCAAGCTCCACCCCGATGTGGAGGATGGCAAACTCACCGAAGCCGTGTTTGCCATTGACCTCGGGGCGATTGCGACCGGCGATAAGAACGTGCCGGTCGTCAATCGCGATCCCGATGAGTTCTTCCGGGCGACGTACCCGACCGTTGATCTTAGAAAGCTGCTCCAGGAGGTGCTCGCCTCCCTGGCCGGCGAAGAGGGCTTCAACCGGGTGCTGAAGCTGCGGACGCCGTTCGGGGGCGGCAAGTCGCACACGCTGGCGGCGCTGCTGCACGCGGCCCGGTCGCGCAAGTCGCTCAACCAGATCGCCGAGTGCCGTAGCTACCCCGATCCCGGCCGGGTTGATGTCGCCGTGTTTGACGGCGAAAAGTTCACTGCCGCCGGCGGCAAGGAAGTCGAGGGCGGGCGCACCATCAACACCATGTGGGGCTGGCTCGCGTGGCAGATCGGCGAGAAGGCGTTCAAGGTCGTCGAACGGCACGACCAGGACCGCGTGTCCCCGTCGGGAGACGAAATCAAGGCGATGCTCCAGGCCAACGGCCGGCCGGTGCTGCTCCTGCTCGACGAAGTGCTCAAGTACATGGAGCGGGCCGGGGCGGTCGCGGTGCTCGACTCGACGCTGCGGCGTCAGGCGATGGACTTTTTCCAGAACCTCACCGTGGAGGCCGCCGGCAGCGCGAACGCAGCCCTGGTTTTCTCGCTTCAGTGGAGCGCACGCGAGGCGATGCAGAACGTAGCGCTTTTGAACGAGTTGGATGGATACGCCCGGCGCGTCGATCAACTCCGTGAGCCCGTGACTGGCGACGAGGTGTTGCCGATCATTCAGCGGCGGCTCCTGGCCGGGGAACCGGATGCGAGCATCGCCGCGGATGTGGCGCAGGCGTACCAAGGTGTGATCACCGGCATGCAACGGGCGGAGGCGGAAGGCGAGGGGGCTCGGAGGCAGGCCGACGAGGACGGGATCGCCTTGCTTGGCCGGATGAAGCAGGCATACCCGTTTCACCCGGCGCTCATCGATGCGATGCGTGAGCGGTGGACCGCGGTGGATGGCTTCCAGCGTACGCGCGGCGCGCTGCGGTTCCTGGCGTCGTGCCTTCATTCGCTCAAGAAGAATGGCGGGGCGCAGCCCCTTCTCGGCCCGGGCGACGTTCCATTGCGCGATGCCGAGGTACGGATGAAGCTGCTCAAGGAGCTTGGCGCGCAGAACGACTTCGATCCGGTGATCACCGCGGATATCGACGGCCCCAACGCCAGGGCGAAGCGGATCGACGATCGGCTGGCGCGTGAGACGCCGCAGCTTGCCGCTGTTCGACCCGCGACCCGGCTGGCGACAGCGATCCTCGTTTACTCGTTTGGGGGGCTCCGCCGCGGCGGCGACAAGGACGGCGAGACGCTCCCGCCGGGTGTGACCGAAGGCGAACTCCTGGCAGCAGTTGTTGGTCCCGATCTCGACAATATCACGGCCAAGGGCGTGCTCGGCGACCTGCGTAACGGCTGCCTCTATCTCCACTACGACGGTGTGAAGTACTGCTTCAAGAAGGACCCGAACGTCACGAAGTTGATCGAGGATGCCGAGCAGGAAGTGGCGCGGCGGCAGAACGACGTGCAGGACAAGGTCAAGGAGTTGCTCCAACAGCGGTTGTCGGGCCATCGGTCGGCCATCGTCTGGCCGGAGAAGCCGGCCGACATCGACGACAAGGAGCCATCGTTCCTGCTTGCGTACTTGCCCCCTGATTTCGCCTTCAGAACCAAGGCGGAACAGGAGCTGCTCGCACGGGACCTGTTCAGCAACTACGGCGACAAGCCACGTAGCTATCGCAACGGAATCGGGCTGGCCGTGCCGGACAAAAAGCAGGTCGAGGCATTGCGGCGGGCGGCTCGGTACCTGCTTGCGATCGGCCAGATCGAGACGAAGATCAAGCAACTGAAGCTCACACCGGACCAGGTGGATCAGCTCAAGGAGCGCAAGCGGACGGAGACAGCCGCTGCGGAGAGCGCCCTGCGTGGTCTGTACGTTGCCGTTTGGCTGCCACGCATGGAGGGCGGACAGATCGCCGTTGAACGCGTAGAGATCACCGGGCGTCCGCTGGCCGCGACGGGCGTCCATGAGCGGATGTGGGAGCTAATCTCCACGACGACCAAGAAGGTCTTTACCTCAACGGTGCCGCGGAAGATCGTTGAGCTGATGCGGTTGGGTGAGGCGGACGTGCCGGGCGGCGAACCGAGACTGGGCGTTCGAACGGCTGACATCCGGGACGCGTTCTTCGGTTCGCTGGGATTCCCCCGCCTCGACAGTGGCGTGGCTCTGCAGAAGGCGGTTGCGAAGGGCGTGGCGGAAGGCCAGTTCGCCTATACCGGCGGCGCGGTACCATCGCTCGGCCCGGACAACAAGTACCAAGTCAGCCTCGAGAAAGTTGTCATGGGGCGGTCCATCGGCGAGGACGAGATCGACCTTGAGAGCGGCTATCTGATCGCGCCATCAGCCACGCCCGTCCCGCCACGATCGGAGCTTGGAACGGCACCTCCACCGGGTGCCGTCGCGCCGCCCACGCCGACAGCGACAGCGGGAGCCGTCCCCTTGCCCCAACCAGGCGCAGGGCCCCAACCTCAACCGTCCGCACCGTCAACGGTCCGGTTCTCGTTTACCGCCACGAGAGAGCAAGTTTTCAAGGCGTTCCCAGCGCTCGCAAACCTAGCTGAAAAGGCAGATGGTGGTAAAGTGCGTATCCAGGTTGAAGCCAATTCGGCGACCGGCTTCGATCCGTCATGGCTGCGAAACGCCGTGCAGGAACCACTCGATGAAGCTGACATCGAACGCACATGTGCTGATCTTGACCCTTGCGGCAGTCGGCGGGATACTCGCTCCTGGCTCGGTCAAACTGGCGTGCGCATGCAACTGCCGGCCACTGAGGAGGATACGTGCAATGAAGACACATCGAATGACGCGTAAACTGCTGCTTTCCCTCATTGTTCCCGTCGCGCTGTTGACCTTGCCTGCGTGTGATCGCAAGCCAACCGAGCCCCCAGCCGCCCCATCGAGCACAACGCAGCCGGCAGCGGACCGGAAAGCGATCGAACTCGGCGCTACGTTCCCGCTTACCGGCGACGTGGCCTCGTACGGCCAAAAAGCCAAGCGCGGAATCGAACTCGCCGTCGAGCAGACCAACGCCGAAGGTGGCCTGCTCGGCCGAACCGTCCGCGTCGACTTTCAGGATGACCGCAACGACAGCAAGGAAGCGGTCAGCATCGTCACGCGGTTTGCGACGATCGACAAGGTGCCGGTCATCTTCGGCTCGGCCGGCAGCACGGTTACCCTCGCCATCGCGCCAATCGCGAACCGGCACAAGATCGTCCTCATATCGCCGATCTCGTCCTCCAGCAAGCTCTCCACCGAAGGCGGCGCGTTCTTCTTCCGCACGTGCCCGGCCGACAACCTCCAAGCGGAGGTGCTGGCCAACTGGGTGCACGAATCCGGTGCGAAGCACGTCGCGATCGTCTACACCAACAATTCATGGGGCAAGCCTCTGGCTGACGGCTTTGAGAAGGGCTTCACCGCCCTGGGAGGCACAGTCCTCCTTAGCGAGGGCGCGCCGGAAGGAACAAGTGATTTCAGGACGGTCATTGCAAAGCTCAAGGCGCTCGACGGGTTGGACGCAGTTGTCTCACCGACTTACCCGAAAGAGGGTGGTACCTTCGTCCGCCAAGCAAGAGAGCTTGGCCTGGATAGACCACTGCACGGCGGCGACAACTGGGGCTCACCCGAGTTCCGTAACATCGCTGGCGAGGCGGCGGAAGGCGTTTTCTACACCGCGCCGACCAGACTCACGACGCCCAAATACGTTCGGTTCGACAGAGATTACCAAGCGAAGTACGGTGAGGCTCCTGATGTCTTCGGCGCGTACGCCTACGACGCCGCCAACGCCGTTTTCACGGCGATCCAGGACTGCGGAAGTCTAGATGGTGAGCAGATTCGCGATGCGCTTCGCAATGTGTCCTTTACGGGCGTCTCCGGCCAAATCGCGTTCAAGCTCAACGGCGACTTGAAATCGGAGGCATTCGTACGCTACACGATTCAGGGAGGCGAAGTGAAACCAGTCAAAGGATCTGGAGGATAGGCATGTTGGAGTACCAGCCCCGTCACAAAGACAAGAAAGGCGATCATGCCAGACCGGCCACCGTAAAGTCCGATCAGACGTTGGCCGAACAGTGCCGGCAACGGATGCTTGCGTGGCCGAACCCAGTTGAATACGTAAACGACATGTACGGGTGTCACCCTGGCGAGGGTGACGCCGAGTATTTCCGCACGGTGTTCGGGAAATGAGCCTCACCGCCCAGGACGAAAAACTCTTCGATCGCTGGCGCAGGCGGATGGAGGCGCTGATCCGCGAACACCCGCTCCAGCTCGTCAGTTGGGAAGCCACCCGCCGATGCAATCTGCGCTGCCTGCATTGCGGCTCGCCGGCCGAGAAAGTTGATCTCGACGCGGAACTCACCGCGGACGAGGTGGTCGGCGCTTTCGAGCAAATCGCCGCCGGATTCGACATGACCCAGTTCCGCCACGTCAACGTGACCGGCGGCGAGCCGTTCGTCCGCCCCGACTTGCTGGATATTCTGCGGCGCATAAGCCGCATCCCGCACTTTCGCAACACCGATATCCAGACCAACGGCATCGTCCTGGCCGATCATCCCGAACTCCTCGACGAGCTGTCTCGCGTCGGCGTCACCGGCTTGGGTATCAGCATCGATGGCCTTGAGGACACGCACGACGCCTTCCGCCGCATCCCCGGGGGCTTCGCCAAGTCTTTCAAGGCTGCCCGACTCTCCGTCGAGCACGGCTACGTGACGACCGTCTCCGTCGTCGCCCACGCGAAGAACATCGATGAGATCCCCGATCTCTTCGATCTGTCCCGTCGCGAGATCCACCCACGGGTGTTCAGGGTCATGACAATCGACCCCATAGGTCGCATGGACTTCGACTCGGAGTACATGCTCTCGCCCGATCAAGTCCGCCAGGTGCTCGACTTCCTGAGGACCGAATACGCTGCGAGCTGCGCCACCTACGCCGACCCAGCCACAACGATGGTCGAACTCGGCTGCGGTGGCTGGCTCGGTCGCGACCTCGAAGGCCTCTGCCGCCCCTTCATCTGGCACTGCATCGCCGGAATCAACAACCTCGGCATCCTCTACGACGGCAAGCTCGCCTCATGCAGCAACGTCTCGCGCGACTTCATCGAAGGCGACCTGCGCACAGAACGCATCAAAGAGGTTTGGGATAATCGATACGAGCGCTACCGAGACAGAGAGTGGATGAAGACGGGCCCTTGCGCGACCTGCGACGAATGGGCCTACTGCCACGGAGGACCGATGCATCAACGTCGCTCTAACTCCGACCATCTAGAATGTCCATACTTGGGTGTCCGTTCCAATGCGTGCCTTCCTCCAGACGCCTGTGCGTAAATGGGGCCCAGCTTCGCCGCCGGCCCCACCTGCCGCAGGTCAACGCTGCGCCTTTCTGGAACCGTATGCCGATCCCTGCAGCATCCCGGATACCTGGTACGCTGACATATTCGACGATCGCTACCTCGCAGTTGACCAGTTGCGTAATCCGCCTGACGTGACGTTGTCTGAGGTGTCCTGGCTCCACCAGGTCGCCGACCTTTCTCGACCACGCCGCATTCTTGACCTATGCTGCGGCTATGGAAGGCACGCGATTCAGCTTGCTCGCCAGGGACACTCAGTTCTAGGTGTTGATTTATCTTCGACCATGCTGAACATGGCCGAGCGCTGCGCCGCCACTGCGAGGGTCAGCATCGACTTCCGTCTGCAAGATGCCCGTGCCGCGATCGACGAGCAGTTCGACGTCGTTCTGTCGATGCACACGTCTCTCGGATACCTACCTACACCGGACGACAACTACTCGCTTATCAGGCACATACGGCGCCTTCTTGCGCCGCGGGGCCGCTTCATATTCTGCCAGTTGAATCCGCAGTCTCAATCGGCGCGCCGCCGCCAGTACATCGAACGGCACTCACTGCCGAACGGTCTGCAATACCGCAAAGTCTCGCGTTTTTGCCTGAGGCGCAACCTGTGGTACGGATACTACGAATACACGGACCGCGCAGCTACCACTGCGCTTCCCTTTCGGATTTACTTGTTGCCGGATGCATCCGGTTGCTACAGCGGCGCCTACGAGTTTCGCAGTGATGCACACTAGCTATGGTGTTCAGTTGGGAGGCTGCATATGACTATGGGATCGAGATTACTCCAAGCGGGCATCTCACTCATTGTCGGCCTCGTCTTTGCCTTCGCCAGTCCGTATGTCGAGGGCGAGCGTTACGCCGGCCTTTACGTAAAGAGCGCAGCATTTGCAGATCGGCTCGCTGCGCTTCAGAAGCGGCTGCAATGCGACGACGCTCAGATCGCGTCATCCGTCGCCATCTCTAAGGAGGAGTTCGCCAAGCTTAAGCGAGGCGAAATGCGCGTCGACATGTCGCTTAGGAACCGATTCATTGAAGCCTATCCGGCGCAGGAGGATGCTCTTCTAGGTCGCATGCCAAGTTGGACCACCGCGTCATTCTGGATCTGGGGATTCCTGGGCTTTCTCATTTCGGCGACACTCCTCGAAACGTTCTTGCAGAGGCTGCCGGGGCTTGATAACACAATCCGCCAGAAACTCGAGTTGACGCTTGGCGAACTTCTTGGCCCGGCGGTCTACGAAGGCATGCGGACATCACATGTATCTCTGTTGGACCCAGGAGCAAAAGGCATCGTAGACAACATAATGGCATCTGGCACAGCGGGTATTGTGTTTGCAGCGGATCGGTCAGAACAAGACTACGCCCAGTTATCCATCGGACTCGATAAGACGTGCGATTCACAGTTTGCGTTTAATCTGTTTTCACCAGAAACGTTAGTAAAGGACACGAGAGTTGCAGAGCATATTGCGGAGGTGAACGCACGAGCCAGTCGCGGTCTCATGGCAGTGGTACGTGTGCAGGTTGTTACACGAGAGAATTTCGCGGCCTTCACATCTCCTGGGGATCGTGCAGTCATTGATGCGTACAATACCACATACCGCAACGCACGCGGAGTTACGTTCTTGTGGGTCTTCAGTGACGATCTTGGTGGTGCGGCCTGTCCGTGTGAAGACTACTCGGTATATAGTAGGCGGCTAGTCTTTACATACAACAGCTCTACCAGGCTCCTTCAATTATACGTGGGCGGGATTGTTGATACTTATCTGAAGGTCTTCGGGATGGACGGGACGCTGCGCAAGGATGTGGCATTCGACGAGCTTCTTGCCGGTAAAATCCCGCTACCGTGACGGGCCGAGATAGCTTGTGTGCTTGGTTGTGCGCGGCGACACAGGTTGGCTTGAAAGCGTGGAGTGGCGAATGCAGGTTGTGTTGAACATGGTAGTAGCGTCGAGCACGCTCGCGCTAATGGCCGTAGGCTTCGGCCTGATTTTCAGCACGACCCGTTTCTTCCATTTTGCGCACGCCGTTGTGTACACGGGCGCCGCGTACCTGACGTACTGCGGGAGTGTTCAGCTCGGTCTTCCCGTCGTTGTCGCTGCCTTGCTGGGCGTCGCTGGAAGTGTGTGCTTTGGCGGGCTGATGGAGGTCGGGCTGTACCGCAACATGCGACGGTGGTCAGCCTCGGCGCTAACGCTGCTGATCGCGTCGGTCGGGGCGTACGTCGTGCTTCAGAACCTGATCTCCATTATCTGGGGCGACGATGTCAGAATGCTCCAGTCATCTACGGTGCGCGAAGGCATGGACATTCTGGGTGGGCGGATCACGCCAACTTCGGTGCTGGCGACCACCGTCTGCGTTGCGCTCCTGGCGGTGGTGACGCTCGTGCTGGGGGGAACTGGGCTCGGCCGGGCGATGCGGGCGGTCGCGGACGACGCCGAACTTGCTCGCATCCGCGGTATCCGGGTTGACCGGGTCATCCTCGCGACGTTCGCGATTGGCTCGGGCTTGGCGGCGGTCGCCGGTATCCTGGTGGCGCTCGACGTGAACATGCGGCCGACAATGGGCATGAGCGCCCTGATGCTCGCGATCGTGGCGGTCATCATCGGCGGCGTAAGCAGCATCGGCGGAATCGTCCTGGGATCGCTGTTTCTGGCGGCTGCCCAGCAAGTCGCCATTTGGCAACTCGGCTCACAGTGGCAAGACGCCGTCGCCTTCGCCATCCTGCTGGTTTTCCTGCTCGTTCGACCGCAGGGCCTGTTCGGCAAGCCGCTTCGGAAGGTGGCGGTTTAGCATGAGGTGAGATCATGCCTGAGTTCGATCTTGGTGTCGTCAAAGTCGACCTCAACGAGATACGGAGCGCGATCCTTGCTCTCGGCCGGCTACGGAAGCGATTGTGCGAACGGGTCAGACTGCTGGATTGCGTCAGTCGGGACGACTTGCTCATGTCGCTCAGCAATGGTCTTAGTTTCCTGCTCAAGGATCGCCTCGAAGAGGGCATCGGTGCCGGCGGGTGGGGGCATTCTGATCGCATGTATATGCGCGATCTCTATGGCCCGAAAGTCGGTCAAGCCACACGGGATAGTGTAATGACGACCGTTGCCGTTGTCGAAGCACTTCAGGTTGCGGATCGACTCCTGCGACAGGGCACTGGCGATTTTGCGCGCAGACGGTGGCCGCAGATATGGGATGAGATTAGATCGGGCGTGAATGCGTACACGGGTCAGCGTTGGGATTCCAGGACCGGTGCGGGAGGGACGCTGCTGTTGGATCGTGAGGACACGCCACGGGTTGCTCCATCTTATCGTCACACAGCCTGGTTCTTGCGGCTGGCGAAGACTGAATGTGGCTATCTGAACAGCGCGCGGACCGCGCAGTACTTGATCGACTCATTTGACGATGTTGACTGGGAACGAGAGAAGGCCGCGACGCCTGCAGCTGCGCTATCTGCATTCGACCTGATCTCGAGAGATGAGGGACTCTCCGCTCTCGCAGAGAAGGCGAGGGTCACGTACCTGCGCGAGGCGGCTCAGCAGGCGCTGGCAAAGAAGTACTCGGCCAAACTGAACGGTTGGACTTCTGGCTTGGACCCGGAAAAAGGACGTCAGCTATACACTCTGTTCGTCCTCACGGAACTCGAAGAGGCTCTTGCGGCCAGTGCTTGTCCGCTTGCGACGTCGATGTCACGGGCTTTGGAGGGGACCCTTCGTTCGCCGTGGCGCGGACGACCCGGCAGTGGCCTGCCCGCTTGCTCTGACGGCGAGCCGGATATCTCAGTATCGTGTTTGGGGATCAGCGCCTTGATCAGCAGACACCGCGTGCGCGAACTGGAAGAAGACAAGAAGCGTTCCTTCGCCGAGATCTTGTCGTTCCTGGTTGAGGCGACGGGACGCACCACCGAATGGCCGGAGCGTACGTACGCATGGACGGTCAGCTACTTCTTGAAAGACGTGTGCAGGCTCCTGTTGGAGGATTGAGCCCCTGCCATGGAATACGTTCTTCACATAATGGTCTTTGCGGGCATCTACATCATCCTGGCGGCGTCGCTTGATCTTCTGGCCGGCCACACGGGGCTGCTTTCCATCGCACACGCCGCGTTCTACGGCCTCGGTGCGTACACGTCCGCACTTCTGACTGTCAAGGCGGGAGCGCCGTTTCTGCTGGGCGTTCTCGGTGGCATGTTCGTCGCGGCGTTGCTATCGCTTCTCGTGTCGTTGCCGTCGTTGAGACTCCTCGACGACTACTTCGTCATAGCAACGTTTGCCTTCCAGGTAATCCTATTCAGCATCTTCAACAACTGGAATGAACTCACCGGCGGCCCCACCGGCATCCCCGGCATCCCGCAGCCAGCCATCTTCGGGCTGGCCATCACCTCGCACGGAGGCTTCCTCGCAGCGGTCGGGTTGTGCGCCGCGGTGGCGTATGGGGTCGTCTGGCAGCTCTCCTCGGGGCCGTTCGGGCGGGTGCTGCATGCGATTCGCGAGGATGAGGTCTTCGCCAAGTCGCTTGGGAAGAATACGGTCCTGGTCAAGATCGTGGCTTTCGCTGTCAGCAGCGCCCTGGCGGCCCTGGCCGGGAGTCTCTACGCCCACTACATCAGCTACATCGATCCAACCAGCTTCACGGTCATGGAGTCGATTCTGATTATCTCGATGGTGATCATCGGCGGGGCCGGGAGCTTGTGGGGGCCGTTGATCGGCGCCCTGGTCCTCGTAAGTCTGCCGGAACTGCTGCGGTTTGTCGGGCTGCCGAACTCGGTGGCCGCCAACTTGCGGCAAATCATCTACGGAGGGTTGCTGGTGGTGATGATGATGATACGACCACAGGGACTTGCGGGTAAGTACGCCTTCGGCAAGTAGCGATTGAATATCGCGCGGCGAACGGAACGTATTGGAAATGCGTGCGTGGTTCTCCACGACACGGATTAGCGGTAGCCGGGAACCCGGGAGTGTGGCGTGCAGGTCTTGCGTTGCGAGAGATTGTGCAAGGCGTTCGACAGCGTGAGGGCTCTCGCCTCGCTCACGCTTGAGCTGCCGGCGTCGGGGATCGCCGCCATCATCGGACCGAATGGTGCGGGCAAGACCACGCTGATCAACGTCATCTCTGGGTTCCTTCGCCCCGATAGCGGTAGATGCCTGCTTGGCGAAGATGAGATCACACGAGCTGCGCCGCACCACATCAGCGTGTTGGGCATTGCCCGGACTTTTCAGGATCTTCGGCTTGTACGCCTGATTAGCGTACTCGAAAACGTCATGCTGGCGCGACCCAACCAGTCAGGCGAGAGACTTTGGCGTGCCCTGGGTCGAATGGGCGTGAAGCAGGAGGAGCGACGAAATCGTGCGGATGCCGAGCGGCTGCTTGAATTCGTGGGGCTTGCAGAGAAGGCTCGGGAACCAGCCGGCGAGCTGTCTTACGGCCAGCAGAAGCTCCTGTCCCTGGCGTGCTGCCTCGCTACGGAGGCACGCATCCTCCTCTTGGACGAACCGGTCGCCGGCGTGCATCCAGAAATGGCCGAACGCATTCTCGGGCTGCTTGAGCAGCTTCGCGATTCTGGGAAGCTGATTGTCTTCATCGAGCACGACATTGGTGCAGTGAGGAAGGTCGCCGACGTCGTCTATGTGATGGATGATGGGAAGCTGATTGCCCAGGGGCCTCCGGCTGAAGTCATCGAGCGTCCTGAGATCATGGAGGCCTTCGTTGCCTGAAGAGCGTGACAATGCGCTAGTCGCTTCGCCGGCTTCGGGATCGCAGGACGCGGGGCGCGAACGTCGGCCTCTTCTCCGGGTCGATTCGCTCGTTTCGGGTTACGGTCAGAAGCAGGTTCTGGGAGGTGTGGACCTTGTGGTTGGAGCGGGCGAGGTCGTAGCCGTCATCGGGCACAACGGAGCCGGGAAGTCCACGCTTCTGAAAGCGATCTTCGGCATGATTCCGCTCTGGGCGGGGCGCGTCTTCCACAACGGGGACCAGATCGCGAAACCGGAGCCTCGCGATTGGCTCAACCGGGGAGTCGCCTATGTGCCGCAAGGCAACCGCGTTTTTAGCGACCTGTCGGTGCGAGAGAATCTCGAAGTTGCCGCCACTCCGATAACCGGCAAACCAGCCAGAATGGCAGGGATCGACCATGCCCTGTCGCAGTTTCCTCAGCTCAGTGGGCGTCTGCGGCAGCGAGCCGGCACTCTCTCTGGGGGTGAGAAGCAGATGCTCGCGTTGGCCTGCGCTTGGGTGCTATCACCGCGACTTCTCCTTCTCGATGAACCCTCGCTGGGGCTCGCGCCGCCCCTTGTTGCCGAGGCCCTGAGCCACTTGGAGGCGATCGTGAAAGGAAGCGGTGCCTCCGTCTTGATTGTTGAGCAAAAGGTCCGCGAGGTTCTCAGGATCGCGAATCGTGTCTGCGTGCTGCGTACCGGGAGCGTGTCATACTGGGGATCCGCGAAAGGACTTTCGGATCCCGAGAAGCTGCGGGAGGCCTATCTGTGAGTCGTTGGCACCGGTGGAAAGTGTCCGGTCACGATTCTCCGTCAAGAGCAACTCGCACTGTTGCCAATATGCCGGCCCGGATTGCTTCCGGCAGGCGCTCCCAGGCATCGATGAGCTTCGGCAACTCCGGGTGGCGACGGAGCAACACCAAGCAGGACACCAAGCTCAAATCGTCGTGATCGTAAGTATTTGTCAATTCGCTGGTTATATCGCTGCTACCACCCATTCCCAAGCTGGACGTCGTGGGTTCGAATCCCATCGCCCGCTTTTGAATGGAAGTACTTGCCAGGCCTAGGCTTACGAGCCTGGGCCTTTTTGCTGGGAAGGGCCAAAAACGAATGCCAGCCTCCGGAGTTGGTCAAAAGTTGGTCACTCCGACCCATTTTCAGTCTCCGTCGCCTCGTCGAGCGCCGTTTCCAGCACCCGGCAGGCGCGCTGCATCAACTCCGGCTCCACCTGCACGTAGAAACGCCGCGTCGTGCGGATGTCGCTGTGCCCGGCCAGTTCCTGAACCACGTGCATCGGGATCGCGCGGGACAGGTTCGTGCAGAAGCTCCGGCGAAGATCGTGCATGCTGCACTTCGGCAGCCCCGCCTTGCGGCGGATCGCATCGAAGTCGCGCCAGACGTTGTTCCGCCCGATCCGCTGACCGGCCTTCGGCCCCTTGCCGATCACGAACAAGTACACCGCGCCGGCCGACGGGTCCAACTGCAGTTTTGTCAGCAGATTGATCGCCGGCGCCGGCACGGGCAGGATCCGCATGTCCTTGTCCTTCGGCGACCAGTCGAGCATGTCCGCCTCGCCACGCTTGGCGACGACGCGGAGCCGTCCTTCAGCGAAGTCAACGTCCCGCCAGGTGAGGTTCAGAACCTCGCCCACACGCAGGCCGCAGCAATAGGCCAACGCGATCATGCCCTGCCAACGCAGCGACGGCGCTGCAGCAATGAGCCGCTGATACTCCTCCGGCGTCACGTGGTGCCACGGCGGATCGCTGACGCGCTCCTGCTTCATGCGGTCAAACGGGTTGTGCAGAATCAAGTTACAGTCGACCGCTTCCCAGAAGATGCGCCGGCACTCGCGGAGCACCTTGTTGGCCGTGGCCGGCGCGATCGGCTTGTTCTTCAACGTCCGTTTGCGGAACCAACTGATGAACTGGCGGGCGTCGAGCGGCGTGATCTTGTGAACGGCCCGGGCGTCTCCGAGGCGCTGCCGGAGGAACCTGAGCGTCCGCTCGTGTTCCGCCTGTGTGCGCTCCGTGAGCCCGGTTCGAATCTTCAAGTACATCTCGCCGAACGCCTTCAACGTCATCTCCTGCGGGAGATCGCCCTTGCCTGCCCGAACATCCGCTTGTACCTCTTCTGCGAGTCTGTCAGCCTCCTTTCGGGTTGCGACACTCTTGCTGTACCGCTGGCCGTCCGAGCCGTACCAACGTACGACCCAGCTGTGAGCCCGCTTCTGCGGCCACCGGCTCTTTGGCAGCGGCTTGCCCGAGCGATCTTTGGGAATGGGTCCATAGTAGCTGCGGTAAATACCGACCTTCTCGTTCGCCATCATCGGGCCTCCGGACCCTCCCCGGGTCCATGGGCCACCAAATGACGACTGACCATGGCGGCCAGTATATCCGCGTGGCCCGGCAGGCGCAAACCTTCAATCTTCCGTCTTCACTTCGAGGAAGCGGTCGAGTTCGATCTTGCGGTACCAGATCCTGCGGGCGTACTTAGTGGCCTTCAATTCCCCGCGGTTGCGCCAGTAGTCCAACGTGCGCAGGGCCGACTCTGGTGTGTGGGCTCCCGTCTC
The DNA here is from genome assembly GCA_016935885.1 of Phycisphaerae bacterium. The sequence goes on along the minus strand of JAFGQA010000248.1, from coordinate 8,267 downwards.
GTCGAGACGGAGGTACTGCGCCGCCTCGATCGGCGTCATGAGTGACCGCACGACTTCGGGCCGGGGCGGCCAATCGGTGCAGCACGCTGTTGGACTCTCTGCGCTCATATCCTCTCCAGGCGAGGCATGCCGCTCACGCCGCTCCACTCCAGCGGAATCCGACCAGCTGCGTCTTCGCTTCCCCTCATAACCAAACGCAATGAGACGCAGCCGGCGGCCCGTCCCCATGCACTATCCGGCCGCCACGTAATCTGGCGGAACGCCGGCGCCGTCTGCAGTCGGGCTGACGTCTCGCAGCAAGAGGTGCTCGTAGGCCTTCTCGAGCAGCAGGCGTAACCGCGGCAGATCGTCGGGGAAGAACGAACTGCTGTCCTTCCATTCGCCGCTGTCCTGGTCCTGATAGCGTTTGTTCAGCGTGATACTGTGCAGCGTGATCGGTCGGCCCTCACGCGTGCCCTCGTTTTGCCAGATGGCCAGACTGAGATTGCGAGCTCTGAACTCCTTCACCGGCCGGTTGGGAGGCAACGTAGGCATGGTCATACTCCTTGTGGCTGAATCCTCAGAAGGACGCCCGCGAGCGTCCGCTGGACCGCCCAGTGGACTGTTCACACGCGAGCGAATCGGGCAATCGGGATGACAGTAGGCCTGCATCGCCGTTTCTTCGCATCCGAAGCTGCGATACCTTAGCTTGTAAGCAGCGTGGGCCTGAGATTCGATTTCGAGTGGCGTGATGATGCGCTTCCCCCGGATTGGTCTATTGCGGCAGGCCCAGGCCCGCAGCACCGCAATCGCCATGTCGACGGGCATCCCGGTTCGCTTCAGGGCGACCGCGAGGCGAAAGCAACTCGTTCGCTGGTTCTCCTGCACGCCTTCCCGGAGGATCTTCTGCATGCACAGCGGAAGGCCGCACGTCGCACTAACCACGTGCGCGCTGGCTAAAGACGTAGGTTCTCGTTCAGATCGGGCACCTTCGATTTCGTTTAACGCGATGAGCTCATCGAGTAGCTCTTCGTCCACGCGGTCAACGTGTTCCAGCAAGTCCCACTGGTCGGAATGCGGCTTCGTGAGGTCTTTGGGGTCCGCGAAGACGGTGCGGCCCGCGGGAACGAGATCCGCAAAGAGCGGTGCGAAGATGAAGTTGCCATACCCGTTGTCGACGTCAATGCGATCCTGTTTTGGAAAGACCTCAACGCTCTGCTGTCCTATTTCATCCAGCACGTGATGGGCAATGAGGCGTGCCTTGTACGCCTCAACTCCTCGCTCATTGAAGAACACCCAGACGTGGTGCCCCTTCGATTTGCTTCGCTCAACATACGTTGGCAGGTTGTACCGCGCCGCTGCATCGACAAAGTCAATGACCGGGCACAGATCAGGTGTATCGAAGTCAACCACCAGCGCACGCGTGCGGTCTCCCACCAGGAGATATACGCCGTAGTGCCAATGTCCGGCGAGATGTCGCTGCAGTACGTCATCGGTCACCGGCGCCTTGACCTGCGTGATCTTCCCAGAGCGCGGGTCACGTGTGCCGTACACGTGCGGTAGCCCCGTGAAGCAGGCGCGAAAGATCGCGATCTTCTGCGCCATCGTCCGTGCTTGTGGAGTCGTGCACACCACGCTGTCTCCGCTGTCACTTCAACAAAGGGACGGGCGGAAGCCGGCACAAGTGCCGGCTTAAACCGCCTGGCAATCCTGTCCCTCTATTCACGGAAGCGGCAGAACACGAAGTGAGGTTTCAGCTGAGTGAGGCGAACCGGACAGCATTTGCTGCTTGTCCCGTTCCGCGGCGAGCAGACTCTCGATCAGCCTGTGATCCTGGTCGATCGCTTCATCCAAATCATGATCAAGCGAGCGCGGTGGTGGTCGAAGCAGGAAACGACAGCGCCTCAGCAACTCAGCTGCGATGGCGCGTTTGCCGCGCCAGTTCAGCGTCGCTGCTCTCCAGGGGATTACTGATCGCGTATGGATTGTACGGCGTTTTGACTCGACGCATTCGGCTACGCGAGGCACCATCTCGCGCATTCCTATCTCCCGGTCTATCGTTCAGAGTCCCTGCTTCTCGTCGCGAACCCGCCGGTCACAAGCATTGCGGCTATGCTGAACTGAAATCGTGGCTCCGGAACAGCCGCCTGTTAATTAACGGGTGACGCTGTGTCGAACGCCGTCACTTCGCCCACGAGCTTTGGGAGATAAGTCAATGCGACGATTCGATCTCGACCCACGGAACTACGACTTTCGCAACCAGAACAACCCACGGCTAGAGCCCTTCCAGGGCTATTGGCCGAATGCGCACGACCCGCTGGGGCCCCCGCGTACCCTGGAATCGCACCTCGTGAGTCCGGCTTACGATTCACCGTCCGCGGCGCACTCAAGTGTTCCGGAGGAACCGCTACGGCTAGCGTACCAAGAGCCGTTCGAAGTCGCCCGCTACTATGGGGTCCAACCTGTCGCGCTCTATGCGCCATACGAGCCGATCCTCCCCCACGTGCCCGTCCAACCGTCCGAACAGACGACGTCGCTTCCCTCGCCTGAAGAGCTAGAACACGCCGAGCCACTGACCTACGAGGACTCTGTGAGGGCAAGAGTGATGATCGAAATGGCGCTTATCGACAAAAGTACGATTCAGGCTGACAATGTCGATGACGTGCTGGCGCCATCGATGCCGGCTAAGCTCATGCGGTTTGCCGGCGGCCTCGATTCGCTATTCTGATCGCCGAGAAGACGGGACCGTTGCCATTGGCGCATCAGGCGGCGCCGGCGGCGTCTTCGGCTCGCGTTGCGCACGCCCGCGACTTCGCGGGCATTGCCAAGTGCTGCTTCACCTTCGCACGGCCTGTCATGCTTGTCACTGCCGTACTAGACTAGCGGCTGCATGTTGGGCACGTTGTCAGCGCGCACGGTTCCCAAATTTGCATGCCGCTGAAACCTCAGTGGTCTTTCAGCCGCTATTAAGCAGAGCTCTCAAAAGGCGGAGGTCGCTGATGCCCATAGACGTCACCCATACCGACACAGTGTTGCTTATGTCCATCGCCGAATTCCGAACGCTGACAGCGGCCCAGCTGGCGTACCTGCATGGCCGCAACGTGCGCGCCCTCCGACGTCGACTCCGTAGTCTTGCAATCGACGGCCTGATTCAACTAACGACCCGCGCCATTCATCATGCTCCTGGCCGACCCGAGGCATTCGTTACGCTTACGGAGTCTGGTATCCAGCTACTGTGCCGCATGAAAGACCTGTCCACGCCCGTCCCCCTCGCTCAGCCTCGGGCCGAGTGGCGTGTGAGCCCCACGCACGTCATGCTTGAGAACACGCTGCGCCTGCAACTCACTCAACTAGCGCGTACAACGCCGGACTTCAGCGTCGAATACCTGTCGTCGAGTTCTGCCTGGAGCCGATCCCATGACTGCAATCGCCCGCTGGTTGTAGAGACACTTCCCTCGGAGCAGCCATTCGGGTGCGAAGGCACTTTTGTACCGGATGGCGTGTTTGCTCTTCGGCATCGACATGCTGCACGGGCCTTGCTCTTCTTCGTCGAAGTCGACACGGGCACGGAGCCGCTCGTCAGTCGCGCGGCCTCACGCAGCGATGTACGCCAGAAGCTCTATAATTACCAGCGGTATTTTGCGTCCGAGCAGTACCGTCGCTACGATGGGCCGTTCAACTGCTCATTCCGCGGTTTTCGCCTCCTCTTCCTGGCCTCGGGACCGAAGCGACTGGTGGCGCTGTGCCGCCTTGTGAGTGAGACACCGCCATCGGGCTTCATTTGGCTCACCGACTGCCATGCAATGTTGCAGCACGGTGTGTGGGGCGACATCTGGGTCCCGGGTGGGGCTCTGTCGGACGCGCGAAAGTCCATCCTTGGAGCACGAAAGCCTGCCACTTCTCCTGAGCCGATTGGTTGACACGCGTACCAGCAAGACACTCCGCGTGACCCGCTAAGCGCTCGCCGACGTGCCTCTGCTATTCAGCTCAGGTCGAATAGTGCGGTGAATCATGAGCAGATCGAAGACGTCGCCCGCGTACTGCTCACCTGTCGCGCTGCGCATCTCCTCTGGCAGATAGCTCCGGATTTCATTGAGCAAAAGTTGCGCCATCGCGCAGCGCTCAGCCCAACCGACTGCACGCAAGTATCGTGCCACGACCCAATGCAGATATCGTTGTCGCTTTTGTTCGCGAAACAGAACTGCCACCTTCATGAGAATATCTGCAAGCTTCGTTTCGTCCGACGTTGTGGCGTCGAGAAATGCGGCGAGATATCCGTTTGCGCGAGCGCCTTCGTAGCCCTGCTCGAGGACCAACATCGCGTCATCCCGTGCATACTCGTCTGGTACCCACCCATCATGAACAGCGTGGCCGCGCATATGACGGACAAAACGCGCCACGCAGTCCAGGAACTGCCCTTGTGACATGGGCCTTTCTGGCGACATGCGAAACTGCCCCGCTCTGCGGTTTACCGGCACGTCGACCTCCCGAGCGAGTGCCGCCTCCGACGTGAGGACATCCAGCTCATGCAGCATTCTGTGGGCCTGGGTTTCTGTGTTGTCAGTACGTGTCATAGTCAAAGGCTCCTGCCGCTCCGCGGCCTTCGTGAGGCGTGCACTCACACGTACTGGTAGCCGCGCGGTGGGTCTGCGAACGTGAAGGCCCCCTGTCCCGTGAAGTACGCACAAAGACATCGTGGCGACGCCGAAAATGAATGTCCGGCTGTACATCCGCCATCCGGCGGCAATATCGTTCGCGAGACAATGCGATGATGCGATCACGAGCATTTTGTTGCGGCATCGCTAACGGAGGCCGCGTCCGGACCCGGGTAATCTCATTGCCGATGCGTACAATCGCGCTACCAACGTCCAGCGTGGATAGATCTTCGACGTCAACGCGTCCTTGCAAGTCCTTGCGCAGGTATTGCGCGTCGCGACGGTCGACCCGGTATATTATGGTGGATCCCACTCCAGAAAGCGCGTCCGTCTTCCGTGTGCCGAACTGGCTCATGTACTGGTGCGCCAGTGTCAGCGATACGTCGAACTTACGTGTCTCCGCAATAAGGTCCTCGACTGAATCTGTCAAGAACCGATGAGCCTCGTCGCAGTAGATGTGAAATGGCCGGTTCTGATGTCCGGGGCCGCTGCCGCGCCCCAATGCGGTCAGATGTAGCAACGACAGCATGAAGCATCCGAGGATCTCACGAGCCTCCGTTCCAATAGTAGACAGATCCAGTAGCAGAATATGGCCAGCGTCCATGATGGAATGGAAGTTGATCGCCGAGTGATGCTGCGATAGCATTGCGCCGACCGTTTCGGAGGCCAGTAGCTTGCTTAGCTTGTGTTGTGGCGGGGAGAGATCGGGCTGACCGTAACCATCGAAATCCTCACGCCAGAACCGACGAGCCACTTCGTTGACAAGGACGTTCTCAAGTTGCTGACGGATGTGGCGACTGTCGGCCGACTTCTTGCGGAGCAAGTCCGATACGTCAAGTAAAGAGCCATCCGGTAAATGCAGCACGGCAAAGAAGGCATGGCGTAGAAGATGCTCAAGTCGATCTCCCCAGCCGCTCATGAAGCTCTTGAACGCGCCAACAAGGTCGTCGGCGATTCTGCTGTGGCCCACGGCCGCTCCACAGCGAAGCGGGTTCCAAATCGGTACCCACTCTGGATCTCCCGGATCGAAGTAGATCACCCTCTCTGCCTGCTCCATAGGAATCAGACGTGACAGCCGCTGCACCAGCCGACCATGCGGGTCCAGTACGGCAACGCCGTGTCCGCGTTCGATGTCCTGCAGGATACCCCACTCAAGCAGGGTGGATTTTCCCGTTCCGGTTCCCCCGATGACGTGTGTGTGCTTGGATCGCACGTGTTGGGGGATCCGTACCTCTTGGACGTCGTCCGCCCAGGCGCAGGTTCCAACGAGCGTTCCCTGGCTGAGCGACGGTGATGACGGTAACGTCTCCAGTAGCGGCACGATGTTCTCAATGTGCTCCAGGTTCTGCGGCGGTGGGATATGGACCATGCTGGTTAACTCAGCGGAGTTAACCAAGAAACCATGACGATAAGCCCTGATGTGAGAGAACATCTTGGCTAGTTCCACGGATCCTAGGACCGCGCTATAATTTTGTTCCGTGATGTAGTTTAGTGGGCGGCCACCGTGCTGGAGACAATGTGCAGCCACGGCGACCGACCGCAGCCAATGAGCAGCGCGTTGCTGTGGATCGCAAACCGCAATCCGAAGGCCAGCGGCAAAGAACGGTTTGTCGTTGTGCGCCTTCAGCACAAGGTCCATTGCCATGTGCCGCAGGTCAACCGATGGCGCTTGTTGCCCATAGCGCTGGAAAATCGTCAACCCTGGAGCGGCACCAGCCTGGTACTCGCGGTCCTGAAGCAGTTCGACGTTGCGGTGCCAATTGTGATCGGGCGCGGTCGGCTCGAATACCACCTGATACAACCCCAGTGCGTGCGATGGCAAGGCCGCCAGAGCGGTAAGCAGCGTCAGGTAGGGGCTGCGAACCAGTTCGTCTGGGCGGGTTAGCAGTCGGGAGTAGGGCGGCGACGGGAAGTAGTCGCGAAATGCGAGTTGAGCGCCGGCGTCGACAAGCCCAACGAGCTGGTATCCGTCGGTGGGCGCTAGTGACAAGGTGCACAGCTCAAATTGGGCACCGAACGCCGCGAGGACAATAGGTGCCTCGTCACGGTGGCACACGAAGTAAAACAGTATTGACTCCGAGTTTCCGAGTATCTCGAAGGCGGCGCGTCGGTGTAGCCCATACAGGAGCTTAAGAAACAACTCGGATCGGATCCACTGCGACCGCTGTTCCGGTGATATCCAGATTTTAAGGCGGACAAAGTCCTCTGGGTGCTCTATCACTAAACTGGCATCGCTGCCGCGTCGCGCGGCGTGGTACGGTCGCGAGGAAGGGTCCACCGCTTCATACGGCGGTTCCAGTGGTATCGGCACGGCGCTGATGTCACCCGTACAACCCTTTGCCCCTTCGCGCATCAGATAGTGAATGGTGCTCACGCCCTGCGCAAACGAGTATGCGCGCGCCAACAGTACTTGTTCTGTGACAGACATATACCGCGCCTCCGTAAGCGCCACCATACACAGCCGCGCCAGAATAGCAGCAGGACGCGTTGCGAGGTTTCACAAAACCGCACAAACAGGGACTGGGCCATCGCCGGAGCGTAAGCGTGTCCACCTGTGGCCCCGCGAAGTCGGCCTTGACGCATCGAGTACGACGTGAGCGGTGCCGTCCTAGTTCCGCCTGCAATTTCGCGAATGCGTCAGACGTGGCTGCTTGCGATCATGGGCTTTCTCCAACCGCAGCCGTCTCTACTACCGAAGACCGGGCAGTACAGGGCAGATTGCGCCCGCGTGACGATGCCCAGGGCAGCCCGTGGTGCGGCAGAAGAAAAGGCAGCTCTCGTGCGCTCTGATGTGACCCGTACAACCGGGCACTGCGCAGAAGTAGAGCTTCGGCTGGCACTTGGACGCGGGAAGCGGGTGTCCGGGACAGCCTACGTCGGCGCAGAAGTGCCGCGTTCGCGGACAAGACTCCCCCGCGCGCATGTGTCCTGGACAGAGGGGTTCGCAGCACCTAATCAGCGGCGCTGGTTCAGGGCATGACTTCAGCAGTGGTTCCGGAGGGAGCCTGGGAGGTCGTTCGAGGGCGGGCTTGAGCGCTGGAATGTGCGGCAGTTCGGGTTGCGGCTTCGCCGGTATTAGCGGGAGTTGTGGGTGTAGCCGCTTGTTGAAGTCCGGTCCCATGCGGAATTCCCTCGTTTCGAAGCTTTCCGTGACGGACAACCGTCGCCGCGCTCGGTTAGAGCCGTAGTGTCCGACCTGCCTGCGGCTGCATCTCGATCGCCTGCCGCACAGCAGCTGATAAGCCCTCTCGCATGAGAAGATACCGCTTGATCAGCATCTCGATCTCGCCGCCATATAGCTCTGGGTTTCTGGGCTGGAAAGGCGGCCTCAGTTTCGCGCCGTATCTCTCGACGAATTGCCGAGCCAAGATGGGGCGCCTTTCGACCGGAAGCAAGTAACGGCCGAAGACGTCCGCCAGATGGTAGCGGACCATCCTCTCCTTCCACGCGTCAGTTATCGCATCAAGCACGGCAGGGAGCCCGCCATTGCAGCCATCGATTCCGTTGCGCACCGCCGTCATCCACTGGTAATATTCCTTCCCATAGCCGTAATTGATTAGCGTGGTTTTCCTTTCTGATGTGTCCTATCGGCCCTCATCCGGGAGGGCCTGTAGTGTCGATATGAACTGTGAT